>JBDTNK010000008.1:0-58721 GCA_039933775.1 Chloroflexota bacterium | reverse complement strand
CAGCGGACTTTGGATCCGTGAACCGAGGTTCGAATCCTCGCGGGGCAGCCAGCCGTCGGGCAGTGGCGGTGAACCTACGGCGACGTGCCCGAGTGGCCAGGGAGCGGTCTGCAAAACCGTGTACACGGGTTCGATTCCCGTCGTCGCCTCCATCTCATTTGAGCACGAATGTGCGCCCTCGCCGGAGTGGCGGAATGGCAGACGCAGCCGGCTTAAACCCGGCGGCCGAAAGGCATGGGGGTTCGAGTCCCTCCTCCGGCACCACCCACGCTCAGCGTCGGCCGAAGATGCCGCGCCGGGTATCCTGCCTGCGCGCATCGGCCGGCGTGCCGGTGTCGATGCCCAGGATCGTCTGTGCCAGGCGCTGCAGGGATTGTGCGGCGGGCGACGTGGGGCGTGAGAGGACGACCGGAACGCCCTCGTTCGCGGCGCGGATCATGTCGACCTCGGTATAGGGGATCTCGGCGGCGGGCCGAGCGCGGAGCAGGTTCTCGACGTCGCGCGTCTTGAGCAGCTCCTTGGGGAAGATGTGGTTGACCACGAAGTGCGTCTTGGCGCGCAGCATGGCCGTCTCCGCCAGGAACCCCAGCGCCAGGCTCGTCGCGCGCAGGGCGGCGATCTCCGGGAAGATGACGAAGACGTGCGTCTCGGCCTGCTCCAGGACCGCCAGCGCGCGCGGGTCGAGGCGGCTGCCCAAGTCCACCACGACGTGGTCGAACGAGGGCCGCAGCACGCTCAGCGCGCGGTCCAGGTGATCGACGGTGATGCGCGCGTCGACATCCGGATTGGCCGGCGCGGCGAGGATCTGGACGCCCGATGAGTGTGCGGTCAGATACGTGCGTGCCTGCTCCGGATCGGCCAGCGCCTGCTCGTCGTTGGCGAGCACGCCGATGTCGTAGCGCGGCGAGAGGTTGAGGTGCGTGGCCACCTGCCCGAACTGCAGGTCGAGATCGATGAGCAGGACGCGCGCCCCCGCGTGCTGCGCCGTCGCCGCGCCGCCGCCCGCCAGCAGCACCGCGGTGTTGACCGCCAGCGTGGTGGTGCCGACCCCGCCCTTGGGCGAGAAGAAGGCGACGATGTCACCGGCGGCGGCACCGCGTTCGGCGATCGGTCGCAGCCTGCCGTAGCGGATGAGGAGGGCCTCGACCCGCCCCTCGAGCTCACGGGGCGCGAAGGTCGTGCTGATGACGTCGTCGGCGCCGGCTTCCAGAAACGCGATGCGCGACTCGACGTCGCCGGGCGGGGCCAGGACCAAGACCGGGGTCGGGCTGGTGTCGGCCGCCGTACGCAGTGCGCCGATGGCTCCGAGGATCGGCAGCCCCTCGGCCACGACGAGGTCGATCGGTCCGTCACCGAGCGTGGCGACTGCGGCCGGGGCGGTGGCGACCGTGGTGATCTGATAGCCGGCGCCGGACAGCGCGTGCTGCACGCGCTCGCGCAGCGCATCGGTCGGCAGGCAGAGCAGGATCGGATTGGCGGGCATCGGTTCTCCGCGGCGGGTGGCAGTCGTTCCGTTGCGCAGTATACGTTCGGGTGCCGTGATCGCCCGTTCGGGCTGATTGCCCGATGGGCGGCTTGGACCTATACTCCCCTGCAAGCCTCCCGCCAGTGGAGGCACGTTCATGTCCACGGGCTCCTTTCTGCCGCCGCACGATGTCGCATCGGTCCGCGGTCGCAAGCCCAGAGAGAGGAGGAGATCGGCTCATGCGCCGGTACGAACTCATGTTGCTGCTCCGGCCGGACCTGGAGGAAGACAAGCTCCAGTCCGCCGTCGAGAAGGTCACGCGGGCCATCGTCAATGCCGGTGGTGCCCTCACCAAGGTTTCGCCGTGGGGCAAGCGCCGCCTCGCGTACGACATCAAGCACCATCGCGATGCCAGCTACTTCCTGCTGCATTTCGACATCGACCCATCACACGTGCGCGAGCTCGAGCGCGGCATGCTCATCAGCGAGGAGATCCTGCGGCACCTCGTGACGGTCCTGGAGGACCGCCCCGGCCAGTCGGAGGATGACCTGCCCGATGCCGTCGAGCCGGCCGCCGCATTCGAGAACGGTGCATCACCCCAGGCGGCCGATGCGACTGCTGCTGCGACCGAGCCGGCCGCGGCATTCGAAAACGGTGCATCACCCCAGCCGGCCGATGCTGCTGCTGCGACCGATGCGGCCGCTCCGGCTGCGCCTCAGGACGAGGCCGCGGAGGCAGCGTCCGACGTGGACGCCGAGCCCGATGCAGTCCCCGAGGACGAGCGCGAGGGCGCGACGTCCGACCCTTCCTGACCACCTGCGAGTGAGGGAGACCCGATCATGACGCTCAACCGCATGCAGATCATTGGCAACCTGGGCGCCGACCCAGAGTTGCGCTACACGCCCAGCGGCAAGGCTGTGACCAACCTCCGCGTGGCCGTCAACGACAACCGCAAGGGTCCCGATGGCGAATGGATCGAGGAGACGCTCTGGATCCGGGTCGAGGTCTGGGACCAGGCCGCCGAGCGGCTGGCGGAACAGCTGCGCAAGGGAAACAAGATCTACGCCGAGGGCCAGCTGCGCGCTCGCGAGTACGACGGCAATGACGGGCAGAAGCGCACGAGCCTGGAGCTGCGCTTCGCGCGCGTCGTCAACCTGGAGCGCCGCGGGCGCGACGAGGAGGGCGGCTTCGGCGGCGGCTCCGGCGGGAGCTCCGAAGCGGGAGACCGCGGCGGGCAGCCGGCCCAGGTCCGTCCGCGCGCTGCGCCAGGAGGCGAACGCCGCTCCTCCCCGGACGCCGACATGGTCGACGTCGACGACATTCCATTCTGACAAGCACACGCTGACCAGCGAGGACACACGACACCATGGCAAGCCCCCGTTCGCGCCGTGAGACGGCCGACTACTACCGAGATCGCCGCCGGCGCAAGGTCTGCAACTTCTGCGTCGACAAGGCCGAGAGCATCGACTACAAGGAGGTCAACCGCCTCCGTCGCTACCTGAGCGAGCGCGCCAAGATCGAGCCGCGTCGCAAGACGGGCACCTGCGCCCGCCACCAGCGCATGCTGACCACCGCCCTGAAGCGAGCGCGTCACGTTGCGCTTCTGCCGTACGCGCCGCAGCATCTGCGACCGTGAACCCCGCCGCCGCCCGATATAGGGGCTGATTCAGCACGTGGATCTCGTTCTCCTGGCCGTCTCGCTGGCCATCATCCTGGTCGCCGCCGAGTTGTTCACGAACGGCATCGAATGGCTCGGGCACCGGCTCAACCTGGCTGAGGGTGCCGTGGGCAGCGTGCTCGCGGCGGTCGCGACCGCCATGCCCGAGACGCTGATCCCGGTCATCGCGATCCTCGGACCGGTGATCTCCGGCGGGGACAGTGAGACCTCGCACGCCATCGGCCTCGGCGCCATCCTCGGCGCGCCGTTCATGCTCGCGACGCTCGCGATGTTCGTGACCGGCATCGCCATCATCATCTTCGCGCGGCGCGGCCGTCGCGGGACAGAGATGCGCGTCAACGTCACGATCCTGGGCCGCGACGTCGGCTTCTTCATCGTGGGCTACGGGATCGCCATCGGGACCGCGTTTCTGCCTGAACCGCTGCACTGGGTCAAGTTCGTGGCGGCCGCCGGCCTGATCGTCCTGTACGCGGTCTACGTCCGGGCCCACTTCCGCGACGCGGCGGAGCCTGGCGAGGCGAGCGAGCTCAACCGGCTCCACCTGAGCCGGCTCGCCCCGAAGCCGAGTGAGCCGAAGTCCAGCGAGCTGCACCTTGACGCATTCCCCGGAGAGCACAGCCTCCTCGGATCAGCGCCCAGCACCCGACTCATCATCGGCCAGGTCGTGCTGGCCCTTGCCCTCATCATTGTCGGGGCACAGGTCTTCGTGGGAGCGGTCGAGCACCTGTCGACCGTGATCGGCCTGGATCCGACCATCCTGGCGCTCATCATCGCGCCGATCGCCACTGAGCTTCCCGAGAAGTTCAACAGCGTGCTCTGGGTTCGCAACGGCAAGGACACGCTGGCGATGGGCAACATCACCGGCGCCATGGTCTTCCAGGCCTGCGTGCCGGCCGTCCTGGGCATGGTCTTCACGAGCTGGACGTTCACCGCCGACACGGCGCTCAGCTTCGCGTCGGCCGGCGTGGCCATCGGCGCGACGATCCTGATCTTCGGCAACATGCTGCGCAAGCATCGTCTCTCCGCCTGGACACTCCTCATCGGCGGGCCGCTCTACCTCATCTACATCGGTCTTGCGCTCTTCACGCCGCTGGGGACGACGGCAGTTCCGCACTGAGCGGCGTCTGAAGCCCGGAGGCGACACCCCCGGTATACTGTGCAGTCGCCGAGCCGCCCGTACCTGAGGTGATTCCCCGTGCTCCAGCAGGAGACTGCTCCCGTGACGCCCCCCGCGGACCTCACCACCGACCTGTGGGCCTACTTCCGCGGCGAGTTCGTACCGCTGCGCGACGCGAATATCAGCGTCATGACGCACGCATTCAACTACGGCACGGCCGTCTTCGAGGGCGTACGCGCGTACTGGAACGCGGATCATGAGCAGCTCTATGCGCTGGACCTGATCCCGCATTACACGCGCATCCGGCGCTCGGCGAAGGTGCTCATGATGGATGTCGCGCAGTCGCCCGAGGAGCTGGCCGAGATCACCCTCGAGATCCTGCGCCGCAGCAACCTGCGCGAGGATGTCTACGTGCGGCCGCTCGTCTACAAGTCGAGCGAGGTGATCGGCGTTCGCCTGCACAACCTGGACTCCGACGTGACGATCTTCGCCATCCCGTTCGGCCAGTACATCGACACCGAGGGCGGCATCCGAGCGCACGTGAGCTCCTGGCGCAGGACCGATGACAACGCGATCCCGGCCCGCGGCAAGATCACCGGCGCGTACGTCAACAGCGCGTTCGCCAAGACCGAGGCGCAGCTGAACGGCTTTGACGAGGCGATCGTGCTCACCGCCGATGGTCACGTCAGCGAGGGCAGCGCCGAGAACCTGTTCATGGTGCGCGACGGGACGCTCATCACACCGCCGGTGACCGACAACGTGCTGGAGGGCATCACCCGCCGCGCGCTGCTGACCATGGCGCGCGATGTACTGGAGATCCCGGTCGTCGAGCGATCGATCGATCGGACCGAGCTGTACGTCGCCGACGAGGTGTTCCTGTGCGGCACAGGGGCGCAGATCTCGCCGGTCATCGACGTCGATCGACGCGCGGTCGGCGACGGGCGCGTGGGAGAGATCACGCGCCGCTTGTCGGGCCTGTACTTCGACGCCGTGCGCGGTCGCAGCGACGCGTATCGCAGCTGGCTCACGCCGGTCTACTGAGCGCGAGCACACTGCGGCCGCCCCGGCGCCGCCGAGGGAGGTCCATGGCGGAGGCAGGCAGCGACGATCGATACCGCGGCTTCGAGCGGCTGCTCGAGATGGTCCCGGGCCTCATTAGCTGGGCCATCATCATCGCGCCGATCTGGCTCAGCTTCAGTTATCCGTGGCTCGTCGCCTATTTCGTCCTGAGCTTCGATTTCTACTGGGTCTGCCGCGCCTTCTGGTTCGCCGGCGCCGTCGTGGTGGCCTTCCGACGTATCCGTGAGGTGACCGCCGTCGACTGGACACGTCGCGTCGCGACCCTGGATGACCGTCCCGCGCGACGCCTGGCGCTCGGGGCCCGGCTCGCGCAGCTGCGTCGCTCGACCCGCGGCGCGTACGGCGCCGTCGCCGGCGCTGCCCAGCGAGGCATCGGTGCCGAACGCCGTGCAATCCGCGACGAGCTGCGTGCGCTCGAGGCGCTCGACCGCGACCGCGTGATGCCGCCCGACCACGACGCATACATCCACCTGGCGCTGATCCCGACCTACACCGAGTCGCTCGACAAGCTGCGCGAGACGGTGGCCGCGCTGGCGCGCGCCGCGTGGCCGACCCAGCGCAAGATCGTGGCGATCATCACCCGCGTCGAGGACACGCAGGGTCGCGCCAACGTCGCGCAGCTGCGCGAGGAGTTCGCCGGCGCCTTCGGCGAGTTCATCCATATCCTCGATCCGCTCGAACCGGGCATCGTGGTCGGCAAGAGCAGCGCCATGGCGTTCGGCGGCCGCTACCTGTATCGGCTGCTGGTGCGCGAGCGCGGCATGGATCCCTCGAAGATCCTGATCACCGACCTCGATGCCGACTACCGGGTGCATCCGCAGTATTTCGCCTACCTGACCTGGATGCACCTGACCGACGCCAACCGCGAGACGCAGCTCTACCAGCCGATCCCGTATTTCCACAACAACCTGTGGGCCGCGCCCATGCTGCTGCGCCTCTTCGCGGCGGTGCTCACCCAGATGCAGATGTGGCGCAGCGTCCTGCCGGAGAAGCTGCAGTCGTTCGGCAGCTACTCGACCACGCTCAAGGTCGTGCATGACGTGGGCTACTGGGCGACCGATGCGATTCCGGAGGACAGCCGCTTCTACTGGAAGTGCTACTTCACCTACGGCGACCGCTTCCGTGCCGTGCCGCTCTTCATCCCGATCTACGGCGATGCGGTGCGCGCCAAGACGTACTGGCGCTCGCTGGCGACGCAATACATGCAGGCGCGGCGCTGGGCGTGGGGCGTGACGGACATCCCGTACGTCGTAAGGAATGCGCTACGGCATCACGAGATCCCGGTCCTGTCGCGTGTGTGGCGCGTCGTCAACCTGTTCGGCGAGCACATCAACTGGGCCATCGCGCCGTTCGTCATCATGTTCGGCGCGGCGCTGCCGTTGGTGCTCAACCCGGCGTTCGCGCAGACGACCCTGGGCCAGAACCTGCCGCTGTATGCCAGCGCGATGCTGACCGTGGGTCTCGTGGCGCTCGTGGTGCTCATCGTGGTGGAGATCAAGATCGTGCCGCCGCGTCCGGCGGAGTGGGGCTTTCGACAGCGGCTGCTGAGCCATTTGCAGTGGATCGGCCTGCCATTCGTGGGCATCTTCTTCAGCAACCTGCCCGCGCTTGACGCACAGACGCGGCTGCTGACCGGGCGGTACCTCGAGTACCGCGTCACCGAGAAGGCCTGACCGATGTCCGGGCCGGCTGCCATCGCACGCATCCCGCTGGCGCGCTCGCTGCCACGGCTGCTCGCGCTGCCGCTCGTCGCGATCGCCGCCGGCGGGCTCTCCATCGCGGCGGGTCTCATCCTGCTCCATGGCTCGGGGGGGCTGGTCCTGGCCATCTTCGGCGGCGTGGCTGTCGCGCTGGGCCTGGCGCTGGGCCTCGCGCTGCTCTCGATCCGGCTCGAGGTGACCGAGGATGGGCTGCGCGTCGGGTCGATCCTGGGTTCACGCCGCCATGTCCTCGCGACCGGCCCCGTGACACGCCTGGCGATTGCCGGTGCTGATGCCGTGCCGATCCATTCGGCATTCGGTGCGCGGGCATGGGCGTACGGGCGGGCGCGGCTCCGCGACCGCGAGCCGATCTGGGTCGTGCGCCTCGCTCCGGTCGACGCCCTCGTCGTGATCCCGACCGACCGCGGCCGGCTGGCCGTCGCTCCTCGCTCCGAGCGGGTGCTGCTCGAGAGCCTGGCCCAGATCGGCCTCCTGCAGGAGGAATCCGCCCGCCCGCCTGACGGCGTCGTCGACGCCGAACAAGCGAGCGTGCCGTTTCCGGCTCCAGCGGTGTCCGACCCGGTGCCGCGGCTGCTCACCGGCATCGAGCGATCGATCGTCTGGGATCTGCTCGAAGCGGCGCGAATCGACGAGGAGGCGGCGGCTGAACGCGCCGCCGCCGACGCGGAGGCGGGCGGCGCGACGGATGCGGTCAGCCCGGGCCTCGCGGTCGGCGCGGGCAACGAGGGCCAGGCAGTCGAGCGGGCGGAGCGGCGACGCTGGACGCTGCCGCGTCGCCGGGCCCCTCAGCAGCCAAAGCCCGAGACGGCGGTCGATCTCGTCGCGGCCGTCCCGCCCGGCGAGATCGAGCTTCACGCCCCGACGCCAGAGCCGGCTCCGATGCTGGCGCCTGCCGTCGCCGAACGGGCCATCGTGGCGACCGCAGCTCCTGCGCGCCGTCGCCGCCGGAGCCGGCTCCGGCGGCGCATCGACCGGCTGCTGAGCCTGCCGCCTGCCGGTCGGCTTCGCGGCATCGGGCTCATTGCGCTGCCGCTGGCGCTCGTGGTGATCGGCTGGTTCAGCGCGGATCGGATCGGCACATTGCCCGATAACCTCGTCGGGTTGCGCTCCGTCGCACTCACCGTATTACTTGCCGGGCCGATCACCGCGCTGGGGGCGATCATCGCCCGCGCCGCCGCGCCGCGCCTGGTCGGCCTCGTGGTGATGAGCGCCATGGTGGCGATCGTCATCACGGCCCGCGCGCTCATGCCGTGATGGCCACGAATTGACACCACCGGGGGAGGCTGCGACGATCGGGCCGGAGCCTCCCGTCCCGGATTCGGGACGGGATTTGTTGTTGGATGGAGCGGGCGCACGGGTGTTCAAGCCGGTATCGAGCAAGCTGGACGTCCCCAGCCTGGAGCGGGACCAGATCGAGGTGTGGCGGCAGCGCGACACCATGGCGCGCTACCTGGGACGCAATGCAACCTCCGAGCGCCGGTTCAGCTTCCTGGACGGACCGATCACGGCCAACAACCCGATGGGAGTGCACCACGCCTGGGGACGCACCTACAAGGATCTGTTCCAGCGCTACCACACCATGCTCGGTGAGCGGCAGCGCTACCAGAACGGCTTCGACTGCCAGGGTCTCTGGATCGAGGTCGAGGTCGAGAAGCAGCTCGGGCTCAACAACAAGCGCCAGATCGAGGAATACGGCATCGACCGCTTCGTCGAGCTGTGCAAGGCGCGCGTCGCGAAATTCGCGGGCATCCAGACCGAGCAGAGCAAGCGACTCGGCTACTGGATGGACTGGGACAACAGCTACTACACCAACAGTGACGAGAACAACTACACGATCTGGGCCTTCCTGGCCGAGTGCCATCGCCGTGGCCTGGTGCGGCGCGGGCACGACGTCATGCCATGGTGCCCGCGCTGCGGTACCGGCCTCTCGAACATGGAGATCGCGACCGAGGGGTACCGCGAGCTGCGCCACCTGTCGGTCACGCTGCGCCTGCCGCTCACCGGCGGGGGTCACGAGGGCGAAAACCTGCTGGCCTGGACCACCACGCCGTGGACGCTGTCGAGCAATGTCGCGGCCGCGGTCCAGCCGCAGCTGACGTACCAGCTCATCGCCGGGCGCGAGGGCCAGAAGTGGTGGGTCAGCGCCGGCTCGAAGCGCCGCGTGGCTCCCGATGCCGAGGTCCTGGCCGAGCTGCCCGGCGCCGAGCTGGTGGGCCTGCGCTACGCGGGGCCCTTCGACGAGCTGCCCGTCACCGAGGGGGTCGAACATCGCGTCATCGCCTGGGACGAGGTGAGTGACGACGAGGGAACCGGCATCGTGCACATCGCCCCCGGCTGCGGGCAGGAGGACTTTGCGCTGAGCAAGGCGCTGGGTCTGGCGGTCCTGGATCCGATCGACGAGTTTGGCGTCTTCCGCGACGGCTACGGCTGGCAGACCGGCCGCTACGCCGGCGCGAGCTCCGACGCGGCCGAGGATATGGCGCGCGACGTCACCGCCGACCTCGAGCGCAAGGGTCTCCTCGTGGCGAAAGAGCAGTACCTGCACAGCTACCCGGTCTGTTGGCGCTGCGGCACCCAGCTCCTCTTCCGGCTCGTCGACGAGTGGTTCATCAGCATGGACCCGCTGCGCGGGCCGCTCAGCGCGGCGACGCGCTCGATGCGCTGGCTGCCCGAGGGCATCGGCCTGCAGGAGCGCGAGCTGGACTGGCTGCGCAACATGGGCGACTGGATGATCAGCAAGAAGCGCTACTACGGGCTGGCACTGCCGATCTGGGAGTGCACCGACTGCGACGGCTGGGAGCTGATCGGCTCGCGCGACGAGCTCCACGAGCGCGCCGTGGCCGGTTGGGACGCGTTCGACGGGCACTCGCCGCATCGGCCCTGGATCGACGCGGTCGAGATCGCCTGCGGCAGCTGTGGTGGCATCGCGCGGCGCACGACCGATGTCGGCAACCCGTGGCTCGACGCCGGCATCGTGGCGCTCTCGACCATGGGCTGGAGCACCGACCGCGAGAAGTGGGCGCGCTGGTACCCCGCCGATCTCATCAGCGAGTCGTTCCCCGGCCAGTTCCGGAACTGGTTCTATGCGCTCATCGCCGAGTCCACGGTCATGACCGGGGAGGCGCCGGCGCGCAACCTGTTCGCCTACGCCCTGATGCGCGATGAGCACGGCGAGGAGATGCACAAGAGCCGCGGCAATGCGATCTGGTTCGATGACGCCGCCGAGCAGATCGGCGCCGACGTGATGCGCTGGCTGTTCGCCTCCGCGCCGCCCGCCACGAACCTGAACTTCGGGTTCGGCCCCGGCCACGAGGTGGTTCGCCGCTTCTTCTTGCCGCTCTGGAACACCTACGCCTTCTTCGTGACCTACGCGCGGGTCGACGGCTGGACGCCGTCCGGGACCGATGCACCCTCGTCGCGCGGGACGCTCCTGGATCGCTGGATCCGCTCGCGGCTCGACGGCCTCATCGGCGAGGTGCGCGCGGCGCTCGACGGCTACGACGCCGAGAGCGCCTGCCACGCGATCGAAGCCTTCGTCGACGAGCTGTCGAACTGGTACGTGCGCCGCAACCGGCGCCGCTTCTGGCGCGGCGAGCTCGACGAGGACAAGCGCGCGGCGTACGAGACGCTGCACGGCGTCCTGGTCGACGTCACGCGGCTGCTCGCGCCGTTCGTGCCGCACCTGGCCGACGCGCTGTGGGAGAACCTGGTCGCCGCCGTGGATCCTGCCTCGCCCGACAGCGTCCATCTCGCGGACTTCCCGGAACGCGGCGAGGGGGTCCATGATCCGGCGCTCGAGCGGGCGGTGGATCGATCGCGGCGCATCGTGGCGCTGGGCCGCACCGCCCGCGCGGCGTCATCGGTCCGGACGCGACAGCCGCTGCGCACCGTGCGCGTCAAGCTGCCGGCCGCCGACGGGGAGCGCCTGAGCCCCGATGCGGCGACGCATGAAGCGCTGGTGGGCGAGGTGCTCGAGGAGCTGAACGTGCGCTCACTGGAGCCGCTCAGCGACGAGTCGGAGATGGTCGAGCGCACGCTCTACCCGCTGCTGCCCATCGTCGGCCCGCGGCATGGGCGCTCGGTCGGCGCGATCATGGCCGGCGCCCGCTCAGGCGCCTGGACGCTGCGCGACGACGGTCGGGTCGAGGTGGGGGAGGTCGTCCTCGAGCCCGACGCGTTCGAGCTCACGGCACGAGCCAGGCCGGGCCACGAGGTGGCCGAGGAGGGCGATCTGCTCGTGGCGCTCGACACCTCGATCGACGAGGAGCTGGCCGCCGAGGGCCTAGCGCGCGAGGTGGCGCATGCGCTGCAGAGCCTTCGCAAGGCGGCAGGCTATGAGGTCAGCGATCGGATCGAGGTCGGCATCGATGCCGACCTCGACGTCGCGGCGCGCCTGGCACCGCATCGCGCGTGGCTCGCCGGCGAGACACTCGCCGAGCAGCTCGATATCGGACCGGGGGCTGCCGAGGGCAGCGAGCGGATCGAGCCGCTGGAGCTCGACGGCGTCAGCCTGCGGCTCGGCGTTCGTCGAGTAGCGCGCTAGGGTACGCTGCGTTCGACGATGACCACCGCCAGGACCGACCATTCCGGGCGCCCGATCGGGCTGCCCATCCTCCTCGCCGTGGGGATCGTGGTACTCGCCATTGACCAGCTCACCAAGGCGCTCATCGTCGCCAACATGGCCCTCGGCGCGAGCGTCGGCGTCATCGGCGACGTGATCATGCTCTGGCACGTCCGCAACGAGGGGGCCGCGTTCAGCCTCTTCCAGGGCGGGACCCTGCTCTTCCTGGTCGTCACGATCGTCGCACTCGGCATGATCGTCTACTTCCATCGGGCATTCGCCGGGCGCAGCCTGTGGCTGCAGGCGCTGCTCGGTCTCATCTTGGGCGGCACGCTCGGCAACTTCATCGACCGCCTGCGCCAGGGCTACGTCACCGATTTCGTGTCAGTCGGGTTCGGGAACGTTCGATTTCCGACCTTCAACGTCGCCGACTCGTCGATCGTGGTCGGCATCGGCATCCTGGTCGTGGTGCTCATGCTGCTCGATCGACAGCAGGAGGCGGTCACCGCATGACGGACGCCGCCGCCGCATCGCGGCTCGTCGAGGGAGCGGCGCCGGCCGGGCGCGCCGACCTGGCGGTGGTTGCGGTGGCGGGCATCAGCAGGGCGCACGCGCAGCGCCTGCTCGGCGACGGGCGCGCCACGATCGACGGCCACCGTCGTCGCTCGAGCGATCGGCTGCTCGGCGGCGAGCGCGTCGCGGTCGAGCTCAGCGCGCCGCCCGACCCGACCCTCGTGCCGGAGCGAATTCCGCTGCACATCGCCTACGAGGACGCGGCGATGCTCATCGTCGACAAGCCGGCGGGGATTGTCGTCCACCCGTCCGCCGGCCACGCGACCGGCACGCTGGTGCATGCGCTGCTCGGCCGCGCGCGCGACCAGGGTCAGCCACTCGGCTCGATCGCGGGCGTCGAGCGGCCCGGCATCGTGCATCGGCTCGACAAGGACACCTCGGGGCTCCTGCTCGTCGCCAAGACCGATGCGGCCCAGGCGTCCCTCATGGAGCAGTTCGGCTCGCGCACGATCGCCAAGGAGTACATCGCGCTGGTGCGTGGCGAGGCGCCGGCGACGCGGGGACGGGTCGAAGCGCCGGTCGGTCGCGACCCGCGTGACCGCCAGCGGATGGCGGTCGCCGCCTCCGGCCGCGATGCCGTGACCGAGTACGAGGTGCTCGGCACGCACGACGACCACACGCTGCTGGCGCTGCGCCCGCTCACCGGGCGCACCCACCAGATCCGCGCCCATCTTGCCTTCCTGCACCTGCCGATCGTCGGCGACCTGCGCTACGGCGGCGGCATCGGTCCGGGTGGCCTGGAGCGCCAGTTCCTGCATGCCGCACGGCTGCGGCTGCGTCGTCCGCTCGACGACGCCCCCCTCCGCGCCTGGAGCCAGCTCCCGCCCGACCTGGCCGGCTGCCTCGAGGCGGTTGGCCCGATGCGCCTGGGCCCCGACGCGCTGCCCTCCGGCGTCGGCGCCAGCATCGAGGACGCCTGAGCGTGGCATTCCCGAACCCGCTCCTCGTCGTCGTCTCGGGCCCGTCGGGGGTCGGCAAGAGCACGATCGTGCGCGCGCTGGCACAGGCGCAGCCGCAGGTCGTGCCGATCGTCACCACCACCACCCGCGAGCGCCGGCCCGACGAGATTGATGGCGTCCACTACCACTTCATCGACGAGGCGGCCTTCATCCGCCTGCGCGACGAGGGTGGCCTTCTGGAATGCGCGACCGTCCATGGGCACTGGTATGGAACGCCGATCGGCCAGGTGCGCGGGATCCTGGCCGCGGGACGTGACGCAATCCTGACCATCGATCCGCAGGGCGCACGCTCGGTGCGGCGCCTGGTCCCGGACGCGCTGCTCATCTTCGTCATGCCGCCCACGATCCAGGCGCTCGAGGAGCGGCTCGAGCGACGCGGCTCGGAGGACGAGGAGAGCCTGCGCATCCGCCGCCACAACGCAGTGGCGGAGATGGCGGCATCGGACGATTACGACTACGTCATCGTCAACGAGACTGGCCACCCCGACGAGGCCGCAGACCGCATCTGGGAGATCATCCAGGCCGAGGCGCGCCGCGAGCCGCCGCGGCGCCCGCTCGTGTAGCGCATGGCGCGCACGGTTCGCGTGGCGGTCGAGGCGGTCGCCGACCGCCCGGAGCGCACCTTCACCTACCTTCTGCCCGATGAGCTGGCCGATGCGCGCCCCGGCTCGCTCGTCCTGGTCCCATACGGCCGGCGTACATCGCTCGGCTACCTGCTCGCCGGCGTCCCCGAGGACGCGCCCCGCGAGCTGCGCGAGGTCGAGGCGGTGGTCAGCGCCCCGATGCTGACAGTCGACCTCCTCACCGTCGCGGAGCAGGTCGCGGCGTATTACCGCGCGCCGCTTGGCACGACGCTGGCGGCGATGCTGCCGCCTGGCCTCGAGAGCAGGCTCACGCGGCGCTGGACCGTGATCGACGCCGGCGCCCTGCCGCCTGACCTGCGTCCGCTCGTCATCGCGGGGGAGCTTGACGACGCGACGCTGCAGCGCCACGGCCCAGCCAAGGGCCGCGAACGCTGGATCGAAGGTCTCCGGCGCGGTGGCGCGATTCGCGCGAGCTGGTCGCTGCGCGCTGCCGAGCTGCGTGAGCGGCGGGTGCGCGTCGTGCGCCGCCTCGCCGCTGAAGCGCGTCTGCCGCGCCGCGCGCCGCGCCAGGAGGCGCTCCTGGAGGCCATCGCCGACGGGGCGGAGCATCCGCTGCTCGAGGTCGCCGCCGAGATCGGCGTCGAGGCGGCCGCGCTCCTCTCGCCGGCGCGTCGCCTCGCCGAGCTGGGTCTGCTCGAGCTGGCGTGGCGGACGGAAGCCCGCGATCCACTCGCGCACCGAGCCATTGGCGCTGTGGAGCGACACGAGCTGGCCGACGAGCAGCGGGCCGCCGTCGCAGCGATCGCCAGCCTCGCGCCGGGCGGTGAGCTGCTGCTCGAGGGGATCGCGGCGTCCGGCAAAAGCGACGTGTATCTCGCCGCGGCCGAGGCCGAGCTCGCGGTTGGCCGCGGATCGATCCTGCTCGTCCCGGAGCTGTCGCTCATCCCGCAGCTCGCCGATCGGGCAGCGGCGCGGTTCGGCGAGGCGCTCGCGGTCCTCCATTCGGGGCTCTCAGCTGGCGAGCGCCACGACGAGTGGTGGCGCATCGTGCGCGGTGAGGCGCGGGTCGTGATCGGCACGCGGTCGGCCGTCTTCGCGCCGGTCGAGCCGCTCGGGCTGATCGTCGTCGACGAGGAGCACGACGGCGGGTACAAGTCGGACCGCACGCCGCGTTACGACGCGCGCTGGGTCGCGCGGCGGCGAGCGGCGGCGACCGGGGCGGGCGTCGTGGGCGGCAGCGCGACGCCCGACATCGTGACGCTGGCTCGCGTGCGCGGCGGCCACGCCGACCGCGTGCGGCTCACCGAGCGGCGGGTCGGTGAGCCGCCCGAGATCGAGATCGTCGACATGCGCGCCGAGCTTGCCGCCGGCAACCGGTCGATCTTTTCCGAGCCGCTCGCCGATGCGCTGCGTGCCATGCGCCCCGGCGGCGAGCAGGCGATCCTGCTCATCAACCGCCGCGGCGCTGCGACGTTCATCCTGTGCCGCGACTGCGGCGAGAGCGTGCGCTGTCCGGACTGCGACCTGCCCATGGTCTTCCACCTCGCGGGTGGACGGCTGCGCTGTCATCACTGCGGCCGCACCGCGACGCCACCCGAGCGCTGCCCGGCATGCTCATCGCCGCGCATTCGCTATTTCGGCGCGGGCACGCAGCGCGTCGAGGCCGAGCTGCGACGCCTGGCGCCGGTGCTGCGCGTCGCGCGCCTGGACAGCGATGCGCTGGCGGCGCGTCGAGGGTTCGAGACGATCTACGACGATTTTCGCGAGGGGCGGACCGATGTGCTGGTCGGCACGCAGCTGGCGGCGAAGGGGCTCGACCTGCCGTCTGTGACGCTTGTCGCCGTCGTTGCGGCCGACGTGACGCTGAACCTGCCCGACTATCGCGCCGCGGAGCGCACCTTCGCGCTCCTGGCGCAGGTCGCGGGACGCGCGGGACGCGGCCCGCGTGCCGGCCGCGTCCTGATCCAGACCTATGCCCCCGAGCACGACGCGGTGCGCTTCGCCGCCCGCCTCGACGTCGATGGGTTCGCCGATGCGGAGCTCGGCCGCCGGCGGGAGCTTGGCTATCCGCCCTTCTCGGTCCTGGCGCGGCTGATCATCGTCGACGCCGATCGGTCGCGAGCTGAGCGGCGCGGGGAGGAGGCCGCGGCCGCGGTGGCGATCGCAGGCACGGAGGTCCTCGGCCCGCTGCCGGCGTACGTCGCCCGGCGCGCCGGGCGCTGGCGCATGCAGGTCGTGCTGCGGGCGCCGGATGCGGCGACGCGAGCCGCGGCGCTTGAGCTTGTCCCGGCGGGCATCGGCATCGATGTCGATCCCGAATCGTTGCTCTAGATCATCGGTACAATGCGGCCATGGTCATCCGCCAGATCCTGACCGCCGAGGCGCCGATCCTGCGGGAGCGCGCCAAGAAGGTCACGCGGATCGACGCGTCGCTGCACCGGCTGCTCGACGACATGCTCGAAACGATGCGCGATGCGCCGGGCATCGGTCTGGCGGCGAACCAGATCGGCGTGCCGCTGCAGGTCGCGGTGATCGAGCTCGAGGACAAGATCACCGAGCTCATCAACCCACAGATCGTCAAAGCCAGCGGCGAGATCCTCGACTGGGAGGGCTGCCTCTCGATCCCCGGCTTCGTGGCCGAAGTGAGGCGGCACGAGCGGGTCACCGTCAAGGCCAAGGACCGCACCGGCAAGGACATCCGCGTCAAGGGCGAGGAGCTCTTCGCGCGTGCGCTGCAGCACGAGATCGACCACCTCAACGGGATCCTGTACATCGACCACCTGGAGTCGCTCGAGGAGCTGGTCCGCGTCAGCGAGAGCCCCGCGGAGGTCGAGGAAGAGACCGCCGCCGGCATCTAGTGGTGTTGCTACGCAGGATCGCCTTCCTCGGGACCGGGGCCTTCGGAGCGCCGCTCCTGCGCCGAATCGTCGGCGACGGGATGGCCGACGAGATCCTCGTCCTGAGCCAGCCGGATCGCCCCGCCGGTCGCGGCATGCAGCTGCGGGCATCGCCGATCGCCGACCTCGGCCGCGAGCTGGGCCTGCGCGTCGAGACGCCGCGCCGCCTGCGATCCGACGAAGCGCACGTCGTGCTGCGCGACTACGCACCCGACGGCCTGCTCCTCGTGGCGTACGGTCAGCTCGTGCCCGAGGACATCCTCGATCTGGCTCCGCGGGCGCCGCTCAACGTGCATCCCTCGCTCCTGCCGCGCCACCGCGGTGCCGCGCCGGTCGCCTCCACGCTGCTGGCCGGTGACACGGAGGCGGGCGTCACGCTCATGGTCATGACGCCGCAGCTCGACGCCGGCCCGATCGTGGCGCAGTGGCGGATGCCGCTCGGCGGACGCGAGGAGGCCCCCGCCCTGAAGGCAGCGCTCGCCCAGCTTGCCGCCGAGCGCGTGCCAGCGGAGCTCGAGCGATGGGCGCGCGGCGAGCTCGTGCCGGAGCCGCAGGACGAGCGGCGAGCGACGCTCATCCGACCGTTCACGCGCGGCGTCGGCTGGATCGACTGGCATCGCAGCGCCGAAGAGATCGACCGCCAGGTGCGCGCGCTTCAGCCCTGGCCCGGCGCGTGGACGACGCTCGATGACCGTCGCCTGCACGTACGCCGTGCGCATCCGGTGGCCGGGGTCAGCGACGTGCCAATCGGCGCCATCCTCCCGGGCCTGCCGCCCCGCGTGGCGTGCGGCATCGGTGCCCTGGAGCTCGAGGTGGTGCAGCCAGAGGGCGGGCGACCGATGCCGGCCGATGCGTGGCGCAATGGCCTGCAGCGCGATCACATCATCCTGGGTGCGGCGCAGCCGCCAGCCTGAGGGACACTCAGCGCGTGGTCGGGGCCGGCTCACCGGGCAGGTGCGTCAGGTTGTGCACCTCCCACACGCCGGGGATCCGGCGGATCGCGGTCTCGAGCCGCTCCCGCATCTCCATGTCGGCGAGCTCGCCGCGCACGATCACGATCCCATTCTCGGCATTCACGTTGAGGCCGCCCTTGGGTATCGAGGCGTCACTGAAGAGCTCGCTTTCGACGCGGGCGGCGAGGGTGGCGTCGTTCTCGTCGTGATGCGCCGGCGGGCGCATCGCAGCCGAGGTGCGCGCCCCGACCGCGGTGATGTTGGCGGCCACGCCGCGGGCCATGCGCTCGGTGCGGCGGCGTCCACCGCGCACGTTGGCGCCCAGCTGATCCACGAGGCGTGCGCGGCGCGCCCGGCCGTTCGCCGGGTCCATCAGGAGCGCGACGGCCGCGCCGCCCAGCGCGCCGCCGACGGCGGCAATGATCGGGCCGATCGGGCTCGAAGGTTCGTCGATGCTGCGAGCCGCGCGCCGGCGAGAGGCGCGAAGGTCGTCGCGCCATCGGTCGAAGATGGGCATGGAAGCCCTCCAATCTGCTGATTCAGGGGTCATGTGCGTGGCATGTGGCGTGCCCAAAGTCACGCCTCACGGCTGAATTTCGTGCTCGGCTATACTCGCCGCAGCCCCTCGGAGGTGGGGAGCCCCACATGATTTTCGATCCGATCTACATCGTCGTCGTCCTGCTGCCGACGCTGGCCATCACCGGATGGGCGGCGTGGCGGGTTCGCGCCACCTACGCGAAGTGGGCGAAGGTCGACTCCGGCATCAACCTGAACGCATTTGACTTCGCCCGGCAGTTGCTCGATCGCCAGGGCCTGACCGATGTCCGCATCGAGCCGACACCGGGCCAGCTGACCGACCACTACGACCCGCGCGGCAAGGTCCTGCGCGTGAGCACGCAGGTTGCGGATGCGCGCAGCCTGGAGACCGCCGGGATCTCGACCACGGCCACGCGCCTGTCGGTAGCCGCCGCCGCGGTGATCGCGCACGAGGTCGGGCATGCCGTCCAGGACCATGCCGGTGACCCGGCCATGAAGCTGCGCATGGCGATCGTGCCAGCGGCGCAGTTCGGCTCGGGCATCGCCCCGTGGCTCATCATCGGCGGCGTCTGGCTCAACGTCACCGGCCTTGCCGTGGTGGGCCTCATCGGCTTCGCGGCCGCGGTGCTCTTCACGTTCGCCACACTGCCGGTCGAGATCGGCGCGTCGGGCAAGGCGCTCGCCTTCGTCAACACGCTCGGCCTCTCCGGCGAGCGCCAGGACGGCGCACGTGCCGTGCTGAAGGCGGCGGCGTGGACCTATGTTGCCGGTGCGCTGACCGCGCTCCTCACGTTCCTGTACTACGCGTGGCTCGTCTTTGGCCGTCGTGACTGAGCTGAAGCTCGCCGGCCCGGCGCCGGCGATCGCCGAGGTTGCTCACGCATCGCTCGCCGCGTGGCTCGCAGCCCGCGGCGAGCCCGCGTACCGGGCCTCGCAGATCCTGGCCGGCGTGCACCGCGCCGACGTCGATGGCTTCGAGCAGCTGAGCGAGCTGCCCCGCGCGCTGCGCGACGACCTGGCGAAGGCCTTTCGTTGGAGCTCGATCGCGCGCAACCACGTCCTGCGCGCCGATAACGGCCTGACCGCCAAGGCGGTGCATGAGCTGCACGACGGGCAGCGGGTGGAATCGGTCCTGATGCGCTACCCGTCGCGCGGCAGGATGGCCGAGCGCACGACGATCTGCATCAGCAGCCAGGCCGGATGCGCGGTCGGCTGCCCGTTCTGTGCCACCGGCCAGGCCGGCTTCGCGCGGCAGCTCACCCCGGCGGAGATCGTCGACCAGGTGCTGTACTGGCATCGCGCTCCCTGGCAGGCGCTGGGTGCCGACTGGCGACCCGGTGCGCGGAGTGGCCACTACAACATCGTCTTCATGGGCATGGGCGAGCCGCTCAACAACGCCGATCGCGTGTTCGAGGCGGTGCGACTCCTGAACGACCCCGAGCGGCTCGGGATCGGCGCGCGGCACCTGACCGTCAGCACCTCCGGGGTGGTGCCGGGCATGGATCGCATGATCGACGAGCTGCCGCAGGTCAACCTGGCCATCAGCCTGCACGCCGCGAGCGACGAGCTGCGCGACGAGCTGGTGCCGATCAATCGCAAATGGCCGATCCACGCGGTGATCGGCGCCGGGCGGCGCTTCGCCGAGCGAACCGGACGACGGGTGAGCCTGGAATACGTGATGATCGACGGGCTCAACGACAGCGTCGAACAGGCTGGCCGCCTGGCGGGGTTGGCGAAGACGTGGCGCTGCCATGTCAACCTCATTCCGCTCAATCCGACACCGGGCTCGCGCTGGAGCGGCACCTCGCGCGCGGGCATCGATGCGTTCGTCGCCACGCTGCGCGCGAACGGCGTGGCCGTCACGGTCCGTGACACCCGCGGTCGCGAGATCGACGCGGCGTGCGGACAGCTGCACGCCCAGCTCGCCGGCCGCGACCTGCCGGGTGTCGGGTCGCTCGCCGGCGCCGGGAGATGAGTGACCGGCCACACCTCAGCGCCTCGATCCTGAACGCGGACTTCGCCAGCCTCGGCAGCGAGGTGCGGCGCGCGGTCGATGGTGGCGTCGACTCGATCCACCTCGACGTCATGGACGGCCACTTCGTGCCGAACATCAGCCTGGGGCCGGTGGTCGTGGAGGCGGTGCGCCCCGCCAGCACGCTCCCGTACCACAGTCACCTGATGATCAGCCAGCCACTGCGCTACGTCGAGGCCTTCGCCCGGGCGGGGAGCGATCTCATCATCTTCCACGTCGAGGCCGACGATGACCCCGGCGAGGTGATCGAGGCGATCCGCGCTGCAGGGCGGTCGCCGGGCATCGCGATCAACCCCGAGACGCCAGCCGAGACCGTGCATGCGTACCTCGCCCGGGTCGAGCTGCTCCTCGTCATGACCGTCCACCCAGGCTTCGGCGGCCAGGCGTTCATGCACGAGGTGATGCCGAAGCTCCGATCGCTGCGCCAGGAGATCGAGCGCCAGGGCCTCAGCCTGCCGATCGGCATCGACGGTGGCGTGAATGCCGAGACGATCGGTGAGGCGCATGCAGCCGGCGGCGACGTGCTCGTCGTGGGCAGCGCGCTGTACCGGGCGACCGGCGACCTCGGCGGCACGGTCGCCGACCTTCGCGCAGCCGCAGCGTCCGCGATCAGCCAGCGCCCGCCACAATAGGGGCCGATGTCGCTGCCCCGGTTCCTGCGTCGTTCGTTCGCCCTGCTGGCCCTGCTTGCGCTCGTGGCGAGCGCCTGCAGCGACGGCCAGCTGCCGCTCCTGCCCTCGCCCACGCCGGTCCCGCCGCGCGACGTGACGGTCAGCGTCAGGGACCGCGGCGCTGGCGACCCGCTCGATGGTGTCGAGCTCATTGCCGGGGACGCGGCAGTCACGACCGATGCCGACGGGACGGCCATCATCAGCGCGCTGCGCGGCGGGACGGTCTCCGCCAGCCTGGACGGTTGGGACGCCGGAACGGGGATCGTTCCCGACGAGGGCGATCTGGTCATCGAGCTGCGCTCGAACGTCGTGGCCGGCGTGGTGACCGATATCGACGGCGCGCCACTGGCCGGCGCCACGGTCTTCGTGGACGGTGCGCGGGACCAGCTGATCCGCAGCGACCGCGACGGCGCCTATCGCCTGGTCGGCGTGGCGGAGGGTGCGACGCTGGTCGTCAAGCGGGCGGGCTACCGGCTTGCCGAGATGCCGATCTCCGATGGCAGCCAGGCCGCCGACGTCGCGCTCGAGCCATTCGAGGCCCGTGCGCTCTATGCCCCGGCATCGATCTTCGAGCGACCCGGCGCGCTGGACGAGATGCTGGCGCTCATCGACGAGACCGAGGCCAACGCGATGGTCATCGACGTCAAGGAGACCGACGGACAGCTTTTCTGGGCCACGCAGCTGCCCGAGGCGATCGATGCCGGCGCGACCCAGGCGGCTCCGATCCTCGACCTCGAGGAGCTCCTGCCGCAGCTCAAGGCGCGCGGCGTGTACACCATCGCTCGGATGGTCTCGATGAAGGACAACACCGTGGGCGTCGCGCGGCCCGAGCTGGCAGTCATGAACGTCGCCACCGGGGAGCCATGGCGTGACAACATCGGCGGGATCTGGCTCGACCCCGCGGCAGCGGGCGTCGCGGAGTACCTGGCCGCGCTCGCCGGTGATCTGGCCGACAAGGGCTTCGACGAGGTGCAGCTCGACTACATCCGCTACTTCAGCGATGGCCCGTACGAGGTGGCGGACACGAACCTGCCGAACACCCAGTCGTTCCGGCTCCCGGCCATGCGCCGCGTGCTGCGCGTGGTGAGTGATCGGCTGGCGGCGACCCGCACCTTCCTGGGCGCCGACGTCTTTCCGATCAGCTTCATCGTGCCCGACGACCAGGGCATCGGGCAGCGTCCCGAGACGATCATGCCGTACGTCGACACCTTCTCTCCCATGGTCTACCCGAGCCACTACGGACCCGGCGTGTTCGGATTCGACGTCCCGAACGACCACCCCTACGACGTTGTGGCGGAATCGATCACGCGCATGAGCACGGAAGCAGAGGGCCTGCCGCTGGTCATCCGTCCCTGGATCCAGGACTTCGGCTACGGTTCCTTCGCACCGTACAGCGCCGAGCAGGTCGCGGCGGAGATGACCGCGGCCGCGGACACGGGCGCACAGGGCTGGATGATCTGGAATCCCGGCGCATCGTTCTCGCGCGGCGCCCTCGGCGCACCACGCCCTGACGAGGCGGCCGGGGTGATGGCGCTCTCGGCACCCGGCGCACCTGCCGCCAGCCCCGCTGGCTGAGCCGCCGCCCGCATGCGCCTCGTCGTGCAGCGCGCTGGGCACGAAAAACGCCCGCGGCGAGCGGGCGCATCGGTCAATGCGGCGGCGCACGCCGCCAGTGAGTCAGATCTTCTGGGCGGTGCGCCGGCAGCGTGAGCAGGCCTTGATCTTCTCGATCCGGCCGTTCTGCTCGCGCGTCATCGGCTGCAGGTTCGGGATCCAGCGTCGCAACGCGCGCTTGCGGTTCATCCCGACCGACTGCGGATTCCAGCCGGTGATCGGCTTCTTGCCGCAGATGTCGCACACTCGTGCCATTGGGGTCTCCATGCATGAACGAACCGGCGCGGGGCGCCGGAGCCCGTCGATGCTAGCACGCTACGATCGCCGCATGCAATTGGGCGCCGGGTGACCATCGGGGCAGGTGCGGACCTGCTTGACGCGCCGCTCCGCAGCGCGATGCCGGAGCTGAGCCGCTCGGTGTCGGTCCTGAAGCGCATGGGCATCGAGACAGCGCGCCAGGCGATCTTCACCTTCCCGGCCCGCTACGACGACTTCAGCGACCTGCGTACGCTCGCCGACCTCGTCGCCGAGGACAAGCAATCGGCGCGCGTCACGGTGCGCGACGTGCGCGTCGAGCCGGGCTTCGGGCGCAAGCCACAGCGGGTCATCGCGCAGCTGGAGGATGCGAGCGGCACTGCCGAGGCGATCTGGTTCGGGCGGCGCTACGTCGAGCGGCGGCTGAAGGCGGGCGACGAGCTGATCGTCAGCGGCAAGGTCACGATGCGTGGCTGGCGTGCACAGTTCACCTCACCGGAGTTCTCGGCAGTCGGAGCCGAATCGGTTCACACGGCGCGCGTCGTGCCGGTCTACCGCCTGACCGCGGGGGTCACGCAGAAGCGCCTGCGCGAGGTGCTGGCGGGCATCCTTGAGCGGGCACTGCCACTCGTCGCGGATCCGCTGACCGACGCGGAGCGCGGCTCGCTGCTGCCACTGCACGAGGCGCTGGCGACGATCCATTTCCCCGAACAGGCACCCGATGTCCAGGCCGCGATCGATCGGCTGGCGTTCGACGAGCTCCTGGCGCTGCAGCTCACGCTGGCGCGGTCGCGGGAAGCGCGCATCGGGCATCGGTCACCGGCGATCGCGGTCGACGCCGCCGAGCTGGCCAGGCTGCTCGCCACGCTCCCGTTCGAGCTGACCGGCGACCAGGCTCGCGCCGTCGACGAGGCGATCGCCGACTTGGCACGCGAACGACCGATGCGGCGGTTGCTGCAGGGCGACGTCGGCAGCGGCAAGACCGCCGTCGCGGCGATCGCACTGGCTGCCACGGTGCACGCCGGCTGGCAGGGCGTCCTGATGGCCCCGACCGAGATTTTGGCGCGGCAGCACCACGCCGGGCTGGCGCCGCTGCTCGACGCGCTGGGCGTGCGGACCGAGTTCCTCTCCGGCTCGCTGGGCGCGGCACACAAGCGGGAGGTGCACCAGGCGTTGGCCGGCGGCATGACCGATGTCGTCATCGGCACCCACGCGGTCATCAGCGCCGGCGTCGAGCTGCCGCGCCTGGGGCTCGCGGTGGTCGACGAGCAGCATCGCTTCGGCGTCGCGCAGCGTGCCGCGCTGCAGGCCAAGGCGGGGGAGCGCGAGGCGCATGTCCTGGCCCTGACCGCGACGCCGATTCCGCGCACCATGGCGCTCACCTTCTACGGCGACCTGGACATCAGCACCATCCGTGAGCTGCCGCCGGGACGCCAGCCGATCCGGACCGAGCTGCGCGACCGCAGCGCGCTCCCCAAGATCCAGGCCTTCCTGGCCGATGAGGCGGCCGCGGGCCGCCAGGCGTTCGTGGTGGTCCCGCTCGTGGCGGAGTCCGAGACGCTGCAGGCGGCCTCGGCCGAGGCGGAGGCGGTGCGGCTGCGCGACGCGCTGCCGCAGGTCCGAATCGGCCTCGTGCACGGCCAGCAGCGGGCGGACGACCGCGACGCGACAATGGCAGCCTTCGCCAGCGGCGAGATCGACATCCTGGTCGCGACCACCGTCATCGAGGTCGGCATCGACGTGCCGAACGCGAGCGTGATGGTCGTCGAGGATGCCGAGCGTTTCGGCCTCGCGCAGCTCCACCAGCTGCGAGGCCGCGTCGGGCGCGGGCCGCATCGCTCGTTCTGCATCCTGGTCTCGGACGCGACCGACGAGCGCAGCCGCGAGCGACTCGAGGTGCTCCGCGGCTCGAGCGACGGCTTCGTGATCGCCGAGGCGGACCTCGCGCTGCGCGGCGCCGGCAACCTGCTCGGGACGCGCCAGGCGGGACTCCCGCCGCTGCGCATGGCGAGCCTCTTCGAGCCACGCCACGTGCGCCTGGCCTGGGAGGCCAAGGAGGTGGCGAACCGGCTCGTCGAGGACGATCCATCCCTGGCCCGCCGTCCCGAGCTGGCGCGCATGCTGGCCGAGCTCGCGGCACGCGAGACGAGCGGGGAGACCGACTGAGCCGTGCGGGTCATCGCGGGCGCCGCCCGCAGCATCCAGCTCGTCGCTCCACGCGACCGCGGCACGCGACCGGTCAGCGACAAGGTCAAGGAGACGCTGTTCGGCATCCTCGCCGGGCGCGTGCTCGATGCGCGCGTGCTGGACCTGTACGCCGGCAGCGGAGCGCTGGGCATCGAGGCCCTCTCGCGTGGCGCACTCCACGCGACCTTCGTGGATCACGGGCGCGACGCGCTGGCGGCGATCCGCACGAACCTGCAGCGAACGCGCCTCGAAGAGGCGGCATCGGTGCATGGGCACGACGTCATTCGCTACCTGGACGCTCCGGCCGACGGGCCGTTCGACCTCGTGCTCATCGATCCGCCGTATGCTGACGAAGCACTCCTTGCGCCGCTCGAGCGCCTGGAGCGGCACCTGGCGCCAGGCGCGACGGTCGTCGTCAAGCATTTCTGGCGCACGCCGGTGCCGGAGGTCGCGAGCCTGCAGCGCTGGCGCGATCGACGCTTCGGCGAGACCGGGCTGACCTTTCTCGAGCGCGTGGAGGACGTCTGAGTTGTCACGGGTCGCTGTCTTTCCCGGGTCGTTCGATCCGATGACCAACGCGCACCTCGACGTGGCGCGCCGCGCCGCCGCGCTGTTCGACCGGCTCGTGGTGGCGGTCCTCAACAATCCAAAGAAGGCGCCGCTCTTCAGCGTCGAGGAGCGGGTCGAGCTGATCAGGGCCTGTGTCGCCGACTTGGGGGAGCACGTCAGCGTGGCCGGCTTCGACGGGCTGACCGTGGAGTTCGCCAGGCGCCAGGACGCGACCTTCCTCGTGCGCGGGCTGCGCGCCACGAGCGATTTCGAGGCCGAGCTGCAGATGGCGCACACCAACCGCAAGCTGGCGCCCGGCATCGATACCACCTTCCTCATGACGGCGCTCGAATTCGGCTACCTGAGCTCGACGCTGACCAAGGAGGTGTGGCGCTTCGGGGGCGACGTTTCACCGATGGT
Organism: Chloroflexota bacterium; assembly: GCA_039933775.1. Lineage (GTDB taxonomy): Bacteria > Chloroflexota > Limnocylindria > QHBO01 > QHBO01 > JBDTNK01. The sequence continues at coordinate 32,868 of JBDTNK010000008.1, read as the reverse complement.
GCCCGACCCGGTCTTCGAGGCGCTGGCCGCGGCGCGCGCTCGCATCACGAGCTGAGCCCGGACCGAGCGGCGCTATACTCTGCGATCAATCGGCCGCCGCGTGACTCCGGCCTCGAAAGGGGACCGCGCCACGGACATCATCTTTCTCATCGAGCGTCTCCAGTCGATCATCGAGACCGGCAAGAAGCTGCCGCTCACGGCGAACGTCGTCGTGGACCAGGCGGCCGTGCTCGAGCTCATCGATCAGCTGCGGGCCAGCGTGCCCGACGAGGTGCGCCAGGCCAAGCGCGTCACCGAGGAGGCGAGCCATATCGCCGAGCGCGCCCGCGACGAGGCGGATCGGATCGTTGGCCGCGCGCAGGAGCAGGCCGCTGTGCTCATCGAGGAGCGCGAGCTGGTGAAGGTGGCCCAGGAGCGTGCCGGTGAGATTCTCGACGTGGCGCAGCGCGAGGCGGCCGAGGTGCGACGCGGCGCAGACGAGTATGCGGCGGGCGTCCTGATCCGGCTCGAGGGCGAGTGCATCAAGGCGCTCACCAGCATCAAGCGCGGCATCGACATGCTCGACGAGCGGCATCGAGGCTCCGACGGCCAGCAGCCTGACCCCGGCATGATCGACGAGGAGCGCGCGCGGGCCACGGCGCAGCCGTGACCCGCATCAACGTCGCCGGGCTGCTCGCCGAGCCGCCCGGCGCGGAACGTCGCGTCGTGCTGCGCGACCACTACGTGGCGGTACCTGACCTTGAGCTGGCCGGCCCGCTCGACGCCACCCTGCGCCTGCTGCGCACGAATCGCGGGGTGCAGGTGCGCGGGCGCGTCGACACCTCCGTGCGGCGAATCTGCGCACGCTGCCTGGAGCCGTTCGTCGACGACGTGTCGGTGACCCTCGACGAGGAGTTTCGTCCGTCGGTCGATGTCGAGACGGGCCGCGCGCTCGAGGTCGCCGTGGGGGACGATCCGGTGCAGCTCATCGATGAGCACCACGAGCTGGACCTGGCGCGAACGATCCACGACGAGCTCTCGCTGATCGAGCCCATGGTGCCGATCTGTCGCCCCGATTGCCCGGGGCTGTGTGCGACGTGCGGCGAGCGCCTCGACAGCGGCACGCACGACCACGACCGCGCGGAGATCGACCCGCGTCTCGCGGGCCTGGCGCGGCTGCTCGAGTCCGATCGCGACTGACCCTGACTGGCGGGGGAGCTGGCCGGGCGGCTATACTCTGGCGTCCCGCCGTCGGCCTGCCAGTGCGCCATACCTGCCAGGTGCGCCGCGGCGCATGTATCCATTGCTCGTGATCCAAGGAGTCAACGCGTGGGCGTTCCCAAGCGAAAGGTGTCCAAGGCGCGCCAGGGTGAGCGTCGCTCGCACCTGGCCATCAGCGCGCCGCCGCTCGTGGAGTGCTCGCACTGCCACGAGCTGAAGCGGGCGCACCATGTGTGCCCGACCTGCGGCTACTACAACGGCCGCGAGGTCATCAACATGGAGCCGCAGTCGCCGGCTGACGGCCAGCGCTGACGGCCGACTCGTCGCTCGACGCAGCATCCCAGGCGCCGATGCGCATCGCTGTCGATGCCATGGGCGGCGACTACGCACCGCGCGAGATCGTCCGCGGCGCGATCAACTACGCGGCGGCGCACGCTGACGAGGTGATCCTCGTCGGCGACGTGCCCAGGATCGAGCGCGAGATTGCCGAGTACGGCCGCGGCCATCCCGCCAGCTTGACCTTCGTCGACGCGCCGGAGCGGATCGAGATGGGGGAGGCGCCCGCCGTCGCGCTGCGCACCAAGCGCCGCGCCTCGGTCCTCGTCGCCACCAACCTGGTACGCGACGGCGCGGCCGATGCGGTCGTAAGCGCCGGATCGACCGGCGCCTCGATGGCCGCCGCCGTTCTGCGCCTCGGCCGTGTGCCGGGCATCGAGCGGCCGGCGCTGGCAGCGCACATCGTGACCGCTACCGGGCCGATCATGATCCTGGACGTCGGCGCCAACGTCGACTCCTCGCCGGCCAACCTGCTGCATTACGCGGTGATGGGCTCGATCTACGCCGAACGGGTGCTGGGCGTCGAGCGGCCGCGGGTCGGGCTGCTCAACATCGGCGAGGAGGAGGAGAAGGGCGACGCGCTGACGCGCGAGAGCCATCGGCGGCTGCGCGACGCGGACCTCAACTTTATCGGCAACGTCGAGGGCGGCGACCTGCCGAAGCACGCCGCCGACGTCATCGTGTGCGACGGCTTCATCGGCAACGTCGTGATCAAGTTCTTCGAGGGGGTCACCTCGTATATCTTCCGATCGCTGCGCGACGACCTTGGCCAGGGGCTCGTGGCGCCGCTGGCGCTGCTGGCGCTCAAGCCGGGGTTCGATCGGCTCAGGCAGCGGTTCGACTACGAGCGCTACGGCGGCGCGCCGCTGCTCGGGGTGCGCGGGGTGAGCATCGTCACCCACGGCCGGGCGAAGGCGCGGATGATGGAATACGCCATCCTCGCCGCCTCGGAGGCGGCAGCCGCGCGGATCCCCGAGACGATCGGCAGCTGGGTGCAAGCGCACCCGGCGTTCGCCATCGACCCATCGCCGCAGCCGGTGCCGATGGCCGAGGGATCGGCCTGACGGCACCGACATCCCGCCGCCGCAGTCCCAGCCGATCGACCGGCACGCAAGCCCGCCGCCTCGCGCTGCTCGCCCTGTTCGAGGCCGACTTCGGCGTGCGGCGTACCGAATCGGCGCTGGACCGGCTCACGCTCGAGCAAGGGCTGTCCGATGAGGTGGCGGAGCACGCACGCATGCTGGTGCGCGGCGTGGACGAGCACCGGGCTGAGCTCGATGCTCGCATCGCGGAAGTCGCGCCACAGATCCCGGTCGACGAGCTGGGTCGCGTCGAGCGTGCGATCATGCGGAGTGCGATCTACGAGATGCTATACTCCGCCGCGACTTCGAGCCCAGAGGCGATCAGAGACGCTGTGGTGCTCGCTCGGATCTACGCCGGGGATGCGGCCCGCCGCCTCGTCAACGGCGTCTTGGGACAAGTTTCCCGAACATCGGCGAACAGGAGGACATAGGTGACCGACGGTACCACCTACGAGCGGCTCAAGAAGATCATCGTGGAGCAGCTCGGTGTCGACGAGGAGGAGGTCACGGCCGAAGCCTCGTTCGTCGAGGACCTCAACGCCGACTCCCTGGATCTCGTTGAGCTCATCATGAGTCTCGAGGAAGAGTTCGGGATGGAGATCTCCGACGAGGACGCGGAGCGGATCCAGAAGGTCTCCGACGCCGTGGAATACATCGAGGAGCATCAGCAGTAGCGCAACACCATGGCCGAACCGCGTCTCGACGAGCTCGGCGAGCGGCTCGGCCTCGCACTGCGTGACCCTGGTGCTCTGCGCCAGGCGTTCGTCCACAGCTCCTATTTCAACGAGAACCCGCACGATGCGTCGGGGCACAACGAGCGCCTCGAGTTCCTTGGCGACGCCGTCGTGGGCCTCGTCGTCAGCGCCCTGCTCTACGAGCGCTATCCCGACGAGGATGAAGGCTTCCTGACGGCGCGCCGTGCGTCGCTCGTCAATCGCGACGCGCTCGCCGCCCTCTCGCTGGATCTGTCGCTTGATCGCTTCCTGCTGCTCGGTCGCGGCGAATCCGACGCGGGCGGCGCCTCGCGGCCGTCGCTTTTGGCCGCCACCTTCGAATCGCTCGCCGGCGCGCTCTACCTTGTCGAGGGCCCCGATCTTACGCGTACCTGGCTGCGTGGCATCTTCGATGACCGGCTGGGACTGGCCGATGGTGACGAGCCGCCGAAATCGGCGAAGAGCAGGCTGCAGGAGTGGACGCAGCGGCATCGGCGCACGAAGCCGTCGTATGAGCTGATCGGCACCCTGGGCCCGGCACACGACCAGACCTTCACCGTGGCGGCCACGCTCGAGGGCAAGCGGCTCGCCCTCGGCGAGGGCTCCAGCCGGCAGCGCGCCGAGGAGGTCGCCGCGTCGGGCGCCATGGAGCTGCTGGCCGCCGAGTCGTCGGGCGACGGCGACGCCGCGCCGGTCCTCACCGAACCGCGCTCGTGAGCCGCCTCAAGGCGCTCCGGCTGCACGGCTTCAAGACCTTCGCGGATCCCACCGTCTTCGCCTTCGAGCACGGCGTCAACGCGGTGATGGGCCCCAACGGCAGTGGCAAGAGCAACATGGCCGACGCGGTGCGCTGGGTGCTCGGCGAGCAGTCGAACCGGTCGCTGCGCACCCGCCGCGCTGACGACGTCATCTTCGCGGGCAGCCAGAGCCGCAAGCCGCAGGGCATGGCCGAGGCCATCCTGACCCTCGACAACCATGACCGATGGCTCCCGATCGACTTCGCCGAGGTGACCGTCGGCCGCCGTGCCTACCGTTCCGGCGACTCCGAGTACCTGCTCAACGGCGCTCGCGTCCGGCTGCGGGACATCACCGAGCTCCTCGGCGAGGGCCGGCTGGGGGCCAGTTCGCTCATCGTCGTGGGGCAGGGCACCGTCGATGCCGCCCTCTCGCTGCGCCCCGAGGAGCGACGCCAGCTGTTCGAGGAGGCGGCCGGCGTCAAGAACCTGCAGGTCCGCAAGAACGAGGCGCTCGGACGGCTGGCCAAGGCGGCCGACAACCTGACCCGCATGACCGACCTGGTGGCCGAGCTCCGTCCGCAGGTACGCCGCCTGGCGCAGCAGGCGCAGCATCAGCAGCAGCACGACGCGCTGCTGGCCCGCGCGCGATCGTTCGTCGGTGAGTCGCACCACCGCCGCGAGCGTGGCGGGCGGGCATCCCTGGCCGACGCGCGCCGTCGCGCCGCGGCGGCCGAGGCCGCACTGGCGCGGTATCGCGACGAGCAGCGGGTTGGGCGCGAAGCGGTGGAGGCGGCCGAGGCCGCCTATTGGGAGGCTGAGGCCCGGGCACGGGCGGCGGCTGAGGCACGCGAAGCGACGCGCGAGGCGCGCATCCGGCTCGAAGGCCGCGTCGAGGGCATCGCGCTGCGTCGCCGGGAGCTGCACACGGAGATCGAGCGCTCAGAGCGAGCCCTGGCCGAGAGTCGCAGCGACCTCGGCGGCACGGCTGCCGACGACGACGCGGCCGTTGCGCCGGCCATCGAACGCGCGCGGGCCGCGGAGGCCGCCTACCGGCACGCGATCGGCGCGCTCGCGGCTGCGGACGATGCGCTCGTCACGGCCGAGGATGCGCTCGCTGGCGCGCGGCGCCAGGAGAGCGAGCAGATCGCCGTCGCCGCGCGGCAGGGCGAGCTCGCGGCACGCGCCCGGACCCGGATCGAGCGCTTCGAGGTCGAGCTCGCCGCGCTGGGCGGCGTCGAACGAGACGCCAGCGCCGCCCTCGAGCCGGCGCAGCGCAGCGCCGGGCAACGCGCCGCCGAGCGCGCGCGCGCCGCGTCGGCGCTCGCAGAGGCGACGGCAGCCCTGGATGCCGCAGCTCCGGCCACGGATACGGCGCGCCGCGCCGCCGCGGCGCTGGCCGAGCGGATCGGGGTGATGCGCGGCGAGCTCGCGGCGCTCACCGAGCGCGTGGAGCACGGCGGACGGCTCGGCACGCTGCTGAGCGCGGCAGGCTGGCGCACACTGCTCGACGACCTCGACGCCCCGCGGGAAGCGTGGCCGGCCATCGAGGCCGTCGTCGGTGGGGAGCTGGAGCACGCGCTGGTGTGGCGCGACGACGATCTCGTCGACCGCCTGGCCGAGGCGCGTGGCGCGGCCCGCCTCCTGGCACCGTTCGCCGCCGCCGCCGTCGAGGGCCGGGAGGCGGCACTGCGAGCCGTGGGAGCCGCCCGTACGCTGGCTGAGTGGACCGGCGCCGCGAGTCCCCCGCAGCTCCTGCAGCGCACCGCGGTGGCGCCCGACGTCGGCGCGCTGCTGCGCGGCTGGCGACGCCTGCCGCCCGGCTGGTGCGCCGTGACACCCGACGGGGACCTGGCCGATGGCCGTGGTCTGGTGACGCTGCGCGGCCGAGCAGGGCCGCAGGGCGGCGAAGCGGCGCGCCAGCATGCGCGGCGTCGGGAGCTGACCGAGGCGATCGACGCGCTCGAGGCGGACCATGCACAGACCAGCGAGACCGCCGCTCGACAGCTTGCGGCGCTTGGCGCCGCCCAGCGCGCCGCCGCCGCGGCGCGCGAGGCCGAGGCCGAGGCCGAGCGCGGCGAGCGCGCGGCGCGCGGCGAGGCGGACGCGGCGGAGGCCGCGCTGCGGCGTGCCGCTGGCCGGCGAGCGGCGGTCGAGCAGGAGCTGGCGCTGGCACGAGCCGAGCTGAGCGAGGCGCATGAGACACCCGGCGCGGAGCCGGCATCGCAGAGCAGCGCCCTGCATGGGGCGGCACGAACGGCGCGCGCGGCCCGCGACGCCGCGGCCGGCGAGCGCGACACGACGCGTGCGGCGTGGCAGGCGTCGCGCGGCGCGGCGGAGGAGCTCGAGGCGCGCAGCGCAGGCCGGCGGCAGCGCGTCGCGGCGCTCGAAGGGAGCGTAACGCAGCTCGAAACGGCGTTGCCGGCGCTGCGGGAGCGCGAGGCGGCCGTAGTAGCCGAGCTCGAGCTTGCCGAGCGCGAGCTCGACGGGGCGCGCGCGGCCGACGAGGTTGCGGGCACGACGCGTGCGGACCACGATGCCGAGCGCGACCGGCGTCGAACTGGGCTCCTCGAGCTTGAGCGTGGGGCGAGCGGCGCGGCCACCCGCCTGCTCGACCTCGAGCGATCGGCGTCATCGACGGCAACCGAGGTGATGCGGCACGAGGAGGCGTTGGCAGCGGTCGAGCGCGAGCGTCGCCTGGCGCTTGATGCGTTACCGGAGGCCGATGACGAGGCCGCCGCGGCGGCAGCGACCGCTCCCGACCCGGATCTCGAGCGCGAGCTCGCCGATGCGTCGGACGATACGATTGAGACCGAGACACGACGGGTCCGCCGGCTGCTTGCCCAGATCGGCTCGGTGAACCCGTTCGCGGTGGAGGAGCACCGCGAGCTGGCTGAGCGGCTCGACGGGCTCTCCGGCCAGGAGACCGACCTGCAGGCCGCCATCGCGTCGACCCGCGAGCTCATCACCCGGCTCGATACCGAGATCAACGAGCGCTTCAACGCCGCCTTCACGGCCATCGGGGCGCGCTTCGACGAGTTCGTGCGCCTGCTCTTCGCGGGCGGATCGGCGGCGCTGCAGCTCGACGAGGAGGGTGGCGGCGAGGCGCCCGGAGGCATCGAGATCGTCGTCCGTCCGCCGGGCAAGCGGCTTCAGCGCCTCGCCATGCTCTCCGGGGGCGAGCGCGCCCTGACCGGCGTGGCGCTGCTCTTCGCGATGCTCAGCGTCAACCCTGTGCCGTTCTGCATCCTGGATGAGGTCGATGCCGCGCTCGACGAGGCGAACATCGGCCGCTTCGCCGGCGCTCTGCGCAAGCTGGCGGAGTCGATCGACTTCGTGGTCATCACCCACAACCGCGCGACGATCGAGACGGCCGACACGATCTACGGGGTGACGATGACCGATGCCGCCGTCTCGCGCGTCCTCTCCCTGCGCCTGGCCGACCTGCCGGTCGAGGTGACCGCCTGATGTTTCGGCGGCGCCGCGACGTGCAGCCCTCGGACCCCGAGCCGGCGCCGACGACCATGGCACGCCCACGGCGGGAGTCGTCGGGCATGCGCGGGATGGGCCTGCGCACCGCGCCGGGCGGCTTCGGCGCGCGGTTGCGCTCGATCCTCGGCGTGGGGCAGCCGGCGAGTGAGTCCACCTGGGAAGAGCTCGAGGAGGCGTTGATCGGTGCCGACATGGGCGCCCAGACCACGCTCGAGCTGGTCGATGCGGCGCGCGAGCGCTATGCGCGGGACGGTGGAAGCAGCGGCGAGCGTGTTCGCGCCGCCCTGGCGGACGAGATCCGCGAGCGTCTCGAGCGCGTTGGCTCGGGACGCTTTGAGCTCGGCGCGCCGCCCGCGGTGATCCTCTTCGTGGGCGTCAACGGGTCGGGCAAGACGACCACGATCGCCAAGCTCGCGTACCGGCTCAAGGCCGACGGGCGCTCGCTTGCCCTCGCGGCCGGGGACACGTTTCGGGCTGCGGCCGTCGAGCAGCTGCGCATCTGGGGCGAAGTGGTCGGCGTGCCCGTCATCGCGCAGCGTATCGGGGCTGATCCGGGGGCGGTCGCCTTCGATGCCGTTGCCGCGGCAGAGTCGCGCGGGCTCGACGCGGTGCTGATCGATACCGCTGGGCGGCTGCAGAACAAGGTCCAGCTGATGGCCGAGCTCGGCAAGATCAGGCGCGTCATCGAGCGCAGGCTGCCCGACCAGCCGCGTCACGTCCTCCTCGTCCTGGACGCCACGACCGGCCAGAACGGGCTTTCACAGGCAGAGGCGTTCAGCGCAGAGGCCGGGGTGACCGGGATCGTGCTGACGAAGCTCGACGGCACCGCCAAGGGTGGCGTGGCCGTGGCCGCCGCGGACCGCCTGAGCGTGCCGATCGTGTTCGCCGGCGTCGGCGAGGAGATCGATGCGCTCGCACCGTTCGACTCTGCCGCGTACGTGGAATGGCTCTTCGCCGAGTGAGCCGCTCGTTGCCGCGCGCTGGAGCGGGTAGTAGGATGTGCAGCCCTTGCCAGCCGCCCGTGTTGCGCGTCAGCGCACATCGCGTGCGTCGGCTCGGCGTTCCGGCCCTACTGGACTCAAGACACGATGTTTGAATCTCTCTCCGCGCGCCTGCAGGCCGTCACCGAGCGGCTTCGCGGGAAGGCGAAGATCACCGATGCCGATCTCGACGCCGCGCTGCGCGAGATCAGGCTCGCGCTGCTCGAGGCCGACGTCCATTTCAAGGTCGTCAAGGAGTTCGTTTCCCGCGTGCGGGAGCAGGCGGCTGGAAGCCAGGTCCTGACCGGACTGCATCCCGGGCAGCAGATCGTCAAGATCGTGCACGACGAGCTGGTCGCGACCCTCGGCGGCGAGCGTCACGAGCTTGCCCTCGACGCGAAGCCGGCGGTGATCATGATGGTCGGCTTGCAGGGCTCCGGAAAGACCACGACCGCCGCCAAGCTGGCGGTTCGGCTGCGCAAGGACGGCAAGCGGCCGCTCCTCGTCGCCGCCGACGTCTATCGGCCGGCAGCGGTTGATCAGATCGTGCAGCTCGGCGACCAGGTGGGCGTCGAGGTGCACACCCGACCGGTGGGGACCCCGGCACTCGAGGTCGCGCGCTCCGGCCTCGAGCTTGCGAAGAGCCGCAACCTCGACGTCATGATCCTCGACACGGCAGGCCGCCTTCACGTCGACGAGGCGATGATGGAGGAGCTGGTACGCATCGCCGGCGCCATCACTCCGTCGGAGACGCTGCTCGTCGTCGATGCGATGACCGGGCAGGAAGCGGTGCGGGTCGCGGAAGCGTTCCACAGCCGCCTCCCGGTGAGCGGTCTCGTGCTGACGAAGATGGACGGTGACGCTCGGGGCGGGGCAGCGCTGAGCATCCGCAGCACGACCGGCCTGCCGATCAGCTTCATCGGGGTCGGGGAGCGCACCGACGCGCTCGAGCCGTTCCATCCGGACCGCCTGGCTCAGCGCATCCTGGGCATGGGCGACATCCTGTCGCTCGTCGAACGGGTCCAGGAGAACGTCGACAGCCAGGAGGCTGAACGCGTTGCGCAGCGCATGATGGAATCGCGCTTCACGCTCGAGGACTTCCGCAGCCAGCTCAACCAGATCAAGAAGATGGGGCCCATCGGCCAGGTACTGCAGATGATCCCGGGCGCGGGCCAGATGGCGGGCGCCGCGCAGGCGGCGGTCGACGGCGGCGAGCTCAAGCGGATCGAGGCGATCATCGACTCCATGACGCCGCTCGAGCGCCGCCGCCCCGAGCTCATCAAGGCGAGCCGCCGGCGACGCATCGCGCTCGGCAGCGGAACGTCGACAGGCGAGGTCAACCGCGTCCTCAAGCAGTTCGCCGAGATGCAGAAGATGATGAAGATGTTCGCCGGCGGCCGGATGCCGGGCGGCGGGCGGATGCCGAAGCTGGGTGGCGGCCTCGGGTCGCTCTTCGGGCGCTAGCAGATTCCAATGCAGCGGCTGGTCATCGCGCTCACGGCGCTCCTCTCGCTCACCGGCGCGCTGGTCATCGGCGCCTATCTCGCCTTCTTCAGCGCCGCGACGGATCGGGCCGCGGCCTTCGTCCCCGCGGACAGCGTGGCATACGTCAACATCTACCTCGAGCCGTCCGCCGGACAGCGCATGAACCTCGCCTCGGTGCTGGGGCGCTTCCCCGGATTCGGCGACGCGGCGACGCTGGACGACAAGATCGAAGAGGTTGCACAGCGCTTCCTGGGTGACGCGGGCGTCGACTATCGCGCCGACATCGAGCCCTGGTTGGGCGGCCAGATCGCGTTGGCGATCAGCGTGGCGCCCGACAACGCGGCGGGGGTGCCGCTGGTCATCGCGGCCGTCAAGGACGCCGCCGCCGCCGAGCTGGCGCTCGCCGATCTGTCGACGCGCTTCGGCGGCGCGGCCGCGAGCGAAACCTACGCCGGCGTGACGCTGCACACCTCCGAAGCTGGGCCGACCTACGCGATCGTGGATGACATGGCCATCCTCGGGCCCAGCAGCGCGGCGGTCCGATCCGCGATCGATGCGCACGCCGCCGGAGACGGCCTGGCGGAGGATCCCGCATTCGACGACGCGATGGGCTCGCTGCCGGCCGATCATCTCGCGAGCGTCTACCTGAACATCGAGCGCGCGGCTGCGCTTGGCGGCACGGCGGCTGACGCGGTTTCGGGCCTCTCGGTCGCGACTGCGGCGCTGCTTGCCGAGCCGAACGGGGTGCAGCTGGTCGGATCGGCGCCATTCGATCCGGCCGCCGCCGGCAACGCGGCGCGCGCCAGTTTCGGCCTGCTCAGCGAGCCATCGAGCCTGACGGATTGGATGCCCGCCGAGACGCAGGCATCGGCGGTCATCTTCGGCCTCGGCGACATCCTTGCTTCGCTCGAGGCGACCGTTGGATCGACCCCAGAGGCCAGCGGGGCGCTCACTCAGCTCCGTGCGCTGGCGGCGCTGGGCCTTGGCATCGACCTCGATGCGGACGTGCTCCCGCTGCTCGACCGGGAGGTCGCCGTGGGGCTCACCGGCCTGAGCACCGAGCCGAGTGGTGTCCTGGTGCTGCGTCCTTCGGACCCTGATGCCGCGGCCGCGACGCTGGAGGGCCTCGCATCGTCGCTCGAGTCGCGCGGCTCGCAGCGCAGCGACCAGGAGAGCCAGGGCGAGACGATCACCACGCTCAGCGTGCCGCAGATCGGATCGGTCTCGTACGTGGTCGCCGAAGGGGTCGTGTTGTTGGCGCTGAGCCCCGATGACGTCGCGGCCGCGCTGGCGGCTCACGAGAGCGGCCGGACGCTGGCCGCGAAGGAGGCGTACCGCGCGACCTTCGACCTTGCCGGTGCGCGCGCCGGCAACGAGCTGTACGTCGATGTCGGGTCGCTGCTCGGCCCCGCAAGCGACCTCGCCGGGCTCGATGCCGAAACGCGCGCTATCCTCGAACCGATCCGTACCTTCGGCCTCAGCGCTCCGGCGCTCGAGGATCGACTGCAATTCAACGCCATGGTCACCGTGGAATGACCGCCGCGCCACCACCACATCACCCGTAACGAGGTATCACACCGTTGTCCGTACGCATCCGACTGACGCGCATCGGCGCCACGAAACGCCCCGCGTATCGCGTCGTCGCCATTGACAGCCGCCGCGCCCGCGATGGCCGGCCGCTGGAGGTGCTGGGTCACTACGACCCGCTGACCGAGCCCGCCACCGTCCAGCTCGACGAGCCACGCATCCGCGAGTGGATGAGCAAGGGCGCCCAGCCCTCCGACATCGTGGTCAGGCTTCTCAAGCAGGCCGGTGCGGCCGTCACGGCAGAGGCTGCACCCGCCGAGAAGGCGCCAGCCAAGCCGCGGGCTCGCCGCGCCAAGAGCGCGAAGGCCTCGGAGTGAAAGAGCTGCTCGAGTACATCGCGCGCTCGCTCGTCGAGAATCCGGATGCCGTCGAGGTCGAAGTCGAGGAGGGAGATGGCGAGATCGAGCTGACCCTCGTCGTCGATGAGCACGACATGGGTCGCGTCATCGGACGCGACGGCCGCATCGCGAACGCGATCCGCAGCCTGCTGCGGGTCATGGGATCGCGCGACGGCCGCCACGTCGAGCTGGAGATCGTGGCCAACGACTGAACGAGTGGCGGTGGCCCGCATCGTCGGTGCCAAGGGATTGCGTGGAGCGGTGAAGATCGAGATGCTCACCGACGATCCGGGCCGCTTCTCGGTGGGGTCGGAGCTGCAGATCGAAGGCGAGGCGCGGCCGCGCCAGGTCACCGCGGTGGAGAGGGCGCCACGGCCGCGCGCCATCGGTCTCGCGGGCATCGAGAGCCGCAATGCGGCGGAGGGCCTCATCGGGCGCTACCTCGAGGCCGATGCGCCGGATCTGCCCGAGGGCTCCTGGTACTGGCACCAGCTCGAGGGGCTGACAGTGATCGACGAAGCGGGCCTCGTCATCGGGCGCCTGGTCGAGGTCTTTCGCGCAGGAGGCGCGGAGGTCTACCGCGTCGAGCGCGATGGGGCAGAGGATCTCCTGGTGCCCGCGCTGCGGCGCCTCGTGCTGTCGGTCGATCCGGCGGCGGGCCGGATGGTGCTCAGCGCGGATGCGCTCGAAGCACCCGAATAGCGTGATGCGGATCGACGTCATCACGCTCTTTCCCGAGTTCTTCGGGGTACCGCTCGGGACCTCGATCATCGGGCGTGCCGTCGAGCGCGGGCTCGTCGAGTTCGGCGTCCACGACCTGCGGCAGCACGGGCTTGGCCGCCATCGCGCCGTTGACGACTACCCGTACGGGGGCGGAGCCGGGATGGTGATGCGCCCCGAGCCTCTGTTCGCTGCGGTCGAGCCGCTGCGGCATGCCGGCGCCGCGGTGGTCCTGCTGGACCCGGCGGGGGAGCGGCTGACCGACGCCCTCGCCCGAGAGCTGAGCGCCGCGCCCCACCTGGCGCTGGTGTGTGGCCGCTACGAGGGCATCGACGAGCGGGTGCGGACCCTGGTCGACCGTGAGGTGAGCATCGGCGATTACGTCCTGACCGGAGGCGAGCTTCCCGCGCTGGTCGTGATCGATGCGGTCGTGCGGCTCGTGCCCGGGGTGATCGAAGCGGCCTCGCACGAAGACGACTCCTTCGCCACGGGGCTGCTCGAATATCCGCAGTACACACGTCCCGAAGCGTTTCGCGAGCTCACCATCCCGCCGGTGCTCACATCGGGCCATCATGGCGAGGTCGATCGCTGGCGACGTCGTGAGGCACTGCGCCGGACACTCGAGCGCCGCCCCGACCTGCTGGACTCGGCGCCCCTGACCGATGCCGACCGTCGAACGCTCGCCGAGCTGCGCGGCGACTGAGGCACCGGCGCGCCCGCAGTTGCCGATGGGGCTCCGGCATTGCTATACTCCGCCGGTCGCGGCCGCTCTGCGGTCGCGTTCGCGTGTCATCCCATGCTCACAGTGAGAGCCGCCGGCCTGGCGGCCCCGACGAGGTCACAGCCTTCATGAACGCCATCAAGGAGCTCGAACGCGAGCTGCTCCGATCCGATCTGCCGGAGATCGCCCCCGGCGACACCGTGCGCGTGTCGGTGAAGGTGGTCGAGGGCAACCGCGAGCGGATCCAGGTCTTCGAGGGCACCGTGCTGCGGATGCGCCATGGCGGTCTGAACCAGTCGATCACCGTGCGTCGAATCAGCAGCGGGGTCGGGGTCGAGCGCACCTTCATGATCCACTCGCCGCGCATCGACAAGATCGAGGTGGTGCGCCACGGCGTGGCGCGGCGCGCCCAGCTCTACTTCCTGCGCGACCGCGTCGGCAAGTCCGCCACCCTGCGCGAGCGCCGCTAGGCATTCCACGCGTGGCGGCCCGGCCAACGGCCGTCGGCCCGGCGGCGTAGACTCGGCCCCAGTGATCGAGCCCACGCTGCGCACCGAACGCCGCCACTGGAACGCCGGCCGGCTGCGCCTCGCCGGCAGCGACGCAGTCGGACTTGCCTGCCTCTCCGGACCGGTCGTGGCGGCGGCCGTGCAGATGCCAACGAACTGCCATCGCATCCGTGGCGTGCGCGATTCGAAACAGCTCTCGCGGCTGCAACGCGAGCGTCTCTATCCCATCATCCTTCGCCGCGCCGCCGCCGTCTCGATCGGTGCGGCATCCGTGGCGGAGATCGACCGGCTCAACATCTACCACGCCACGACGCTCGCCATGCGCCGCGCCATCACCCGCCTGCCCGATTACGACCACGTGGTGATCGACGGCCTGCGGATTCGTGGCTTCGAGCAGCACGTCGGCGGCTATACCGCCATCGTGCATGGCGACGCATATTGCTACACGATCGCGTGTGCCTCGATCATCGCCAAGGTCGTGCGTGATCGGCTCATGGAGCGCCTGGCGCACCGATATCCGGGCTACGGCTGGGAGCGCAACGTCGGGTATGCCACGCAGGCGCACCGCGACGGCATCCGGGACCTCGGCGTGACCCCCTTCCATCGGCGCAGCTTTGCTGCCGTGCAGCACGCACTGGTGGGGGAGCAGCTCGGCCTGGACCTCGGCCGCCTCGAGGCGACGCCGCTCGGCCTCGCGTCGCCTCTCCTGGTGGCCGCCGGCGCCTGACGCTTCCCCGGGCACCGATAAGCACCGGGTAACGGGCCGATAAGCTCATCGTGCCACGCTGGACGGCATGGATTGCTTCGCTCGCACCCAGAATGCCCGGCACGCGCTCGGCGAGCGCGCCGAAGCGCGCGTGGCGGAGTGGCTCAGCGCCTATGGCTGGCACATCCTCGGACGTCGCGCCAGGCAGGGCGGCGGCGAGCTGGATCTCGTGGCCATCGATCCAAGCGCGATGCTGGTCGGCGTCGAGGTGCGTGCGCGGCGAAGCGAGCGCAGCGGAGCTCCGACCGAGACGCTGACGCCGGAAGCGATCGCTCGGCGCCGCCATGCGCTCGCCGCGTATGCAGCGCATGCACCGCCGCATCGCGGTCTTCGGTTGGACCTCGTCTCGGTCGTGCCGGCTCCCGGCGGGTGGCGGCTCAGCCGGCTGGCCGGGATCGATGTGCCCTGAGGTCAGCTGGCGAACATCGCCTCGAGCGATGTGATGGCATTGATGTAGGGCCAGCTCATCGCGTAGATGCCCTGCGTCTCCAGGGCATGCTGGCCCTGGTAGTAGGCCGCCAGGATGCGCGCGCGGTCGCCGCCATAGCGGTCGTGGTAGTGCTTCAGCAGCCGCACACCGGCGCGGATGTTCGATGCCTGATCCCAGACGTTGACCGCGCTGCCGAGCATCGACGCCGCGATCCAGTCGCCCGTCGATGGCAGGAGCTGCATGACGCCAACGGCGCCGGCGCTGCTGGTGAGGCCGGTCTGCCATCCCGACTCCTGCCAGGCGACCGCCATGGCGAGTGCCGGCGGCAGCCCGATGGCTTCCGCCTCGGTTCGCACCGCGTCGCCAACGGCGCCCCGCTGGCCGACGAGGTCGCGAAGCGCAGCCGGCATCGCGGCATACGCTGCAGCGGCCGCCGGAGTCACCGCGCCGGGCTGCGGCACGCTGAGCTGCGTACCGCTGCGGATGAACGAGGGGTTCGCGAGCCCGTTGGCGCTCGCGATGGCGGCGATCGTGGTCTCGTAGCGCTGCGCGATCGCGGTGAGCGTTTCGCCGGCTGCCACGGTGTGCACGATGGTTGCTGTCGGCGCCGCCGCTGGCGGGGCGGCATTCATCGCCGGCGGCACGGCGGCGACGGGGACAGCGGCCGCCGGTACGGCGGCGGCACCAACCACGAGCCGCTGACCCGGGAGGATGAAGCTCGGGTTCGTGAGCTGATTGGCGGCGACGACCGCCGCCACCGTCGTGCCATAGCGCGCGGCAATCCCGGTGAGGTGCTCGCCGGACGACACGATATGGATCAACGCAGCCGAGGCCACCGGCGCCTGCGGGGTGCCACTCGCTGGCGACGGACCGGCGTCCACGACGAGAAGGAGCTGCTGTCCGGGGAAGATGCGGTTCGGGTTCGTGAGCGCGTTCGCCTGTGCGATGCGCTCCACGGTCGTCCCGTGATCGAGCGCGATCTGGCTCAGCGTGTCGCCGGCCTTGACGGTGATGCTCGGGTCGGCCGCCGCGACGGGTGCGGCGAGCATGATCGCGGCCGTCACCGCGGCGGTCACGGACGTGTAGCGGGGATGGCCTGAGCGGATGCGCATCGGTCCTCCGGTGTGCGGTGCTTGCTCATGCGCTTCGGGCACGTTCGGCGCGAGTCTGGTTGTGTGGTGGAGTGGGTTGCGTCCGAGACCGGGCAGGTCGCCGACGCGTCCGCATCCTCCGGGGGGCAGCTCATCGCGTCAACAAACGAAAGTACTCCCGAACACCTGCGTCCAGGAGGCCCGAGCATTCATCGGCCGACGCTGCCGGAGGGTCATTCCGTGCGTGATATACTGGTCGACGGCCTGCGTGCGGAAGGCGATCGCCTCCGCGGCCACCCATCACACACGCCCGCGAATTCCGCGCTGCGCGGTGCCCGGTCATCCCGGGTGCAGCATAGGTCCTGAAGCGGGCGGAGGAACAACCGGAGGTTCATTCACTTGGCTGCAACCACCATGAAGCAGCTGCTCGAGGCTGGCGTTCACTTCGGACATCAGACTCGGCGCTGGAATCCGAAGATGCGCCCGTTCATTTTCGCGGAGCGCAACGGCATCCACATCATCGACCTGGCCCAGACGGTGACCCGGCTCGACGACGCGCTCGCCTTCGTGCAGGAGACCGTGCGCAAGGGCGACGGCATCCTCTTCGTCGGCACGAAGAAGCAGGCGCAGGAGTCGATTGCCGGCGAAGCCGAGCGATCCGGGCAGTACTTCGTCAACACACGCTGGCTGGGCGGCATGCTGACGAACTTCACCACCATCAAGCGTCGGATCCAGCGCCTTGAAGCGCTGGAGGCACGTCGTGATGCCGGTGAATTCGAGCGCATCACCAAGAAAGAAGCGACGAAGCTCACCGAAGAGATCACCAAGCTGAATGCGGCCCTGGGCGGCATCCGCAAGATGCGCCGCCTCCCCGGTGCGGTCTTCATCGTCGATCCGCATCGCGAGCAGATCGCGGTTGCCGAAGCGATGCGGCTCGAGATCCCGATCGTGGCGATGACCGACACGAACTGTGATCCCGATCAGATCGACTGGGTCATTCCCGCCAATGACGACGCGATCCGCAGCGTACGCCTGATCTGCGCGAAGATCGCCGACGCGGCGCTGGGAGCCCAGCAGGAGCGCCAGGCGGCGCTCGACGAGGAGTTCGAGCAGGCGGAGGCGCTGCCGCCGGTCGACGAGGCGGCGCTGGGCAACGAGGCTGACTACACCGCCGCACTCGCATCCGGCGAGGCGCTCATCTTCGAGCCAGAGCCGGAGGAAGACGAAGACGAGGAGCGCCGCGCCCGTGCCCGCCGCGCCGCGGATGAAGGTGCCGACGGCGAGCTCGACGAGAACCAGGTCGGGGAGGCAGCCGTTGCCGCACCCGAGGCTGCAGCCGACCCGGCGCCCGTCGCCGCGACCGCACCCGAGGTCGAGGTTGTCGCTGCTGCTGAGCCCGAGGCCGGTGCCGAGCCCGAGGCCGCGACGGAGGCGACGCCTGAGCCACAGCCCGACGCGCCTGACACTGAAAAGGCCGCCGCCGGCGAGGCGGACCGATGATTCGACCCGAGGACGTCAAGCGCCTGCGCGACCAGACAGGCGCGGGGATCATGGATGCCAAGCGTGCCCTGGAGGCCGCCGGTGGCGACATGGTTAAGGCGACCGCGCATCTGCGCGAGCAGGGGCTGGCGAGTGCCGCCAAGAAGGCGGGGCGCCAGGCGCGCGAGGGTCTCGTGGCGAGCTACATCCACACCGGTGGCCGTCTCGGCGCGCTGGTCGAGATCAACTGCGAGACCGATTTCGTCGCCCGCACCGACGACTTCGCGCAGCTCGCGCGGGAGATGGCGATGCAGGTGGCCGGCATGGCGCCGCTGTATGTCAGCCGTGAGCAGATCCCTGCCGACGCGCTCGAGGAGCAGCGCCGCATCTTCGCGGACGACACGCGCCGTGGTGGGCGTCCCGAGGACAAGGTCCCGATGATCGTCGAGGGCAAGCTGAACAAGTGGTTCGAGCAGGTGTGCCTGGTGGACCAGCCGTATCGCGACACCGACCGCACCGCCGGTGACCTCGTCAAGGAGAAGATCGCGCTCCTCGGCGAGAACATCAGGGTCGCGCGCTTTACGCGATTCGTGCTCGGCGAGAGCAGTATTGGCGACGCGGCCGAGGGCGCATAACGTGCCCGATCGGGTCGTGCCCACGCCCCGGCGCAGGGTGCTGCTGAAGCTCTCCGGCGAGGCGCTGATGGGAACCCGGCAGTACGGGATCGACCCCGAGGTGACCCGCTCGATCGCGTCCCAGGTGATGGAGGCGCGCGCACAGGACGTCGAGATCGCCATCGTCGTCGGCGGCGGCAACATCTTCCGCGGTCTGGCCGCATCGGCGAAGGGGATGGACCGGGCCACGGGCGACTACATGGGCATGCTGGCGACGGTCATGAACGGGCTCGCGATGCAGGATGCGCTGGAGCAGGCCGAATGCCCGACGCGGGTCCTGTCCGCGATCGCCATGAACGAGATCTGCGAACCCTACATTCGACGCCGAGCTGTGCGGCATCTCGAGAAGGGTCGCGTCGTGGTCATGGTGGCGGGAACCGGCAATCCGTACTTCACGACCGATACCGCCGCCACCCTGCGCGCGGTCGAAGTGGGTGCAGAGGTGATCCTCAAGGCGACGCGCGTCGACGGCGTGTACGATGCCGACCCTGAGATACACCCGGGAGCGAAGCGCTACACGCAGATCGGCTACACCGACGTACTGTCGAACCGCCTGGGCGCGCTCGACGCCACCGCCGTTTCGCTGGCGATGGACAACGAGATGCCGATCGTCGTGTTCGACATGAGGCAGCCGGGCAACATCGTGCGAGCGTTGCTCGGCGAAACAATCGGAACGCTCGTCGCAGGTGAGGTGACCCGATGACGCATGAGGCACTCAGCGCGATCGAACCCAAGATGCAGCGCGCCGTCGATGCCATGGAACGCGACTTTGCCGGGATTCGTACCGGGCGTGCATCCACCGGGCTCGTCGATCGGCTCATGGTCGACTACTACGGAACGCCGACCCCGATCAACCAGATCGCCGGCGTCAGCGTGCCCGATGCGCACCTGATCGTGATCCAGCCATGGGATCGCTCGGTCCTGTCGAGCATCGAGCGCGCCATCACCAAGAGTGACATCGGCATCGTGCCGAACGTGGATGGCACCGTTGTGCGGCTCAACGTGCCGCCGCTCACCGAGGAGCGCCGGCGCGAGATGGTGAAACAGGTCCGCCGCCGCACCGAGGAGGCGCGGGTCGAGGTGCGCAATCTGCGACGCGAGGCCGCCGACCAGCTGAAGCGCGCCCTCAAGGACGGCGACCTGTCGGAGGACGAGGAGCGCCGCGAGACCGACGCGCTGCAGAAGCTCACCGACCGCTACGTCGCGGCCGTCGACAGCCGCGCCGACCACAAGGAATCGGAAGTGATGGAGGTCTGAGGAGCTGACGCTCCCTGATCGTCCCCGCCACGTTGCGATCATCATGGACGGCAACCGCCGCTGGGCCCAGTCGCACGGCCTGCCATCGATCGCCGGGCATGTGCAGGGCGTCGAGGCCATCAAGCCGATCGTCCGCGCCGCTCCGGACCGGGCCATCGAGTTCCTGTCGCTCTACGTGTTCAGCACCGAGAACTGGCGCCGGACCGATGACGAGGTGACCGGTCTCTTCAACCTCGTCGATGCGGCGGTCCGCCAGAACACCGATGAGCTGATCGCCGAGGGCGTGCGCGTGCGCGTCCTTGGCCGCCTGCACGAGGCGCCCTCGGACGTGCAGCGCTCGATCCGGGCGGCCGAGGAGCGCACCGCCGAGGGTGGCCGCATGACGCTCAACATCTGCTTCAACTATTCGGGTCGCGCCGAGATCGTGGATGCGGCGCGCGCGTTGATCGCGGGTCGCATCGCCCCCTCCGCGCTGACCGATGAAGCCTTCGCCGCGCACCTTTACACCAACGGCCAGCCAGACGTCGATCTCATCATCCGCACCGGCGGCGAGCGGCGCACGAGCAACTTCCTGCTGTGGCAGAGCGCCTACGCTGAGCTTGTCTTCAGCGATACGTTGTGGCCCGACTTCGCGGAGGCGGACCTCGACGCGGCGCTGGCCGAGTTCACCCGCCGCCAACGCCGATTCGGCAGCTGAGATGCTGGCCACACGGCTGATCAGCGCCGCCATTCTCGGACCGCTGATCATCGCGGTCGTGCTCCTTGGGGAGCCATGGCTGTCGATCCTGGTCGGCGTCGTTGCCTTCCTGGCGCTGATCGAGGTCATCGCCCTGCTCGATGCCGGCGGCTTCGAGCCGCCGCAGGTCCTTGGTATCGTGGCTGGCATCGCGGTCTTCGCGGCCGTGCTCGTCAGCGCCAACCGCGACAGCGTCGGCGGCCTGCTCGCCGACCTGCTGGTCGCGACCCAGCCGCCCGGGCTGCCCGCGGTGGTGATCGCGGCGGCGGTGCTGCTTCTCGGAATCGTGGGCTTCACCCGCTCAGACCCGCGTGCCGGGTTCGTGACGTGGTCGGTCACGACGTTCGGGGTCGTGTATGTCGGACTCCTGACGCCGTTTCTCGCCATCGCCGCCCACCTCGGGCCTGGCGACGGCTCGGCTTCCACGGCGGTCGGGGCGCTCGGACTGCGGGCCGGAGCGGCGTGGGCCATCACCCTGCTGATCGTGGTGTGGGGCTACGACACCGGCGCGTTTGCGGCTGGCCGCTGGCTGGGTCGCCGCCATCTGCTCGAGACCATCAGCCCCTCCAAGACGGTGGAGGGTGTGCTGGGCGGGCTCGTGCTGGCGACGATCGCGGCGGTCATCGGTGCCTGGCTCATCGGACTCGCGCCCTGGCACCCGCTCGTCATCGGCCCGTTGGTTGGCCTGGCTGCCCAGGCTGGAGACCTCGCCGAATCGATGCTCAAGCGCGCCGCCTGTCGCAAGGATTCTGGCGACCTCATTCCCGGCCACGGGGGGATCCTCGATCGGCTCGACTCGTTCCTGTTTGCCGCACCGGTCCTGGTCGGCTACGCGATGCTCGTGGCCGGCTTCCGCGCATGACCGGCCTGGCCATTCTGGGCTCGACCGGGTCGATCGGCCGCCAGGCGCTCGAGGTCGTCGAGTCGCTGCCCGGACGCTTCGAGGTGCTCGCCCTGGCCGCTGGCCACGGCGGTGAAGCATGGGATCGCCAGCGGGCCGCCTGGCCCGGCGCGCGTGCGTGGACGCACGATGGGTCGCCCTCCACCGAACGGCTGATCGAGCTCGCCACGCTCGACGGGGTGGAGATCGTAGTGGTGGCCACGACCGGCATGGCGGCCCTGCCGGCGGTCCTCGCGGCACTCGACAGCGGACGGCGCGTTGCCCTGGCCAACAAGGAGACGCTCGTCACCGGTGGCCATCTCGTCGCTGCCGCGCTGGATCGTCTGGGCGGCGATCGGCTCGATTGGCTGCGGCCGGTCGACAGCGAGCACTCGGCCATCTGGCAGTGCCTGCTCGGGGAACCGCGCGACGCCGTGCGGCGTCTGGTGCTGACCGCCAGCGGCGGCCCGTTCCGTGACCGCGAGCCGACATCGCTGGCGTCCGTGACGCCGCGCCAGGCGCTCGCGCATCCGACCTGGCAGATGGGGCCCAAGATCACCATCGACTCCGCGACGCTCGTCAACAAGGCCTTTGAGGTCATCGAGGCCAAATGGCTCTACCGTCTGCCGTACAGTAAGATCGACGCCGTGATCCATCCCCGGAGCGTCGTGCATTCGCTCGTGGAATTCGCCGACGGTTCCTACAAGGCCCAGCTCGGCCTTCCCGATATGCGCCTGCCGATCCAATACGCCCTCACGCATCCTGAGCGCCTGCCATCGCCCGCGGCGAGCGCGGATCCCACCGCCTGGGGCGATTTGCAGTTCGCGCCACTTGAGCCGGACCGATTTCCCGCCTACGCCGTCGTGCGCGAGGCCGCGCGAGCCGGCGGCAACCGCGGCACGGTGCTGAATGCGGCCGATGAGGTCGCCGTCGAGGCCTTCCTGGACGGTCGCCTCCCGTTCACCCGGATCGCGCCGCTGATTGACGATGCGGTCGCGCGCTGGGGGAGCGACGTCGAGCCGGATCTCGAGACGCTGGTGGCGCTGGATCAGGAGGTGCGCAGCGCCCTGCGCCCGCAGATCGGTCGCGGTGGTGCCACCTGATGGGAGTCCTGGGTACGGTCGTCGCCTTCCTCGTCGTGCTCGTCGTGCTCGTCGTCGCCCACGAGTTCGGCCATTTCATCGTAGCCAAGCGCGCGGGCATCACCGTCCAGGAGTTCGGCATCGGCTTCCCTCCGCGGATCACCTCGTTCCACTGGCACGGGACGCGGTACTCGCTGAACTGGATCCCGCTCGGCGGCTTCGTGAAGATGCTCGGCGAGGACGGCGACATCGAAGCCGAGAAGATGCGCGAGCGCGGCATGACCGAGCCGGAGATCGAGGCGGCCATGGGCGGCGCGTTCAACCGCAAGCCGATCTGGATACGGCTCGTCGTGCTGCTGGCCGGCGTGGCCATGAACGTGGCACTCACGATCGTGCTGTTCGCCGGCGCCCTGAGCCTGCCGGTGCCGATCGGCATGGGTCCGCTCACCGTGACCGAGATCCAGGCCGGCAGCCCGGCGGCCAGCGTGGGGCTGCAGCGGGGCGACGTCATCGTGAGTGCCGACGGGCGCACCTTCAGTGAATCGAACGACCTCACCGCCTATGTCGCCAGCCAGGCCGGGGAAGCGGTCGAGCTGGGCATCGAGCGCGGCGGGCAGGAGCTGTCGCTGGACGTCACGCCGCGCGTGCTCAGCGATGAGCAGCGGAACCAGGGGCTGGGCCCGATCGGGTTCAGCTACGAGCCTGCCCAGCAGGTCGACCAGCCTGCTCCGGCCAGCAATCCGCTCGACGCGCTGGCCCAGGGCTCTGTGGCGACCGCACAGCTGGCCGCACAGATCCCCGGCGGTCTCGCCAACGCCATCGCCGGCGTCATCGGGCTCGCGCCGAACGCGGGCGATGCGCGCGGCCCCATCGGTATCGCCCAGGAGACAGGACGGGTACTCGAGGCGCCGCTGGTCTACCAGCTCTATTTCGTCGGTCTGCTCAGCATCAACCTGGCGGTGCTCAACGTGCTGCCCTTCCCGCCGCTCGACGGCGGGCGCGTCGCAGTCACACTGCTCGAGGCGGTGCGCCGTCGCAAGCTCTCCGCCGAACGCGAGGCGCTCATCTACCTCACCGGCTTCGTCGTGCTCATCGCGCTCGTGATTCTCATCTCGATCCAGGACATCACTCGCCTGCCGGGGAGCTGATCCCGACGCGCGTCGGACGGGTGCGGGGGGTCGCCGCGGCATGCCCGGCGCGTGACGGTTGGGGGATTGGACTGGTATACTTCGCGCTGGTTTCGCCGACCGAAGCGAGCCAAATCGATACGAGTTCTGCGAGGACGTGGGTCGGTTCGCCATCCACGTCCTGTTTTCGTCCCGGCGCAGTCAGCGAGGTGCAGCGTGAAGAAGGATTTCGTTGGAGCGCTGCTTCAGCTGAACGCCGAGAAAGGCGTTCCGAAAGAGATCCTGCTGCAGACGCTCGAGCAGGCGATCGAGTCCGCCTATCGCCGGAACAGCGACGCTCCCGAGAACGTGGTCGTCAAGATCGACGAGGAGACCGGCGAGATCAGCGTCTTCCGTGAGTACGAGGTCGTCGCGGGCGAGTCTGAGATCGAGGACCCCGAGCTGCAGATGTCCGCGGCCGCCGCCCAGGCCGTCGATCCGACGACGGGCGTCGGCAGCAAGGTCCGCGTCCCGGAGAATGTGACGCAGGCCCAGCTTGGTCGCATCGCCGCGCAGACCGCGGGGCAGGTATACCGGCAGCGCCTGCGCGAGGCTGAGCGCGACGTCGTGTACAGCCAGTACGCCAGCCGCGAAGGCGAGATCATGACCGGGTCGGTGCATCGCACCACCGACACCGCGGTGATCCTCGACATGGGCAAGGGCGTCGAGGCCGTCCTGGCGGTGAGCGAGCAGCTGCCCGGCGAGCACTACCGCATCGGCCAGCATCTCAAGGTGTACGTGCTGGAGGTGCGCCGCACCACGCGCGGTCCGGTGATCGTGGCCAGCCGCACGCACCGTGGCTTCCTGCGACGGCTGATGGAGATGGAGATCCCGGAGATCTACTCGGGCACCGTCGTCATCCGTGGCATCGCACGCGAGGCGGGCAGCCGCTCGAAGGTCGCGGTCGAGAGCCGGCAGCCCGGCGTGGATGCCAAGGGCGCGGCGGTCGGACAGCGCGGCGCGCGGATCCAGGCCATCGTCGCGGAGCTCAACGGCGAGAAGGTCGATGTCGTCCTCTGGAACGAGGATGCCGGCCAGTTTGTGGCGGAGGCGCTGTCGCCTGCCGAAGTGATCAGCGTGCGGGTCGACGAGGAGCACAAGATCGCGAATGTCGTCGTCCCTGAGCGCCAGCTGAGCCTCGCCATCGGCAAAGAGGGCCAGAATGCCCGGCTCGCCGCCAAGCTGACCGGGTGGAGGATCGACATCCGCTCGGATGCCGGGGTCGCCGCGGCCGCCGCAGGGACCGCTCCCGCCGAGGAGGAGTCCGGTGGCGACGGTCCCGCGACGCACGAGGCTGACGCTCCGACCGGCGAGGGGCTCGCGCGCGGCATGGCGCGCGTCGAGTCGGCTGCGGAGGCGCCGGTCGATGCCGAAACGACACCCTGACCACATCCCGATGCGAACCTGTGCGGTCTGCCGCACGGTTCGCCCAAAGCGGTCGATGATCCGCCTCGTGCGCACCGCCGAGCGCCAGGTCATCGCCGACCCGACCGGCAGGCTCGCCGGACGAGGTACCTATGTTTGTGACGAACCGGCCTGCCGCGATCCGAAGCGACTCGCGGCGGCCGTACAGCGAGCACTCGATGCGCCCGTGGCGCTCGACGCGCTCCACCTCGAGGTGAACTGAATGCCGCCACGCCGATATCAACCGCGCCGCGGTCCTCGACCGCAGCGCAAGCGCAGTGGACCGCCCGCCGGCGCCGCGCTGGCCGATGCCCCGGCCATCATCAGGCCGAGCGGTCCCTTCGAGCTGCCCAACCCCGTCTCGGTCAAGGAGATGGCCGAGACGCTCGGCGTGAGCAACGCGGACATCATCAAGGAGCTGATCCGCAACGGCATCTTCGCCACGATCAACCAGACGATCGACTTCGACACCGCCTCCCTCGTCGGCGGTGAGCTGGGCTTCGAGACGGTCGAGCGCGGGTCGGCCGAGCGTGCCGCCGCGGCGGAGGCGGGCGAGCAGGCGCTGGTCACCCCGGGCAGTGACGAGGACGGCGCCGGCAAGCCGGTGCTGTGGACCGAGGATGCGCCCGCCGACCTCGTGACCCGTGCCCCGATCGTCACGATCATGGGACACGTCGACCACGGCAAGACGAGCCTGCTCGACGCCGTGCGCGAGACGAAGGTCGCCGCCGGTGAGCGTGGCGGCATCACGCAGCACATCGGTGCCAGCGAGGTGGTGCACAAGGATCGTCGGATCGTGTTTCTCGACACGCCGGGCCACGAGGCGTTCACCGCCATGCGGGCGCGCGGCGCGCAGGTGACCGATATCGCGGTCATCGTCGTCGCCGCCGATGACGGGGTGATGCCGCAGACCAAGGAGGCGATCGACCACGTGCGCGCGGCGCGCGTGCCGATGATCGTGGCGATCAACAAGGTCGACAAGCCGGACGCCAACCCGGATCGCGTGAAGCAGGAGCTCGCCGACAACAACGTCCTCATCGAGGAGTACGGCGGTGACGTCATCAGCGTCAACGTGTCGGCAAAGCAGAAGACCGGGATCGATGACCTGATGGAGATGATCCTGCTCGTGGCCGACCTGCAGGATCTCAAAGCCAATCCGAACCGGGCAGCCATCGGTACGATCGTCGAGTCGAAGGTCGAGAAGGGGCGCGGCAACGTCGCCACCGTCCTCGTGCAGACCGGCACGCTGCGCGTCGGGGACGTCGTGACCGTCGGGCGTACGCATGGCCGCGTGCGGGCGCTGAACACCGCCGCCGGCACGCGCGTGAAGAGTGCCGAACCGGCGTCGGCGGTCGAGATCATCGGCCTGCAGGACCTGCCCGAAGCGGGCGACATCCTGCGCGTCGTCGCCGACGAGAAGACGGCACGCGATCGGGCCGAGGTGATGAGCCGCGGTGTGGGCGAGGGGCGCGCAGCCTTCAGCCTGGAGGAGATCAGTGCTCAGATCCAGGCCTCCGAGGTCGCCGAGCTGCGGATCGTGCTCAAGACGGACGTGCAGGGTTCGCTCGGCGCGATCCGCCACGCCGTGGAGCGCCTCAACACCGACGAGGTGCGGATCAACATCCTGCGCGAGGGCGCGGGCGACATCAACGAGTCCGACATCCAGCTGGCATCGGCCTCCGAGGCGGTCGTCATCGGATTCAACACCAAGCCCGATCCGGGCGCCCAGCGGGCGGTTGAGGCCTCCGGCGTGGACGTGCGGCTGTACGACGTGATCTACAAGCTGACCGATGATGTCGGCACGGCCATGAAGGGCCTGCTCCAGCCCAAGCTGGTCGAGGTCGTCGAGGGTCATGCCGAGGTGCGCATGGTCATCAAGGCCGGAAAGGCGGGCTTCATCGCCGGCTCGTATGTGACCGATGGGCGGATCATCCGCGCCGGTCAGGCGCGCCTCTTCCGTGGCGGACAGCTCGTCGCCGACGCACGCATCGAGTCGCTGCGCCGCTTCAAGGACGACGTCCGCGAGGTGGCGACCGGCTTCGAGTGCGGGATCGGCCTGGCCGGCGTCGATGACATCGCCGAGGGCGACATCATCGAGTGCTACCAGATGACCGCCGAGCAACCGGCCTGACGGTGAGCCAGCGCACGGATCGGCTGGACAGCCAGATCCAGGCCGAGCTGATGGACCTGATGCAGCGGGAGATGAAAGATCCGCGCATCGGGTTCGCGACCATCACGCGCGTCGAGACGGCGCGCGACCTGGGCCATGCACGCGTCTGGGTCAGCGTCTACGGTGACGAGGCGGCCCAAAAGGCGAGCATGGCCGCCCTGACCGATGCCGCGCCGTGGCTGCGGCGCCGGCTGGGTGAGCGGCTGACGGTGCGACATGTGCCCGAGCTCACGATGCGCCGCGACGACTCGATCGAGTCGGGCGATCGCATCCTGCGCCTGCTGCGCGAGATCGCCGAGGAGCGCGACTCGTGACCCAGGCGGTCGTGGACCTGATCGTGGGCGCGAAGCGCATCACGATCTTCTGCCACGAGAACCCCGACGCCGACACGCTCGGCGCCGGCCTGGCGCTGCTGATCGCCGCCGAGCGCCGCGGCAAGCAGGCTGAAATCGTGTGCGCCGATCCGCCGCCGCCCATGCTGGCTTTCCTGCCGCGCGTGGGCGAGGTGCGCCGCGCACCGCGGCTCGAGCCCGATGTCGCGATCATCGTCGACGCCGGCGACCTGAGCCGGCTCGGCAGCGTCGCCACCGAGCACGCCGATTGGCTCGCGAAGGCTCGTGTCGTCAATATCGACCACCACGTCAGCAACCCCGGGTACGGCGAAGCCCAGCTGGTGGATGCGGGTGCCGCGGCGACCTGCGAGATCGTGGCTGCGCTGCTGCCACGCCTGGGCGTCGAGATCGATCTCGAGCTCGCCACGGCGCTGCTGAGCGGGATCGCGGCCGATACGCGGACCTTCGCGCACCCGAACGCGACACCCACCACGCTCCGTACCGCGGCAGACCTGGTGGCCGCCGGCGCGCCGCTGTCAGAGATCAACCGACGCCTCTATGTCGACCGGCCGTACAGCACCGTTGCGCTCTGGGGCCAGATCCTGTCGGGGGTCCAGGAGCGCCGCGATGCGCGGATCGTGCATGCGACCATGACGCTGCCGATGCTCGCCGCCGCAGGGGCGTTGCCGAGCGCGTCGGAAGGCTTCATCGACCTGCTCACCTCTGTCCAGAGCGCCGAGATCAGTGTCCTGTTCAAGGAGGCGGAGGGCGACACGGTGCGGGTCAGCGTGCGGACACGCGCCGTGGCGGATGCTGTCGCGATCACCACGGCGTTCGGAGGTGGCGGCCATGCCCGCGCGGCCGGCTGCTCCGTCGACGGGCCGCTCGACGCCGCGCGTGAGCGGGTCCTCGCCGAATGCGAGCGAGAGCTGGCGCGGGCCGATGCTGGGGGTCGTTAACCTCGACAAGCCCACAGGGCCCACCTCGCACGACATGGTCGGGCTCATGCGCCGGCTCACCGGCATCCGGCGCATCGGCCATGCCGGGACGCTCGATCCACTGGCCTCGGGGGTGCTGCCGATCCTGGTCGGGGCCGCGACGCGCTTCAGCGAGGAGCTGAGCGGCAGCGCGAAACGCTACGACGCCACGATCCGCCTGGGACAACGCTCCGCCACCGACGACGCGGAGGGGCCGATCAGCCCCGGCTCCCCGCCACCGGACGAGGCACACATCCGCGCGGCACTGGTTGCCTTCATCGGCACGATCAGCCAGCTGCCCCCGACTTTCAGCGCCCGCAAAGTTGCCGGTAGGCGGGCGCATCGCGCAGCCCGCGCCGGTGAGCCGCTCGTGCTCGAGGCGCGCAGCGTGCGCATCGATGCCATCGAGGTCCTGGCCGTGGCCGCCGGCGACGCCACGACCGATGTTCGCATCGACCTACGCTGCGGTCCGGGCACGTACGTGCGCTCCCTGGCGCGCGATCTCGGCGATGCGCTCGGCTGCGGTGGGCACCTCGCCGCGCTGCGACGCACGGAGGCGGCGGGATTGCGCGCCGATGATGCCGTGACACCCGAGACGCTCGAGCGTCTCGCAGGCGAGGGCCGCCTGGGCGAGGCGCTGCTGCCTGTCGAGCGGCTGCTGCGGCTGCCGAAGGTGATGCTCGGGGCAGCGTCCGCGGCCCGATTCGTCAACGGCGTGGTGCTGGAGGTCGAGGGCGACGATGGGCGGCATGCCGTATATGCCAGCGGCGGGCTCATCGGCATCGGACGGCTCAGCGGTGGCAAGCTGCAGCCCGAGAAGGTGCTGCCGGTGGCGGACCGATGATGGACGCGCCCGGGCCGCGCGGCCTCGACGAGCTGCCCGCAGTCGGCGCGGCGATCGTGACCCTGGGCGTCTTCGACGGCGTGCACCTCGGGCATCGGGCCGCCCTCGCCGCGACGGCGCGCGCGGCCGCCGATGTCGGGCTGGCGTCGGTGGCGATCATCTTCGAGCCGCATCCGCTCGCCGTCCTGCAGCCCGATTCGGGCGTGCCGCGCCTGGCGCCCTTTGATGTCAACCTGGATCGGCTGCGCGCGGCGCGGCTGGTCGACCACGTGGTGCCGTTGCGCTTCGACCACGCGCTGTCACAGCTGCCCGCGCTCGTCTTCCTCAACGAGCTCGCGCCCTCGATCGTGGTGCGCGGCGTGGCCATGGCGCCCGACAGCTCCTTCGGCCATGCGCGTGGTGGCACGCCGCAGGCGATCGCGGCGGCCGGGCGACGTGTGATCGTCGTCCCGCCGTTGATCGTGGACGCCGAGCCGGTGAGCTCGACCCGCATCCGTATCGCCGTCGCCGCCGGCGAGGTGCTGCAGGCAGCGGCGCTTGGAGCGCCGACCTACCTGCGCGGGCGGGTCGTGCACGGCGACCAGCGCGGACGTGAGCTTGGCTTTCCGACCGCGAACCTGGCATTCGACTACCGTCCCGCGATGCCCGCGCTCGGCATCTATCTCGGACGGGTCGCGGTCTCGTCGCGGGGCGTGGGCCCCGACCATCCCGCGCTCGTCAGCGTGGGGGTGCGTCCGACCTTCCACGACGACGGGCGGGTGCTGGTCGAGGTGTACCTGCTCGACTTCGACGCAGACCTGTACGACGCGGAGCTGGCAGTGGTGCTGGACGACAGGCTGCGTGCGGAGCGGCGCTTCGCATCGGTCGAGGCGCTGGTGACGCAGATGCGCGCCGACGAAACGCACGCCCGCCGGCTGCTCAGGATCGGCTGACTGTTCGCTTAGCGGTCGCAGGAGGCCTCGCTCTGTGCTAAACTTTCGCGTGATCAATGGGAATGAAGATGGAGGAACGTGTGCCGCTCGCGAAGGACACCAAGAGCGCGATCGTGACTGACTACGCAACTCACGAGGGTGACACCGGGTCGCCCGAGGTACAGATCGCGCTGTTGACCGAGCGGATCAAGTCGCTCACAGAGCACCTGCGCACCTATCACAACGACAATCACTCCCGCCGCGGGCTGTTGAAGCTCGTCGGCCACCGCCGTCGGCTGCTGGCGTACCTGGTCCGCAAGGACGTGGACCGCTATCGGGACGTGATCGGACAGCTGGGGCTGCGCCGCTAATCGATTCACCGCGACGAACCCAGGTGCACGAGCGCCTGGGTTTCGCTTATCTGGCCGGGAAGAACCCGGCTCCTGGGCTGCTTCGAACATTCGATGCAGCTGCTCCCACGGCCGCCGCACGCAGCGCGAATCCGCGCGTGATGCCCGTGCGCCGGGAGCACGAAGCAACACGACACAAGACATGTTGGAGGACTCAGTGGCAATCAAGGTAGAGGCCGAGATCGGTGGCCAGAGCTTTTCGCTCGAGGCGGGAAAGCTTGCCGAACAGGCCGATGGAGCGGTGCTGGTGCGCTACGGCGACAGCGTCGTGCTCGCCACCGCGGTGGCATCCAAGGAGCCCCGTGAGGGCGCCGACTTCTTCCCGCTCACCGTCGACTACGAGGAGCGGATGTACGCCGCGGGCAAGATTCCCGGCGGCTTCATCAAGCGCGAGTCGCGTCCTTCGGAGGCCGCCATTCTGGCGATGCGGCTCACCGATCGGCCGCTTCGGCCCCTCTTCCCGAAGGGCTATTACAACGACGTCCAGGTCGTCCTGACCGTCCTCTCCGCGGACCAGGAGAACGACCCCGACATCCTGGCCCTCAACGGCGCATCGGCCGCCCTCTCGATCAGCCACATCCCGTTCAACGGACCGGTCGGCGCTGTGCGCGTCGGTCGGGTGAATGGTGAGTTCCTGGCCAATCCGACCAACTCCCAGCTCGCGGAGAGCGACCTGGATCTGGTGGTCGCCGGCACCCGCGACGCAGTGATGATGGTCGAGGCGGGCGCGAAGATCGTGCCGGAATCAGTGATGGCCGATGCGATCGCCTTCGGCCACGCGGAGGCGCAGAAGAGCATCCAGCTCCAGGACCGCCTTGTCGAGAGTATCGGCAAGCCCAAGAAGGCGCCGTTCATCGGGCCCAAGGCGGACAGCGTCGCCAAGCTCGGCGATCGCCTGGCCCGGGGCGAATCCGAGTTCGTGGTGATCGATCTCGAGACGACCTCGATCAAGCCGGAGTTCGGCTCGATCGTCGACGTCGCGGCGCTGCGCGTGCGCGACGGGCAGATCGTGGACCGCTTCGAGTCGCTCACGAATCCTGGTCGTCCGATCGTAGGCCACCAGATCCACGGCGTCAGCGACGCCGACGTCGCCGGTGCGCCGCCGACTCTCGAAGTGCTGCAGCGCCTGGTCGAGTTCATCGGTGATGCTCCGGTCGTGGCCCACAATATCGCCTTCGACCTGCCCTTCATCCTGCGCCACCTGCCATCGGAGAGCGGCTGGAAGCCCAGTGCGGTGTTCGACACGCTGGAGCTCGCTCATCAGCTCTACCCCGATGCCGGCGGCTACAAGCTGTCGGATCTCGTGCATTTCGTCTTCGGCCGCGATCATGCAGCCGCGCACCGCGCCATGCCGGATGCGGAGGCGACCGCCGAGCTCCTCATCAACTTCAGCGCGGGACTGTCCGACCGCCTGGGTGCGGTGCGGGCGGAGATCGCCGACGAGGTGCGACGCGCTCGCGAGCATTACGATCGCAGCGAGCAGGGGACCCGCATCGAGGATATTCGGCGCCGCCATGGCATCGGTTCGCCGCTCATGGACCATCTGACCAAGACGACGGTGCGCGAGCTCGTGCTCAGCGAGGACGTGCGCATCGATGGGCGTGACACCGCCACGATCCGACCGATCACTGTCGAGGTCGGCGTCCTGCCGCGGACGCATGGTTCGGGCATCTTCACGCGCGGTCAGACGCAGGCCCTGTCGATCGTGACGCTAGGCCCCTCGAGCGACAAGCAGCGCATGGACACGATCTCGCCCGAGACGGAGAAGCGCTACCTGCATCACTACAACATGCCGCCCTATTCGGTCGGCGAGGCGCGCTTCATGCGCGGCCCCGGTCGTCGCGAGATCGGCCACGGTGCGCTCGCGGAGCGCGCTTTGCTGCCGGTGCTGCCGACGGAGGCCGAGTTCCCGTACGTGATTCGCGTCGTGAGCGAGGTGGTCAGCTCGAATGGCTCGACTTCGATGGCGTCCACCTGCGGCAGCTCGCTGGCGCTCATGGATGCCGGCGTGCCGATCAAGGCGCCGGTTGCCGGCGCAGCGATGGGCCTCATCAGCGATAGCGCCACGGGGCGCTACGCGGTGCTGACCGACATCACCGGCAAGGAAGACGCGTACGGCGACATGGACTTCAAGGTGACCGGGACGGCCGAGGGCGTCACGGCACTGCAGATGGACATCAAGGTCGCGGGCATCACCGTCGAGATCATGCGCGATGCGCTGGAGAAGGCGCGCGTTGCACGCCTCTTCATCCTCGATAAGATGAACGCGGTGATCAGCGCCAGCCGCAGTGACCTGTCGCCGTTCGCGCCGCGCATCACGACCATCAAGATCCCCGTCGACAAGATCCGCGACGTCATCGGC
>JBDTNK010000007.1:0-58788 GCA_039933775.1 Chloroflexota bacterium | reverse complement strand
CGGGGCTGGGTCATGATTCCGAACGTGCCAGCGATGCGCGGCTACGTGCAGTCGGTCATGGGCGGCGGCTGAGAATTCGGCGTCACACTTGGGCGTAACTGTGCTCGCCGCCGAACAGGAGGCTCGCGCCGACGAGGGTGAAGAGCACCGCGCCGAACCCGATTACCGCCAGCCACGGCGCCGCACGGCCCCAGCAGTCACGGCGCCCCTCCGCGTGCAGGTAGGCACCCAGCACCAGCCAGGTGGCCGCGGCACTCAGCTCCTTGGGATCGTTGCTCCAGTACGAGCGCCACGCGAGGTTCGCCCACAGCGAGCCCAGCGCGATCGCAGCGGTGAGGAGCGGCAGCGCCACGACCACCGCGCGGTGCGTGATGGCGCGCAGCCGCCGGGCTGACGGCAGGCGGCGGCTGCGTTCCGGGCCCAGCGCCGTCACGAGCAGCTCACCGCCGGCCGCGATCGAGGCGACGGTGGCGGCGGCGTAGGCGACCACCGCAGAGCCGACGTGGATCGGCAGCAGCAGCGGCGCCTGCAGGGCCGGAACGAGCGGCTCGGGCGGCACCGGCAGGCGCAGGGCGAGGACAGCCAGCGCTGCCGCCATCGTGGTGGCGACGACGGCGAGCATGGGGACGTGACGCGCGAAGACGAGGTGCAAGGCCAGCAGCGTCGCTGCCAGGGCGATCACCACCTCGTGTAGGTTCGCCAGCGGGGCGCGGCCCGTTTCCAGGCCGCGCAGCGCCATCGCGGCCACGAACATCGCCAGCGGCAGTGCCGGGATCCACGCGACGGACGCGCGGCGATCGTCGAGTGGCTGGTCCGGGCCGGCCGCTGCGCTCAGCCGGGGCCGCGCGGGCAGCAGCGCGGCCGCGGCAGCGGCGACCGCAGCCAGCAGGCACGTGCCGAGCGCGAGCGGCAGGAGGAGATCATCGGCCATGTGGCGTCCCGAGGGTGTGAGCGGCGAAGGCCGCCGGCTCAGGTCGAGACGTCAGCCTGGGGTCGGTTGGTTCCACAGTGATAGCAGCGGTCGTCAGCCGCGCCGATGCGGGTGCCGCAGTTCGCGCAGTTCACGACGAGGCTTGATTCGTCCCGGGCGCAGTACACCGTACCGGCCGGATACGCGATGCCATCCACCGGGCAGAACGGGACGCCGCGTGGCGCCTCGATGGCGCCAAACGTCTGCGGCAGGCGTGGGGCGGGCGTGGCGACGGCGGCATGCCCGCCGTCATCGGCCAGGCCGACCTGCGAGACGCGCAGGTAGCCAAGCACCAGCCACAGCAGGTAGAGCCCGACCAACCCCAGGAGAAGGTAGGGGAAGAGCGTGGCGACCGCGGATCCAGAGTCGTTGGCGGCCCACTCGATGAAGGCGTCAATCGCGTCCAACATGGCGGCGCGATTCTAGCAGGCGCGGCCGCTGCTACACTCGCCGCGAGTACGCATGCCGGAGACAGATTGGCGCAGCCCAAGCTTGGCCCGCGGACGCCGCTGACCGAGCTGCATGTCCATTTGGGGGCGGCTGTGACCCCGGCGATCATGTGGGGCATCGCCCACGCGCAGGGCATTCGGCTGCCGACGAAGGATTATTGGGCCTTCCGCGATCTCATCACGGTCGGCCGCCGGCGTCGCTCGTTCCAGGCGTACCTGGACCTGTTCCACTGGACCGAGTTGATCCAGTCGAGCCCCACTGCCGTGGAGCGTAGCGTGTACGAGGTCATCGGCGGCGCGTACCGCAAGAACAACGTCACCCAGCTGGAGCTGCGCTTCAACCCGATGAAGCGCAATCGCGGTGGCGAGCAGGACCTCGACCACATCATCGCCGCGGCGGTGCGCGGCATGGACCGCGCCGTGCTCGAGTACCCGCAGGTGCAGGCCGGGCTCATCTTCTGCCTGGATCGTGGCTTCAGCATCGATCTCAACGAGATCATTGCGGCCAAGGCCATCAGCTGGCACAGCCGAGGCGTGATCGCGGTCGACATCGCCGGTCCCGTCGACGATCGGTTTCGCTTTGGCGACTACCGCCACATCTTCAACGAGGTGCGACGTGCCGGCCTCGGGGCGACGGTGCACGCCGGTGAGACCGGTGGCGCCGAGGAGGTGCGCCAGGCGGTCGAGGCCCTCGAGCCGGAGCGCATCGGGCACGGCGTGCACAGCGCCGAGGACCCGCGCGTGATGGCCATGCTGCGCGAGCGCGACGTGGTGCTGGAGGTATGCCCGAGCTCGAACCTCACCACCGGCGTGGTGCAAAGCTACGACGAGCTGCGCCATGTCATGCGCACGCTGATCGCCAACGACGTCCGCTTCGCACTCTCGACCGACGGCCCCGAGATGCTGCGCACGACGCTGCGCAACGAGATCGCGCTCACGCTGCGGCACGAGATCCTGTCGCTCGACGAGGTCGAGCGCGCCATCGAGACCGGGCACACGGCGAGCTTTTTGCAGCGTGCGCCGGGACCGGCTCCGCGGGCGTCGGCGGCGACGAACGGCACGCCACGCGACGCGCCGATCCGGCTCAGGGCCCCCGCCTAGGCCGATATACTTCGGCGCGTGTCTTCCATCTGGCGGCCAGTCCGCGAGCGAAACCCCGCGCGCAGCCTCATGGTCGTCGTGGCGCATCCCGGCGACGAGGCATTCGGCTTCGGCGGCGCCATCGCCAGTGCGGCCGCGCACGGCGCGTATGTGGTGGTCGTGTGCGTCACACGCGGCTACTTTGACAGCCGCCTGCTCCTGCAGCCGCCGGCGCCCGGCGGCAAGAACCGTGACCCCAAGAACAACCCGATCGTGTGGCGCAATCACGACACCGCCCGCGAGGACGAGCTGCGCCGCTCCGTTGCCCTGCTCGGCGTGCGTGTGCTGCGCATGCTCGACTACGCCGAGGGCGATCTTGCCGGGACCGATTTCGACCGGCTCGTGGGGCGCATCGTCGAGCCGATCCGCATGCACCGGCCGGAGGTGATCCTCACCTTCGGGCCCGATGGCGTGACCGGGGATCCCGACCACGGCGTCATCGCCCGTGCGACGAGCGCCGCCTTCGAGCTTGCCGCGGAGCCGCTGGCCTACGAGGACGACCTCGACGAGGACCAGGTCGCGTGGCGCGCCGCGAAGCTCTACCAGCTCGTGGTGCCACCCGCGCAGCTCGAGGCGATCGGTGACCTGGCGCCAGAGCGCTATGGCTCGGCCGCAGGCAGCGCGACACTGGACGTTGAGCTGGGCGAGTTCGCGCAGATGAAGCTGGCCGCGATCGGGCGTCACGTCTCGCAGACCGGCTCGTCGGGCCCGTTCGCCGGCTGGGATGCGACGGCGCGCGACGCGTACCTGGCCCACGAGCACTACCGGCTGGTTCGCTCGAACCTGCCGACCGCTGACGTCGCCGAGACGGAGCTCTTCACCGGCCTGCTGTGATCCGCGCCGGAAGCGCCGGAGAGTGGGAATCGGCTGCCTCTGCTACGCTCCGTGCAGACGCCACTCCATCGGTACCGGATTCGAAAGGACGACTGCGGACGCGCATGCCCGATCTGCTGACGAACGAGAACATCATGACCGCGCTGTCGCGGGTCAAGGATCCTGAGATCGGGCGCGACCTCGTCTCGCTGGGGATGGTGCGCGAGATCGAGATCGACGGTGCCGCCGTGGCGCTCACCGTGGAGCTCACGACGCCCGCCTGCCCGCTGAAAGCGACCATCGAGGGTGACATCAGCCGCGAGCTCGAGGCGCTCGGCGCCGCGGTGGTCAAGATCGACTGGGCGAGCAACGTGAAGCGCAGCTTCGGCGGTCCGGCGGCCGACCTTATTCCCGGTGTCAAGAACACGATCGCGGTGGCCTCCGGCAAGGGCGGGGTGGGCAAGACCACGGTGGCCGTCAACCTCGCCGTCAGCCTGGCGCGTGACGGCGCCCGTGTCGGCCTGCTCGACGCCGACATCACCGGCCCCAACGTCCCGCTCATGATGGGCACCGCCGGATCGCACGTGACGGGCGCCTCGGGACGGGTCAATCCGGTCGTCAGTCACGGCGTCAAGATGATGAGCATCCAGTACTTCCTGACCGGCGATGCACCGGTGATCTGGCGCGGCCCGCTGATCCATTCGGCGATCCAGCAGTTCCTGCGCGACGTCGAGTGGGGCGAGCTCGACTACCTCGTCGTGGATCTGCCACCGGGCACCGGCGACGCGGCGCTCTCGATCAGCCAGCTCATCCCGCTCACCGGCGCCGTGGTCGTCACCACGCCGCAGGAGGTCAGCCTCACCGATGCGCGCAAGGCGATCGCCATGTTCACGAAGGTCAATGTCCGCACGCTGGGCGTCGTCGAGAACATGAGCGGCTTCATCTGCCCCAACTGCCGCGAGGAGCACGACATCTTCGGCTCGGGTGGCGGCGAGAAGATGGCACGCGAGCTTGAGCTCGAGGTGCTGGGTCGCATCCCGCTCGAGCCGAGCGTGCGGACCGGTGGTGATGCCGGCGTGCCGATCACGTCGTCCCAGCACCCCGACGCCGAGCGCTCGATCGCCGGTGCCACGATGCGCGAACTGGCGCGGACCGTCGCGGGACGCGTCAGCGTCGTGGCGGCGCCGTTCGCGATGGCGGGCGTCGCAGCCAGCGCGTAGGACCTATCGGCCCTCTCCGCCGCTCGGATGCGCCGGATGGGGGATTGCCAGCGCTGGGTCCGGACCTGAGAATCCGCGCCATGCGAATCGCGATCCTGGGTGACATTCACGCCAACCTGCCTGCGTTGCGCGCCGTCCTGGACGATGCCGCGACGATCGGGTGCGACGTGATCTGGTCGGTCGGCGACGTGGTCGGCCGCGGGCCGCATCCCAACGAGGTCATCAGCGAGCTGCGCCGCCAGGAGATCGTGACAGTCCAGGGCAACTGGGACGAGGCGGTCGGCATGGAACGCGATGCCGCGGGCTGCGTCTGGCCCGATGCGCAGGCCGAGCAGTACGGCCTCGCCTCGCTGCAATGGACCGTCCAGGCGCTGGGCGACGAGAAGCGCTCGTGGCTGCGCAAGCTGCCCATGACGCACCGCTTTGCGATCGAGGGGCGCTCCGCGTTCCTCTTCCACGGAACGCCGTTGCGCCAGACCGAATACCTGTGGGAGAACCGTCCCTCGCGCCATTTCGCGCGCATCGCTGAGGAAGAAGCGGACGATCTGTTCGCCTTCGGCCATACGCACGAGTCCTACCATCGGTCGCTGATGGGCAGCCACTTCGTGGCGGCCGGCTCCGTCGGCTGCAGCCCCGACGCGGTGCCGCATGCCCGCTACTCGGTCGTCTACCTCACCGGGGCCGACCTGGTGGTCGGCTTCCGCAACGTGGCCTACGACCACGAGAGCGTGACGCGGGACCTTCGCGACCTGGGGCTCGACCCGGGGCTGCTGTTCGGCCCTGCGCCGCGGCCGATCCCGCGCGGCGCGCCATCGGTGCATGGGCTCGGGCTGCCGGACAGCGCTCAGGCTGGATAGGTCGCCAACGCCCCGATCATCAGGTCCCAGAACGCGCCGACATCCATGTCGACCGCCACGTCGGCATTCGGTGGCCGCCCGGTGACACCGTGGACGTCGCACACCGTGCGACCGTAGGTGTGCTCGCCGCGGGTCTCGATCGCGACGTGCATCGGTCGCGTCATGAGCACCCCGGGAGCCAGGATCGCGGCCACGGCGCACGGATCGTGGACCGGCGGTGCACCGAACCCGAAGATGCGCTCGTAGGTCGCGGCGAAGAAGCGCAGCAGCTCCACGCTGAGCGCCGCGACGGGCGTGCCGATCAGCTCGATGCGCGCGATGACGGCCAGGTCGGCTGCGGCCCGATGCGTCGTCTCGAGCGGCACCATCGTGATCGGCACGCCGCTCTCGAATACCACGTGCGCCGCCTCGGGGTCCGCATACATGTTGAACTCCGCGGCCGGGGTCGTGTTGCCGAGGTGCATCGCGCCGCCCATCAGCGCGATGCGCCGGATCTTGGAGGCGATGCTCGGATCGCGGTGCAGCGCCGCGGCGACGTTGGTGAGCGGGCCGACGGCGATGAGGCACAGCTCGCCCGGATGCGCGTGCGCGGCCTCGATGATCACGTCGACGCCGTGACGCGGATCCAGCGCGACGGTCGGCGGTCCGAAGGCGGGGCCATCGAGCCCCGACTCCCCATGGATGTCGCCGGCGACCACCTGGGCGCGGACGAGCGGCCGATCGCTGCCGGCGGCCACGGGCACGTCGCTGATGCCTGCCACGGTGCAGACCCGTCGGGCGTTGAGCGTCGTCTTCTCGAGCGTCTGGTTGCCCGCCACGGTCGTGATCGCGACGAGCTGCAGCGATGGCGAGGCGGCCGCGAGGAGGATGGCCAGGGCGTCGTCATGGCCGGGGTCACAGTCGAGGACGACCGGCGTGCGTGGCTCCGTCATTCCTTGACGTAGGGCTTGCCGTCCGCGGCGGGTGCGCGAGCACGCCCGACGAGACCCGCCACCACGATGATCGTGACCACGTATGGCGCCATGATCAGGAATTCGGACGGGATCGCGATGCTCAGGATCGAGAGGCGTGACTGGATGGCATCGGCGAATCCGAAGACGAGCCCGGCCAGGAACGAGCCGATCGGATTCCAGCCGCCGAAGATCATGGCGGCCAGGCCGATGAACCCGCGTCCCGCCGTCATCTCGCGCTCGAAGCCACCGGTCGAGCCGATGGTGAAGTAGGCGCCACCCAATCCCGCGACCATGCCGCCCAGGATGACGTTGGTGTAGCGCACCCAGTACACGTTGATGCCCACCGTGTCGGCCGCCTTGGGGTGCTCGCCGACCGCTCGCACGCGGAGTCCCCAGCGGGTGTAGAAGAGCCCGATGTGGATGACCACGATGAGCGCGAAGAGGGCGTACACGAAGATGTTGTGGCGGAACAGGATGGAGCCCAGGATCGGAATATCGGACAGGAATGGGATGGCGATGGGTCCCAGCCGCTCAGGGGTGTTCAGCTCCTGCTGGTACGGCTGCAGGATGCGCACCGAGAGGAAGCCGGTGAGCCCCGAGACGAGGATGTTGATGAAGAAGCCGGCGATGATCTGGTCGACCCGATAACGGATCGCGAGGACCGCGAGCAGCGCAGCGAGCAGACCGCCGGTGATGATCGCCGCCAGGATTCCCAGCCACGGGCTGCCTGTCGCGCTGGCCACCACCGCCGAGACGAAGGCGCCGCCCAGGAGCATGCCCTCGATCGCGATGTTCACGACTCCGGCCCGCTCGCAGAGCACGCCGGAGAGCGCGCCGAACACGATCGGCACCGAACGCTGCACCGTGCTCTCGAGCACGCCGGTGAGGTTCATCGACTGATCGGCGGCGACCCAGGTCAAAAAGGCGAAGACGAAGGCGAAGGCGACGAGGCCCAGCACGGCCGCCCAGCGCGCCCCGAAGCCACGCGTCAGCTGGACCGCGCCCAGGAAGGCCACCACGCCGGCCAGCAGGTACGCGGTGCCCGCCGACGGGAGCACCAGGTTGGGCACTGCAATGGCGGCGTTCCGAGGACTGAGGGTGAAGGTCGAGGTCGCGTCCTGCGCGACGCTCAGGGCGAAGCCGAGCACCATCACCACAGCCAGCACCAGGAAGAAGATGCCGATGATCCGCTGCCGCGTTCGGACCTTGCGTTCGGCCCGCGCCATGGGGACCGCGGCCGTTGTCACGAGCCCCAGCCCTTCGCGAAGACCTCGCTCCCCAGCCGGCGTTCGGCTCGGATGCGGTAGATGGCGCGCACCAGCGCCGGCGCGGCGATGAACATGATGACGAGCGCCTGGATGATGACCACGATGTCGATCGGGGTGCCGGTCGTGGCCTGCATCGGCGTGGCGCCGGCGCGCAGCGCGCCGAAGAGGAACGCAGCCCCGACCACGCCCAGGGGCCGGTTGGCACCGACGAGTGCGACGACGATGCCGTCGAAGCCGTAGCCCGGCGAGAAGCCAGGGCTCAGCGTCTTCGATCCGCCGAGCATCACGCTCGCCCCGGCCAGGCCGGCGAGCCCGCCCGCGATGGCCATCGACAGCACGATCGACCACGAGATGCTCATCCCCGCGTAGCGAGCGGCGCGCGGATTGAGCCCGACCGCGCGGAACTCGAAGCCCTTCGTCGAGCGGAAGAGGAGCCAGGAGACGGCGATGGCCGCGACGATCGCGATGACGATGCCCCAGTGCGCGCGCAGGCCCGGGATGATCGGCGCCAGCCACGCGCCCGGCTCGACGATCTTCGAGATCGGATCGGGCCGTCCCTCGCGCTGCACGAAGGCGGTCTTCAGCGCCCAGTTGATGAGGTTGTAGGCGACGAAGTTGAGCATGATCGTGACGATCACCTCGTGCGCCCCGGTTCGGGCCTTGAGGATGCCGGGGATGAATCCCCACAGCGCGCCACCCAGGAAGCCGGCGAGCACCGCCAGCGGTAGGTGGATGAACCAGGGCAGGCCCACGAACGAGAAGCCGACGATGACCGCGAAGAGGGCGCCGATGTAGAGCTGTCCCTCGGCGCCGATGTTGAACAGGCCGACGCGGAATGCGAGCGCGACCGAGAGGCCGGTGAAGATGAGCGGCGTCGCGGACACGATGGTCTCCGAGAGCGGGCCGAAGGCCTGCTTGACCGCGTCCCAGTCGAGCGCGACCAGTGCGCCGATGAGCTGCCCCGGGTCGCCGATCGAGCCGCGCAGCAGCGCCGCGTAGGTGCCGGCCACGGCCGACCACGACGCGCCGATGGCCGCGATCGGATCGCTGCCCCACATGCCTAGCAGCCCGGCGTCGGTGACGACGATGACGAGGCCGCCGATGATGAAGGCGGTCAGCAGCGCCAGGACCGGCAGCAAGATGCCGCGCACCCGTGCGCCGAGCCGGCTCGAGCCCTCCTCGTCCTCCTCGGTGTGCTCGGGTGCGGGCGTGGCCTGCGCAGCCGGCTGCTCGTCCTGGGGCATCTCGTCAGCCACGGGCCACCGGTCCCGCGGCGGCCGCGACCTGCGCCATCTCATCGGGCGTGTGGTCCTCCGGATGCGCGCCGCCCATGAGCAGCCCAAGGCGCTCGTAAGTGGCTTCGGCCGGAGCCAGGACATCCACGATCTTGCCCTGGTACATGACCGCGATCCGGTCGCCGAGCGCCCTCACCTCGTCGAGCTCGCTGGACACGATGAGCACCGCCGCGCCCTCGTCGCGCTTCTCCACGATGCGACGGTGGATGTACTCGATCGATCCAACGTCCAGGCCGCGTGTTGGCTGCGCCGCCACGATGAGCTTCAGCGGACGCGAGAAC
Organism: Chloroflexota bacterium; assembly: GCA_039933775.1. GTDB lineage: Bacteria > Chloroflexota > Limnocylindria > QHBO01 > QHBO01 > JBDTNK01. Next base: position 49,542 of record JBDTNK010000007.1, on the reverse strand, counting down.
TCGCGCGCGGCGATGACCTTCTGCTGGTTGCCGCCTGACAGGTTGCCGACATCGTTGAAGATCGATGGCGTCCGGATGTCGAACTCTGACACGAGCCGCGTCGCCGACTCGACGATCGCATCGCCGTCGAGCGACAGGCCGTGGGCGTAGGGCGCGCGCCAGTAGCCGTTGAGGACGAGGTTGTCCGCGACGGTGAACTCGGCGATGAGACCGTCCTCCATGCGGTCCTCCGGCACGTGCGCAACGCCGGCCTCGTAGATCTCGCGTGGGTCGCTGCCGAGTCGCTCGCCGCCGATCAGGATCTCGCCGCTGTCACTGTCGCGCAGCCCGGTGATCGCCTCGACGAGCTCGCTCTGCCCGTTGCCCTGCACCCCCGCAACGGCCAGGATCTCGCCGGCGTGCACGGTCAGGTCGAGGTGGTCGACCGCGGCATGGCCGCGCTCGTCGCGCACCACCAGGTCGTGCACCTCCAGCACCGCGTCGCCCGGCTTGGCCGGATCCTTGTCGACGGTGAGCTGCACGTCGCGCCCGACCATCATCGTCGCGAGCTGTGCCTTGCTCGTCTCGGCGGCGGTCGTGTTGCCGACCACCTTGCCGCGACGCAGGACGCTAATGCGGCTCGCGATCTCGAGCACCTCGTTGAGCTTGTGGGTAATGAAGATGATCGACGTGCCGAAGTCGATCAGCGAGCGCATGATCCCGAACAGCTCATCGGTCTCCTGCGGCGTGAGGACGGCGGATGGCTCGTCCAGGATGAGCACGTTGGACTGGCGGTAGAGCGTCTTGATGATCTCGATGCGCTGCCTGACGCCGACCGGCAGGTCCTCGACCACGGCGTCGGGATCAACGTGCAGTCCGTGGCGTTCCGAGATGTCGATGATGCGCCGGCGCGCGGCCGGCTTGTCGAGCATGCGCAGGGGTCCGGTCGTCGATTCGACCCCGAGCATGACGTTCTCGGTCACGGTGAAGACCGGCACGAGCATGAAATGCTGGTGGACCATCCCGATGCCGGCGGCGATCGCATCGCCGGGCCCGTCGAAGCGAACCGGCTTGTCGTCGATCAGGATCTCGCCCTCGTCGGGCTGGTAGAGCCCGTACAGGACGTTCATGAGCGTCGTCTTGCCGGCGCCGTTCTCGCCCAGCAGGCCGTGGATCTCGCCCGGCTGCACGACGAGGTCGACTCCCTCGTTCGCGATGACCCCGGGGAAGCGCTTGGTGATCCCCCGCAGCTCGAGCTTCACGGTGGCGTTGGCTCCCGATGCAACGAACGGGCGGCGTCCGATTGACGCCGCCCGTTCAGGATAGCTGAGCCGTTATCTCGGCTCGGCCCTATTCGCCGTAGTAGTCCGACGGGGTCACGTCCCCGGCGATGATCGCGTCGGAGAGCGCCGCGATCTCGTCCTTGGTCTCCTGCGAGATCTCGCCGTCGTAGTCGTGGAAGTCGCCAAGGCCGACGCCCTCGTTCTCCAACGTGCTGACGAAGACCGGCTCCACCGGCTCGTCGTTGAGCGCTCGCTCGACCGCCTGGAAGACCGAGTTGTCGATCCGCTTGATGATGCTGGTCAGGATCAACGACGCGTACTGCGGCGTGGACTCTGTCCAGTCGACATCGACGCCAAGGCCCACGGCGTCGGCGCTCTGCTCCTCGATCGCGGCGAAGGTGCCCTGCCCGATCGGGCCGCCGACCGGCAGGATCACGTCGGCGTTCTCCTGCAGCATGCCGATGGTCGTGTTCTTCGCGTCATCGGTGCTGTCGAAGTTGCCGGTGAACGTTCCGGAGGCCGCGTCATTCGGGTTGCGCCCGCCGAGGATGCTGACGTCGTCGCCCTTCTGCTCGTTCCAGTAGTTGGCACCGGCGATGAAGCCGTCCATGAAGTCGGTGACGCCGGGACCGATGTTGATGCCACCGAAGGTGCCCATCACGCCGGTCTTCGTCCACGAGGCCGACGCGTAGCCGGCGAGCATCGCCGCCTCCGCGGTGTTGTAGACGAGGCCCTCGACGTTCGGCAGGGCCGGGTCGTAGGCAAAGTCGACGATCGCGAAGCGCGTGTCGGGGTTGGCGTCCGCGGCGGCCTTGGTGGCGTCGCCGAGCAGGAATCCGACCGTCACGATGATGTCGCAATCCTCGTTGACGAACTGGTCGATGTTGCGGGCGTAGTCCTCGGCGCTGCGCGACTCGAGGAACTTGACCTCGATGCCCAGCTGCGCCTCGGCATCCTGCATGCCCTTCCAGCCGTTCTCGTTGAAGCTGTTGTCGTCGATGCCACCGACATCGCTGACCATGCAACCCTTGAAGTCGACCGGCTCGGCGCTTGGTGCCTGGCTCTCGGCCTCGCTCTCGCTTGCGCTGGCTGATGCCGACGCTGCCTGGGTCGCCTCACTGGGCGATGCGCCGCCGCCCTGGCATGCCGCCAGCAACAGCGCCGCTGTGACGAAGGTCGCGGCCACGCCGTACCGTCGCTGCGTTCGCAATGGACTCTCCTCTCCCCGACATGGGGGTTCTGTTGATGCCGCGGGTGCGGCTCGGATCACACCGGCCGAATGAGTCCAGCCGGAAGCTGACGCGAAATCTGCGGCATGATACTGCCTCCTCAGCGCCTGCTCAAGGCCATTTGGCCCTGTGCATCATCTCAGAAACGAGGAGCGCGACCTGCCCCGACCGATGGAGCCACGCCCCAGGCTCGTGATCTTCGACCTCGACGGCGTCATCTACCGCGGCGGCGTCCCGGTGCCGGGTGCCGTGGATTTGGTGGCTCGGCTGCACGCGAGCGGCATCGGGGTTCGCTTCGCGACGAACAACTCGCTCGCCACGCGCGCCGACTATGTCCGCACCCTCGCCGCCATGGGCATCGCCTCGTCCGTCGACGAGATCGTGACGTCGAACAGCGCGACCATCCTGCACCTACAGCGCCACGCGCCCGATGTGCATCGGATCCTGGCGGTCGGGGAGCGCGGGCTGCTCAGCGAGCTGCGCGCGGCCGGCTTCGAGGTAACGCCGGCTGCGGAGCTCGCGGACGCGGCGTCATCCGGCGCGCCGCTGGAGGTCGTGTTCGATGCCGTGGTCGCCGGCCTCGATCGGTCGTTCGACTACGGCCGCCTGGCCGCTGCCGCCTCGGCGATTCGCGGCGGTGCCCGCTTCGTCGCCACGAACGCGGACAGCCGCTACCCCACGCCGCATGGCTTCCTGCCCGGGGCGGGCAGCATGGTGAGCGCCATCGCCACGGCCGGCGGCGAGGCTGCCGTGGTCATCGGCAAGCCAGCTCCCGCGATGCTCGAGGCGATCGTGGGGGCCGCGGGGCTGCGGCCAACGGACGCGCTGATGATCGGCGACAACCCCGATGCCGACATCGTGGCCGCGCGGCGCGCCGGCATCCGCTCGGTCCTGGTGCTGACCGGGGTGGCCGATGCCGGCACCGCCGCGCGCCTCGATGGCGAGCGGCGCCCGGACCACGTGGTCGATGGGCCTGGAGCGGTCGCGACGCTGCTCGGCCTGGTCAGCGGATGATCGTCCCCGACGCCCAGGCGTTCCAGGCAGCGACCGCGTCGCGGCGGAGCGGTTCGATGACCGCGCTCGGGGCGAAGGCTCGATCGAAGGCATTCAGCGCGATGGCGGCAAGCTCGTCCGCACCCAGCTCGAGCGCGGCGCTGACGGCGATGATCTCGTCGGTGAGCGTGGTGCCGCTGACGGTGCGGTCATCGGTCGAGAGCGTCACGCTCACACCCGCCCGATGCAGCACGGCAAGCGGATGCGCGGCGAGGGACGTCACGATGCCGGCCTGGACGTTGCTCGTGGGACACAGGTCGAGCGTGAGGTCGCGCGCGCGGACGAGCTCGATCAGCTCGGGATCGGCTGCCACCGTGACCCCGTGTGCGATGCGCTCGATCCCCAGCCCGATGACGTCGCGGATCCGCTCAGAGCCCGGCACCTCGCCGGCGTGGGCCGTGAGCCGCAGCCCATCGCTCTCGGCGGCGCGAAACGCTGCGGCGTGGGGTGGTGCGGGAAACGCCGCCTCGGGTCCCGCCAGGTCGAAGCCCACGACCGGCGTCGCGTGTGCGGCCGCGATGCGCGCCAGCTCCACGTTGGCGAGGGGCGGGTGCGAGCGCATGGCGGTCACGATGAGGCCGATCTGCGGCATCGGTGCCGCGAGGCTGCCGCGCGCGTCGACGACGCCATCGGCGACAGCCTCGATCACCGCCGCGACCGACAGGCCGCCTCGGAGATGGAGACGCGGTGCCCAGCGAATCTCGCCGTACACGATGCCGTCGGCCGCCATGTCGGCCACGAGCTCAGCCGTGACGCGTCGGAGGGCGGGCGCCGTCTGGAGCAGCTCGAGCGGCAGGTCGAAGTACTCCAGCAGCTCAGCCTGGTCGCGGCCCTGGGCCGGGGCCACGAGCAGCCGCTCGGCCTCCTCGAGGTCGAAGCGCATGCCCAGCGCGGCGCCCAGCTCCACGGCGGTCGACGGGCGCACCGAACCGTCGAGATGCTGGTGCAGCTCGGCCTTAGGCAACCCACGAATGACCGCCCGATCCACCCACGGATGATAGGCCCCGTGAGCCTGCGCTCGGCGCTGCTGGCGACGATCGCCGTGCTGGGGGTCGCGGCGCTCTTCGGCGGGCGAGCGCCGAACGCGGCGCAGGCCGACCCGCCGCGGGCCGCACACCACGCGACCGCCCTCTCCGCCGCGCTCGTCGGGGCCGATGCCGCGATCGCGGCACTCGAGGCGCAGCTGGGCGAGGCGCTCGGCGACGCCCGCGGCGGGGCAGCGCTGGTGCTCGACGGCGACGCGCCGCCGGACGAGCGGTTCGACGCGGCCGCGCTGGCGATGGAGATGGCCGGCCCACCGATCGTCGCGGCTCGCCAGGCGCTGCGCGAGGTGGAGCGGCTCGGGTCCTCGCGCGTGCCACCGATCGCGGTGCCGGCGCTGCCGATTGATGAGGCCGATGCGGCTCGGCTCGGCGCGGAGCTGCGAGCGAGCGGCACCACGGCTGCCTCGGTCGCCTCGCTGCGGCACGCCTCTGACGCCGCGCTGAGCGACCTGGAGCTGGCGTTGGCCGCGGCAGCTGACGGGCGGCCCGATGACATCGCGCGGGCGGTCGCCTCGGGGCGGGCCGGCCTCGCGACGTTCGCGGAGTGGAACGCGACGCTGCCGACGCTCACGGTCTGGACAGGTGGCATGCGGGACCTGCTCGACGCCCTGGACGGCATCGCCACGGCGCTGCGCAGCGGCGATGCGGCAGCGTTGGCCGCGGCGCATGATGCCTACGCCGTCGCCACCCAGGAGGCGAGCCGCGCCGATCGCGGGCGTGCGATCGCGCTTGCCGATGCGGCGGCATCGATCGGCGGCGGCGCGCCTGCCGCGCTCGCCACGCTGCTGGCACAGGTCGGCGAATGCCGGGCGGCGGTGGCATCGGTCGTGCTCGAACCAGCCACGGAGGGTGCACCATGACGAGCTCCGAGCCGCTGGACCCGGTTCTCGGCCAGCGCATCGCGGACCGCTACCGGGTGAGCGATCTCATCGCGCGCGGCGGGATGGCACGCGTCTACCGCAGCCGCGACGAGCGGCTCGATCGCGACGTGGCGCTCAAGGTGCTGAGCCGGCCCTACGCCGACGATGCGACCCATGTCGAGCGCTTCCTGGGCGAAGCCCGAACGGCTGCCTCTCTCTCGCACCCGAATCTGGTCCACGTCTACGACTCCGGCACCGATGGAGCCCTGCACTTCATCGTGATGGAGCTGCTCACGCGCTACCGCCCGCTGCGGGCGCTCGTCGCCGAGCGCGGGCGGCTTCCACCGGTCGAGGTGCTGCAGATCGGCCAGGACCTCCTCGCCGGCCTCGAGCTGGTTCACGAGCGAGGCCTGGTGCACTGCGACGTGAAGAGCGCGAACGTCATGCTCGGGCCCGGCCCGACGAAGCTCATCGACTTCGGGATCGCGCGCACGCCGGAGAGCGAATCGGGGGGCGACACCTCGATTGGCTCGCTGCACTACATGGCTCCCGAACAGCTGCACGGCGAGGCGCTCAGTCCGGCGAGCGACCTCTACGGCGTCGGCGTGGTGCTGTACGAGGCGCTCACCGGCCAGATCCCGTTCGAGGGCAGGACACCGACGGAGGTGGCCGATGCGCAGCGGCGCGGCCAGCCTGTCGCGCCGGGTGAGCGGGTCTCGGGCGTGCCGCAGCAGCTCGATCGCGTCGTGCTGCAGGCGCTGACCATCAATCCGTCGCAGCGTTTCACCAGTGCCGCCGCGATGCGCCGCGCCCTTGATTCGGTGGAGCCGGACGACGTGCCGCGCTCTGACGTGCCGCAGGGTGACGAGGATGAAACCACGAGCTTTCAGCGCCCCGCGTCGGAGCCTGGCCGCGCCTATCTGCCGCCGCCGATCGGCACCGTGCCGGCATCCCGGGACCGGCCGCGCGCGGGCCGGGCAGCAGCGCGTCGAGCGAATCGCGGCAGCTGGGTCGCGACGCTGGTCCTCGTCGCGGTGGCCGCCGGCGTCGTGTGGCTCGTCTTCGCGCTGGGCTCCGGTGGCCTGCGACTGGGTGGCGATCCTTCGGACGCGCCGCAGCCGAGCAGCGCTCCGGGCAGTGGCCTCGTGACGGTGCCCGATACCGTGGGCCTGACGTTCGACGCCGGTATCGAAGCCGCCCGGCAGGCCGGACTCGACTGGACGGTCGCGTGCGACACCCAGCCGAATCTGCCCGAGGAAATCTACGCGCAGGAGCCCGCCGCCGGCGAGCAGGTCGCGCCGGGGTCTCGCTTCACGATGTTCTTCCCGCGTTTCGAGGGCTACTGCGGCGGTTGAGGGGCGTGCCGCTGTCTATACTCGGTTGACCCGCGGTCAGCGCCGCGCCGGAAACGTGTCACATGCCATCGGGGGGCGATGCATCGAAGGAGACTGCATGCGCCTGCGCGCTGCCACCACCTCACCCCAGCTCGTCGAAGCGGACGTGCTCGCCATCCCCGTGTACCGCGAGGACGTGAAGGAAGGCTTCGCCGATGACCTGGCGGCGATCGATGAGGCAACCGGTGGCGCCATTCGGCGCGCCATCGAGTGGGGAGAGTTCAACATCCTGGAGCACTACTCGGCGCTGCTCAGCGTCGACGGCCTCGGGGCACCGCGACTGCTGCTCCTCAATGGCGTTCGCCGCGGCCGTGGCGCCTGGCGGGCGCGACGGATCGCCGCGACCGCCACGCGCCGGCTGATCGGCCGTTCCGCTCGCTCGTTGGCGCTGGTGCTGCGTGACGGGGAGGACACCGACGGCTACGTGGCGGCGGTGGTGGGCGCCCAGTCTGGCTCGTTCCGCCCGATGGACTTCTACGGCCGGGTGCGCGACACCGACGCCATGAAGCGCACCGTCGAGGAGCTCATCCTGGTCGGTGCGGACGAGAGCCAGCTCACCGGCGCGATTGCGCTGGCCGAGGCGGTCGAATGGGGCCGCGAGCTCGCGAACCGATCCGCCAACGACCTCTCCCCGGAGCGGATGGCCGAGGAGGCACGAGCGCTCGAGGCGGACGGCTGCACGGTCGAAATCCTGGGCGTCGAGGAGATGCGCACGCTCGGCATGAACGCGCTCCTCGGCGTGGGGATGAGCGCGGAGCACGAGCCGCGCCTCATCGCCATCAAGCTGCCCGGCTGGGAGCAGGCCGATCCGGAGCGCCGCCTGGCGATCGTGGGCAAGGGCGTCTGCTTCGACTCGGGCGGCATCAGCATCAAACCCTCCGCCCAGATGGAGGAGATGAAGCACGACAAGTGCGGTGCCGCGGCGGTCATCGCGGCGGCGCGCGCCGTCGCCCGGATTGCGCCGAACACGCCGCTCATGGCGGTGGCGCCGATGGTCGAGAACATGCCGTCGGGGAGCGCACAGCGCCCCGGCGACGTCGTCAGGGCCATGAACGGCAAGACGATCGAGGTCATCAACACCGATGCCGAAGGTCGGCTCATCCTGGCTGATGCGCTCCACTGGGCCGAGCAGCAGGGGGCGACGCACCTCGTCGACATCGCGACGCTGACCGGCGCCGCATCGGTCGCCTTCGGCGATCTGATCAGTGCCTACTTCAGCCGACCGCGGGAGTGGGGCGAGGCGGTCCAGGCGGCGGCCGATGTCACCGGCGAGTGGTTCTGGGAGATGCCGCTGGCGGTGGAGTACCGGCCCGCCTACGATTCGGCGTACGCCGACATGGTGAACTCCGGATCGCGCGACGGGTCGCTCATCAAGAGCGCCGTCTTCCTGGCGGAGTTCGCGACGAAGCCATGGGTGCATGTCGACATCGCTGGCTCGGCCTACAACCACACCGATAAGGCGAGCGGCGCGAAGGGCGCCACGGGAGCCGGGGTGACGACGCTTGCGCGCCTGGCGCTCGACTTCGCGAAGGGCTGACAGCGCGATGCCGCCGGCGTCAGCCGGCGGCATCGGTCCAAACTGGTCCTAGAGGGCGTCGTCGACCTTGTCCTTGGCCTCGCCCCACGTGTTCTGGAGATCACCCTCCGCCTGGTCCTTCTTGCCCTCGGCTTCGGTCTGCGGGTCGTCGGTGGCGTCGCCCACGGCTTCCTTGACCTTGCCGATGCCCTCCTTGAGCGGCCCTTCGATGCGATCGCTGTCCATGGCGTTGCAAACCTCCTCGTGAACGCGGCCATTGGAGGCCACGGTATGCAGCGGAGCATTGGCAGATGGCGTGCCAGCCCGCGCAGTGGACGATCGGGCCATCGACGCGGGGCCTGGCCGGGCTAGCATGCGGCCGATGATTGGATCGACCGCTCGGTTCGCCCCGTGACGCCGTGGATTGCCGCGGCCGGACTGCTCTTCGCCGCCTGGGGCGCGGCGTCCGAACGCATCGCGAGTGCCTGGCCGGCCGATGAGGCGCGCCATCGGAAGGTCGGCGTGCGCACGGCGCTGCTGGCGATCGCCGCGGGTGCCACTGCGGGCGGCATCGTCTCCGTCTCCGGGCTGCCGGCATGGGCCACCCTGGTCCATCTCGTGCTGCTGGTGCCGCTGGTGCTGCTGACTGCCACCGACCTCGAGCAGCGACGCCTGCCGCATCTCGCCCTCGACCCACTCATCCTCGGCGCGGTGGCCTTCGTGCCGTTCAACCCCACCATCACCCCGTTCGATGCGCTCATCGGGGCCGTGGCGGCGGTCGCCTTCCTGGGCGTGCTGGGCCTCATCATCCGGGGCGGGGTGGCGCTGGGGGATCTGTATCTCATCGCGCCGCTGGGCCTGCTGCTCGGCTGGCCGGCCATCTTCTACGCGATCTTCGTCGCGGCGCTGCTGGCGGGGTTCACGAGCATCGTCCTGCTCGCCTCGCGGCGCGTCGGCATGAAGAGCTACATCCCGTTCGGTCCGTTTCTCATCGCGGGAGCGGTGATCACCCTGCTCCGCGAGCCCCATCTCCTCGGACAGGTCGTGGCGCTCCTGCGCTGAGCCGAGGGCGCTTACCGCGCTCGAAGCGAGGGGCGCTGAAGGTGCGCCACGCGGTGGGGGACGGCTGGCGCTCGGGTGCTCCCTCGCGCCAGCGCGCTGGAGGGAAGCCGCCGATAGGTGATAGATGTCGACTGGGTGAGCCTTACGAGGGAGTCCCAGCGGGGATGGCCCTGAATCGGGCGGATCTCGACGTCAGATGCTCAGCCGGTGACGCATCTGTCGTGGATTCTCGTCCGGTTGCCCGCATAAGGGGTCTCACGATGAGAATATGTCGCGTTTTCGCCGTCAACCAAGCGACTTGGCACCGGTGGCGCCGACCCCGTGCCCATTCGACCGGGTGAGGGAACTTTGTTACCGTAGGCCGCCGATGCATCCCGCCATGCAGCGGCGCCGCCGCCAGCTCCTCACCCGCAAGATCCAGGGCCTCCGCTCCTCGCGTCGTCGCGGGCTCACGACCTTCTTCCTGGCGATCGTCGGTACGTTCGTGATCATGATCGGCGGATCGATCCTGGGCACCGCCGGCGGCATGCTGGCCGCGTACAACTATTTCGCCTCCGACCTGCCCGATCCGCAGATCCTCGAAGACATCAGCCTGCCGCAGACCTCGTACGTCTACGATCGCACCGGGGCACGCCTGCTGGCCCGATTCGAGTGCCAGAACCGCGAGTCGGTGACGTTTGACCAGATCCCCGAGCCGCTCATCAACGCCACGACGGCCGCGGAGGATCGGACCTTCTGGACGAACGACGGGATCGACTACTACGCGGCGATCCGAGCTGCGTGGGCGAACCTGCAGGCCGGCGGCATCACCCAGGGCGCTTCGACGCTGACGCAGCAGATGATCGACTACGCCGAGGTGCTGCGCGAGTCCCAGGCCGGGGGGCCGGCCGCGCCATCGGCCAGTACGCCTGAGCTTGGCAGCCTCGCACCGGTGGCGACCCTGCCGCCCGACCAGGCGGAGCAGCCAGCGGAGGAGGACGTCTGCCAGCCGCCGCCCCCGCGCAACGACCCGAGCATCCCCGACAAGATCCGCGAGAACATCTTCGCCCGCAACGTGACGGCGGCGTACCCAGGTCGTGAGGGCAAGGAGCGGATCCTGGCCACCTACCTGAACCTCGTCTACTACGGCCACGGCTCGTACGGGATCAAGGCCGCGGCCGCGAACTACTTCGGCATCACCGACCTGACCCAGCTCAGCATCGCGCAGTCGGCCTTCATCGCGGGGCTGCCGCAGGCGCCGAGCTTCTACGATCCGTACCAGAACTCGGCCGGCGAGCCGGGGAGCGAGGCAGCCGCGGCCGCCGCGATCGAACGTCGCAACCTCGTGCTCGAGGCGATGCTGCGGGATGCCTACATCAGCCAGGCGGAGCACGACACGGCGGTCGCCACGACCTGGGAGGCGATGAAGCCGACCAGCATCACCACGCCGCTGATCGAGCCGCACTTCACGTATCGCGTGCGCAGTGAGGCGGCCCAGATCCTCGAGGCGCTCGGCTCGTCCAACCCTGAGCTTGACGTGCGCACCGGCGGCTACCAGATCACCACCACGCTCGACTACGACCTGCAGCAGGTCGCCCGTGAGCTGGTCAACAAGTGGGTCGCCAACCTCGCGGACAAGAACGTCGGCAATGGCGCGCTCGTCTCGATCGATTCGGCCACCGGCGAGATCGTGGCCTACATCGGCTCGATCGACTTCAACAACCGTGAGGATCGGGTGCAGGGCGAGTTCGACGTGGCAGGCCTCGGGATGCGCCAGCCCGGATCGGCCTTCAAGCCGATCACCTACTCATCGGCCTTCAAGGATCGCAAGGCGTCGCCGGCGACGCTCTTCGTCGATGCCGCCACCCAGTTCAGCCTGACCACGGCAAGCAGCTACATCCCGACCAACGCCGACATCCAGGAGCACGGCCCGGTCCTAGCCATGGATGCGCTGCGCTACTCGCTCAACATCCCATCGGTCCAGATGCAGTACCTGGTCGGGGCCGAGACGACGGCGGAGTTCGCCGAGTCGATGGGCATCGCGCCCAAGGACTACATCATGGGCCTCGATCCGGGACTGACCCTGGCCCTTGGCTCGATCCCGGTGAACCTGACCAACATGACACAGGCCTACAGCGCCTTCGCCGCGCAGGGTCTGCTGCACCAGGCGCGCACCATCCGCGAGATCCGCGACCGCGACGGGAACATCATCTTCAACCTGGAGCGATCGCTCGCGTCGACCACGACGGAGCCGATGACCCCCGCCGAGGCGTACCTGACTCACTGGATCCTGGAGGGCAACACCGATCCAGCCCGCAACCTGCTGTGGGGCGAGCGCGCGCAGCTTGTCACGCCCGACGGCCAGCGCCGCCCGGCCGGTTTCAAGACCGGCACCACGAACGACTTCCGCGACGTGTCCGGCTTCGGCTACATCCCGGGCTCGCTGACGACCGGGGTCTGGATGGGCAACAACAACCAGGAACCGATGTCGAACGTCCTTGGCGTCGGCCTCTTCAGCGCCGATGGCCCCCTCTTCCTGTGGCACGAGTTCATGCAGCGCGCCCTCAACGAGCCGTGGGCCTGGAACGAGCAGACGCCCGTCGGCCAGACGACCTTCGCGCAGCCGGAGGGGATCACCGATGTCAGCGTCTGCCGCTTCAGCGGCATGGCAGCCACGAACAACTGCGGCGGTCCGGTGATCACGATGCCGTTCCTGGACGACTTCCTGCCGGCGGTCGACAACGTGCACGGCAAGGGCTGCCTGGACCTGGTGCAGTACGTCTCGCAGGCCTCGCCGGCGCGCCCGTCGACCTGGATCGCCGCCGCGCAACGCTGGTCCGACCGTATGGTGAGCAAGGACTGGGGAGCGCGCGGTGATTCGGCGCAACCGGAGAACCCGAACACGCGGTACCGCATCTCGCCGCTGTATGGCAATCCCGGCTTCCCCGCGGTATGTGGACGCGTGACCTCGACGCCGAAGCCGTCGCCATCACCCGGCGCCTCCGCCTCGCCGGGCCAGCCCGGGCCCGCGCCGACCCCCGGCGGGCCGCCTGGCCAGAACAAGCCGACACCGCCGCCACCGACGATCCCTGCCCCGAACGCGTTGCTGCCGCTCCCGCTGCTGCTCGCGGCCAGCTCTGCCGCGGTCGCGCGACGCACCCGTCCTCGTCGCTGAGCTGGAGACGCCGCGTGGCGCGCCGCGTGCGAGAATCGGCAGCGTGGCCAACCCCGTCCTGACCCTGATCCTCGCCGGCGGCGAGGGCGAGCGCCTCTCGATCCTGAGCCAGGTGCGCGCCAAGCCGGGCGTGCCGTTCGGCGGGAAGTATCGGATCATCGACTTCGCGCTCAGCAACACGGTGAATTCGGGCCTGACCGATGTCGGGATCCTGACCCAGTACGCGCCACGCTCGCTCATCGACCATATCGGGGTGGGGCGACCCTGGGACCTGGACCGCAGCCGTGGTGGCGTCACCCTGCTGCAGCCGTACCTGGGCCGAAATCGAGCCCACGACTGGTACCGGGGGACGGCCGACGCGGTGCTCCAGAACATGGAGTTCATCGCTGACCGTAATCCGGAGCTCGTGTTGATCCTGGCCGGTGATCACATCTACAAGATGGATTACCGCCCGTTCATCGAGCGACATCGGGCGACCAATGCGGACATCACCTGCGCGGTGCGCACCGTGCCGATCGAGGAGGCGCATCGGTTCGGGATCCTGGCGCTCGATGCACAGGGAATGGTCACCGAGTTCATCGAGAAGCCGGCGAAGCCGCCGTCGAACCTGGTCAGCATGGGCGTCTACGTCTTCTCGTGGCCCGCGCTGCGAGCCGCGCTGCGAGCCGAGTGGCCCGATTTCGGCCGGCACGTGCTGCCCGGCATGCTCGAGCAGCGCAAGCGCGTGGCCGCCTACGAGTTCACCGGCTACTGGCAGGATGTCGGGACGATCGAGAGCTACTGGCAGACGAGCCTGGACCTGCTGAGCGACGACCCGGGGATCGACCTGTACGAGACCGGCTGGCTCATCTACACCCGCTCCGAGGAGCGTGCCCCGGCACGCATCGGGCCGGCCGCGGCCGTGACGCGCTCGATGGTCAGCCACGGCTGCGTCGTCGACGGGACCGTCGAGCACAGCATCCTGTCGCCGGGCGTACGCATCGAGGCCGGCGCCGTGGTCCGCGACTCGATCGTGATGTTCGACACCGTCATCCAGGCCGGGGCGCGGCTGGACCGCGCGATCATCGACAAGGATTGCGTGATCGGGCGCAACGCGATCGTCGGGCATGGCGACGACCTAACGCCCAACCGCGACGAGCCGCAACGCCTCTCCGCGGGGATGACGCTCGTCGGCAAGGCGGCGCGGGTGCCGGCGCGGACGAAGATCGGGCGCAACTGCCGGATCGATCCGCGCGTCGTCGCTGCCGACTTCCCGAGTCGGACGATCGCGTCGGGTTCCACGGTGCAGCACGCTGGCTGACCCGCAGCGGACCGCGGGCGGCGCGCCGCCGCTCGATCGCTGGCTCGAGGAGCTCGGCGTCGAGATCGTGGGCGCCTCCGGTGGCGCCGGTGGTGCGGCGATGAGCCGCGACGTGATCCTGGACGGCGAGCGGCGCTTCGATCTGCGCGTGACCGCTGCCTGGGTCGATGGCCTCGGGTTGATGCTGTGGGCCTACTACGGCCTCGAGGCGATGGAGATCCCGAAGCGCACGATGCTCCGGATGCTGCGCGCCAATTTCGACCATCCCTTCGTGAAGTTCGCCATGACCGATGACGACCGCCCGATGCTCATGACCGAGCTTCCCGCCCGCGATGCCACGCTCGACGAGCTTGGCCGTGGCCTGGTCCGGCTGTGCGTTGTCGCGGACCGGCTGCTGGAGGAGACGGCGCTGGCCGTCGCGGATCGCGGCATCCTGCCCGATTCCTCCGACCGGACGGGGCGCAATCCCGAGTTGCTGAGTGCGTACCGCACCGAGGTCGTCGCGCAGCTTCCGGCCTGGGACGGGCCGCCTCCGCCCCGCCGTCGCCGGCGCGGCATCATCGCCTGGCTGCGCGGAGGCACGGACCGATGACGGCGCGCCTCGTGCGCCTCCTCGTCGTGGCGCTGCTCCTCGCGGCGGTGGCGCCGCTCGGCCTGGCCCCGGCGCCCGCGTTCGCCGCCGAATACACGATGGAGACCGTGGCGCGCTACGTCGTCGAGCCGGATGCGCGTCACGCGCTGGTGAGTGTCGAGGTCACGTTCACGAACACCACGCCCGACCCCGCGGGACAGTTCAGCCTCTTCCCGGCGGTCGAGCTGGCGATCCATGACACCGCGACCGACGTGGCGGCCACCGATGACAAGGGCGACCTCAGCGTCGCGGCGGCGACGCGCGACGAGGTGAACGTCGCGACCGTCACGCTGCGCGAGCCGCTGCGCTTCGAGGAAGCCGCGACCTTCACGCTGACCTACACCCTGCCCGATGGCCCGACCGCCCAGCTGCGCATCCGGCCCTCGATCGTGGTGCTGCCGATCTGGAGCTTCGGGACGAGCGGCACGGTGAGCGTCGAGCTCCCCGCGGACTACACCGTCCGCGCCGACGGCGACCCGCTCACCGCGCGGCGCGCGGGCGAGGCCAGCATCCTTGAGAGCGGTGCCATCGGCGACCCGACGAAGTGGCTGGCGCTCATCAGCGCCGATCGCGAGACGTCTTACGAGACGCTGGAAGGGACCGCCGAGCTGGCGTCGGGCAGCCTGGCGATCGAGGTGCGCGCCTTCGCCGATGACGTGGCGTGGGGCGAGGCGGCGCGCGACCTGCTCGTCCGCGCGCTGCCGCTGCTTGAGCGATGGATCGGGATCGGCGACACGCCGGCCGGGCCGATCGTCGTGATCGAGTCGCCGCCGAACAGCGCCGCCGAGGCGCCGCCGTCGATCGAGCCGGAGATCCGGGTGGGCTTCGACGAGCCGCCGTTCACGCTGCTGCACCAGGCGGCGCACCTGTGGATCAACGACTCGCTGCTGGCCGACCGATGGAGCCGCGAGGGCCTCGCCTCGTACATGGCCGGCACCGTCGCCGCCGAGCTGGAGGTTGCCGAGCCCTACGATCCGATCAAGCGTCGCGACGAGCAGGCGGCGTCGGCGGTGCCGTTGGTGATATGGCAGGACACCGCGCTGGACGGCTACGGCTATCCCGCCTCGTGGGCATTCTTCCGCGAGCTGAAGGGCGAGGTTGGCACCGCGCCGATCACCGAGGCGCTGTCACGCATCGCGTCGGGTCGCGGCGGCTACGACGAGCGGCTCACGACGGCCGAAGGGGTCGATCCTGAAGCGGCCGGCACGCGCCAGCTGCTCGACCAGCTGGAGCTGACGAGCGGCGCGGACCTTGCGCCGCGCTTCGTGGCGGCGGTGCTGGGCACGAGCGCGCAGCCGGAGATCGACGCACGGGCCGCCGCGCGCACCGCGTATGCGGCGCTCGAGGCCCAGGCGGGGGAGTGGGGCACCTCGGCGCCGGTCCGCGCCGCGATGGAGGACTGGCGTTTCGGCGAGGCGGGTGACGAGATCGCGGCCGCGAGCAGCTGGCTCGTGGACCGCGATGCGCTGCTCGCGGACATCGACGCCGCGGGCCTGTCGGTCCCGACGCGGCTGCGCGATCGCTACGAGCAGAGCGGCGGCGGCACCGAGGCGCAGGACGAGTTGGAGGCCGAGCGGACCGTGGTCGAGGCGTATCGCTCCGGCGTCGACGCGGCGTCAGCCGAGCGCAGCCTCCTGGCTCGCATCGGCCTGGCCGGCGGCACCGCTCCGGACGAGAGCCTGGCGACGGCGAATGACCTGTTCGGGGAGGGTGACCTGCGCGGGGCGAGCGACGCGATCACCGCGGCGCGCGAGCGGCTCGACAGCGCCGACACGGCGGGCCTGCTGCGCCTGCTGAGCGCCGTCGCCGCGATCGCGCTCATTGTCGGTGTCGTGATCGTCCTGCTGCGTCGCCGGCCGAACGGGCGAGAGCCCGCGTGACCGCCTGCTACACTCCTGCGCCATGACCGTCGACGACGCCGCACCCGACGCCCCGGCGGGGCCCGCCCGGCCACGATTCCAGCCTGCCGCCGATGTCCTCTCGGGCGAGACCGCGGATGTGTACTTCGAGCGCACCCGGACGATCCTGGCCGCCGAGCGGCTCGATCCGGTGGCGACGATGGAGATCTTCCCGCGCGGCGAGGGCATCCTGTGCGGCGCCGAGGAGTCGCTCAGCTACCTGCGTGAGATCTTCGGCGGCGAGCGCACGCACGAGCCGGAGCCGGTCGTTGAGTCGCTGCACGATGGCAATCCGTTCAGCCCCAAGGAGGTCGTGATGCGGATCACGGCCCGCTACTCGGCCTATGGCCTGTACGAGACCGCGATCCTGGGCATCCTGGCCAGCTGCTCGGGCTGGGCCACCGCCGCGCGGCGCATCGTCGACGCCGCCGCACCGATCCCGGTCATCGGCTTCGGCGCACGGCACGTGCATCCTAGCGTCGCCGATCAGATGGACTATGCCAGCGTCGTCGGCGGCTGCATCGGCGCGTCGACCCCGGCGGGGGCGCGGCTGGCGGGCCTCTCGCCGACCGGCACCATGCCGCACGCCTTGATCCTCATCTTCGGCGACACGGTCCGTGCGCTCGAGGCGTTCGACCGCCACATCGATGCGGACGTGCCGCGCATTGCGCTGGTCGACACCTTCAAGGACGAGGCGGAGGAGTCGCTGCGCGTCGCCGAGGCGCTGGGGGATCGGCTGTGGGGCATCCGCCTCGACACGCCATCGGAGCGGGGCCGGGTGACGCCGGAGCTCGTCAAGGAGGTGCGCGCGCGGCTCGACCAGGCGGGACACCGCCACGTCCGCATCGTCGTTTCCGGCGGACTCGACGCGGAGCGGATCGAGATCTTCAAGGCGGCCGGCGCACCGGTCGACTCCTTCGCGGTCGGCAGCGCGATCAGCAAGGCGAGCCCCATCGACTTCACCGGGGACCTCAAGGAACTCGACGGCCGCGCGATCGCCAAGCGTGGCCGCATCCCGGGACGAACGGAGAACCCGCGGCTCGAGCGGATCGACCTTCGGTCGTAGCCTGCGTACACTTCAGCGATGGAACCTGAGCGCGTCGAGCGGGAGTCGGCCTACGAGCTGTTCCGCCGCGGCAGCGATCTGCTCGAGCATCGCCACCCGGGCGCGGCCGCGGTGGTCCTCGAACGGGCCAACCGGCTCGAGCCGGGTAAGGCGTCGATCCTCGAGGCACTCGGACGCGCGGATTACAACCAGGGCCGCCCCGAACAGGCCGCCGAGCGCTTCAAGGCTATCGTCGACCGTGATCCGCTGGCGCACTACGGGCATTTCGGCCTCGGGATGAGCCTCCGGCGCATGGGCGATCCGGAGGCCGCACGCCGCCACCTGCGGATGGCCGTCTTCCTCAAGCCCGATGTGGAGGACTACCGCCGCGCGCTCGATCGGGTCGAGGCCGCGTAGGGGTCAGGCTGCGACGCGCTTGCGCCGCTCCCGCGCCAGCCGCGCCAGCCGCGCCTTGAGCAGGCCCAGCACCGCCGCCTCCTCGGCGCGCAGCGCGTGCGGCCGGCTGCTGAGTCGCTTCGATGCCGCGGCCTCGAGCGTGGCCGCGAGGTCGCCGTCCAGGTAGGCGTCGATCACGCCCGGATGCACGTAGCACCTGCGGCACACCGCGGGCGTATTGCCCAGCCGTTCCGCGACGCGCCGAATGGCCTCGGTGAGGTTGTGCTTCGTCGACGCATCGGGGTCGAGCAGCTCGACCTCCCGCAGCTCCAGTAACGCGGCGACGGTGCCGGCCCACGTCCGGAAGTCCTTGGCGCTGAACTCGTCGCCGGTGATATCACGCAGGTAGTCGTTCACGTCCGCGGAGTCCACTTGCTGCCGCTCGCCGTTCGCATCGATGTACTGGAACAGCTCCTGCCCGGGCAGCTCCTGGCACTGTTTCACCGCGCGCGCCAGGCGCCGATCGGTGACGGCGACCGTGTGGCGCTTCCCCGACTTGCCGCGGAACTCGAACCGCAGCTTCGACCCGACCACGTCGACATGTCGGTCGCGCATGGTCGAGAGGCCCACCGATCGGTTGTCGCGCAGGTACTCCTGGTTGCCGATGCGAATCAGCGTCGACTCGAGCAGCCGCACGACCGTGGCGAGCACCTTCTCGCGCGGCAGGCCACGCCGCCGCAGATCGCGATCGGTCCGGCGCCGGATCTTGGGCAGGGCACGCGCGAAGTCGAGCAGCCGGTCGTACTTGGCCGAGTCGCGCACCTCGCGCCAGCGCGGGTGGTAGCGGTACTGCTTGCGCCCGCGCGCGTCGCGACCGGTGGCCTGCAGGTGGCCACGCTTGATGGGCGAGATCCAGACATCGGTCCATGCCGGAGGGATGGCCAGCCCCGTGATCCAGGCGATGCGCCCGGCGTCGGTGAGCCGTTGTCCGTCAGGACCGATGTAGCTGAAGCCCGTGCCGCGCCGCCTGCGGCGGATGCCGGGCCCGTCGTCGTTGACGTAGCGCAGACCGGCCTCTTCGGCGCTGGCCTCCGGGTCGTCCACGGCGAGTGTCATGCCGGGAGCGATGGCAACCGCCGTGCCAGCCAGCCAATGCCGGCGATCGTCTTGGCGTCCATGATCCGCCCGTCATCGATCGCCGCCAGCGCATCGGGCAGCGTCAGCCAGCCGCGCTCGATCTCCTCGTCCTCGTCACCGATGCTCGGCGCCTCGACCAGGTCGGTCGCCAGGAACGCATGGATCAGCTCCGTGCAGAAGCCCGGCGCGGTGTAGAAGCGCGGCCCTTCGATCCACGTGCCGGCCGCCAGGCTGCACTCCTCGGCCAGCTCGCGCGTGGCGGTGGCGAGCGGCTCCTCGCCCGGATCGAGCGTCCCGGCCGGCAGCTCGAGCAGCTCGCCGCCGGTCGGGTGCCGCCACTGCCGGACCGTCGCCACGCGTTCGCCGTCCCAGGCCACGATGACGGCCGCGCCCGGATGCTCGACGATCTCGCGCGTGCTGCGGCGCCCATCGGCGAGCTCGACGTCGTCCACGCGCACCGCGATGAGCCGGCCGCGCCACGGATGTTGGGTCCTGGTCGTTCGTTCTTCCATGGCCTGATGCTACCGCCCTTCGGCGGCGTTGCCATGGCGCGTATCAATCCTGGGTCGGGGTGGCTCAGACCGGAGAGCCGCCGCACCCGATACGATGGCGGCGCCATGCGCGAAGCCATCAACAACATCCTGCGCCGCAAGCTGCGCACCGTGCTCACGGTGCTCGGCATCGTCATCGGTGTCTTCGCCCTGACGGTGATGGGCGCGCTGGCGGAGAAGCTGAACGTGCTCGTCGACGGCGGGGACGAGTATTTCCGGACCAGGATCTTCGTCTTCGACGCCGGAGCGGCGAGTGGCTTCCAGGCCAGCTCGCGGCCGATCACGCGCGACCTGGTCGAGCAGATCGAGCAGATCGACGGCGTCGAGCGCGCCACGCCGGTGCTGCAGACGCTGCTCGACCCCGACGCGGTCGGCGGCTTCGACATCCCCGAGCTCGTCACCGGGATCGAGCCGCAGACCTGGTACGACCCCAGCGTCGACCTGCGCATCGACGCGGGGCGCCTGCTCGACGAGACCGACAGCGGCGTGACGATGATCGGCGCCGACCTGGCGGAGCGCTACGACCTGCGCGTCGGCGACACGTTCACGATCCACGACCTGCCGTTCGAAGTCGTGGGCGTGCTCGAACGAACGTTGACCTTCCCCGACAAGATCGCCTACATGCCGCTGCGCGACGCGCAGGAGATCTATGTCGACAGCGTGCCGCAGGCGGTCGAGTACTCGACCGACGAGCTCGCCACCCAGATCGAGGTCTTCCCCGACGACCTTGCCCAGGCCGATGCCGTGGCCGCCGCCATCGAGGACGAGATCGACAGCGTCCGCACCGCGACCCCTGACCAGGTGGCCGAGCAGATCGGCCAGGCGAGCATCGTCTTCAACCTGATCATCGTGGGCGCCAGCGTCATCGCGGTGATCGTGGGTGGCCTCTCGGTCGTGAACACCATGGTCATGACGGTCAGCGAGCGGACGCGCGAGATCGGCATCAAGAAGGCGGTGGGTGCGCGAACCAGCGCCATCCTGCGCGAGTTCATCGTCGAGGCCACTCTGCTCGGGGCGCTCGGCGGCCTCATCGGGCTGGGCGCCGGGTGGCTGCTGGTGGTGCTCCTCAACGCGCAGACCGCCGGCTCGGGGACGACGGTCTTCCTGGTGACGCCCATGCTGCTGCTGCGCTCGTTCGCGTTCGCCACGATTCTCGGGGCGCTGGCCGGCGTCTACCCGGCGCTGCGCGCGGCACGGCTCGATCCGGTCACGGCGCTGCGCAGCACATGAGCGAGCCGATCCTCGAGGCGAGCGATCTCGTCAAGGTCTACCGGCGCGGCGAGGCGCAGGTGCGGGCCGTGGATGGCATCAGCCTGCGCATCGATCGCGGCGAGTTCCTGGCGATCATGGGCCGCTCGGGGAGCGGCAAGACAACGCTGCTGGACCTGCTGGGCTGCCTCCTGCGCCCCACGAGCGGCGAGCTGCGCATCGACGGCACGAGCGTCATCGGCGCATCGGACAATGCGCTGGCCGAGCTGCGCCGCGAGCGTATCGGGTTCGTCTTCCAGGAGTTCAACCTGATTCCGAGCCTCAACGCCATCGAGAACGTGATGCTGCCCCTGCGCTACGGTCCCCGGAGGCCGGACGCACGCCAGCGCGCCACCGAGCTGCTCGAGCTCGTCGGGCTGGGCGCGCGGACCCGCCACCGTCCGACCGAGCTGTCCGGCGGCGAGCAGCAACGCGTGGCGATCGCCCGCTCGCTGGTCAACGACCCCGCGGTGATCCTGGGCGACGAGCCGACCGGCGAGGTCGACTCCGAGACGAGCGAACGCCTGATGGCGATGCTGCGCGACCTCAACCGCCAACGGGGCGTGACCCTCGTCATCGTCACCCACGACCCCGGCGTGGCGAGCGTCACGGATCGGGTGGTGCGGCTGTCTGACGGCCGCGTCACCGCGGACGCGCTGCGCGAGCGCTCCGGCTGGAGCGAGGCGCTTTCGACGACCGGCAGCGGCGCGACGAGCGGCGGCGGCATCGGGCGGGTGCGGGCGCGCCTGGGCGAGGCGCTCGACCGCGCGCGCGGAGCGGTGCAGCGGTGATCGAGGTCGAGGGGCTGGGCAAGCGCTTCGGCAGGGTCGAGGCGGTTCGCCAGCTCAGCTTCAGCGTGGCCGACGGCGAGATCTTCGGCCTGCTGGGGCCGAACGGCGCGGGCAAGACGACCACGGTGCGCATGCTCGCCGGGCTTATCGGTCCGTCCGCGGGAGATGCCGTGATCAACGGGCGCAGGCTGAGCGCCGATGCGCAGCGCATCCGCGCCATGACCGGCGTGCTGACCGAGAGCCCCGGCCTGCACGATCGGCTCACCGCGCGCGAGAACCTGGCGTTCTATGGCCGCCTCTACGGCCTGCGCGGACGCGCGCTGGACGACGCCGTGACGCGCCACCTCGGGGTCGTGGGCCTGACTGACGCGGCGGAGCGCAAGGTGGGCGGCTTCAGCAAGGGGATGCGCCAGAAGGTCGCCATCGCGCGCGCCCTGCTCCACGATCCGCAGGTCATCTACCTCGACGAGCCGACGAGCGGCCTCGATCCGTCGGCCGCCAAGACGGTGCGCGACTTCGTCGAGACGCTGCGCGAACGCGGCCGCTCGATCGTGATCTGCACCCACAACCTGGACGAGGCCGAGCGGCTGTGCGATCGCATCGGGATCATGCGCGGCACGCTGCTGCGCGTCGACACGCCCGGTGGGCTGCGGCGCCTGGGTCGGGCGGCGACGGTGCGCATCGAGCTGGCCGGCGCGCGGCCGCCAGAGTCGTTCATCGCGGTCATCGCGGACCTGCCCTTCGTGGCCGGCTGCCGCACCGAGGCCGGCGCTCTGCTGGTGGAGGTGCGCGACCCGCGCGGTGACAACCCCGACCTCGTTGCGGCGCTCGTCGGCGCCGGGGCGCGGATCAGCGCGGTGCACGAGGAGGCGGCCTCGCTCGAGGAGGTTTACCTGGACTTCGTGACCGACGATCGGTCCTCGGCGGCCTGAGCGATGCGGTTCTCGTACGTGGCAGCCATCTTCGGCAAAGAGTGGCGCGACATCGCGCAGAATCGGCTGCTGCTGGGTGCCGTGGTCCTGCCGGCACTCATCTTCGCCGCGATCCCGACCGGCCTGGTGGCCTTCATCCAGGCCCGCGACCTGGATCCGGGCCAGCTGGGCCAGATCCAGGTCTACCTCGCCAACTTTCCGGACCTGCCGCCGAAGCTCGCCGCGCAGGGCTTCATCATCACCAACTTCATGGCCTACTTCCTCCTCATCCCGGCCATGGTGCCGATGGCGATCGCCACGCAATCGGTGATCGGCGAGAAGACGGCGCGCTCCCTGGAGCCGCAGCTCGCGACCCCGCTCGAGGTGCCCGAGCTGCTCGCCGGCAAGATGCTCGCCGCGGCGCTGCCCGCCATCGTGGCCACCTGGGGCGTCTTCGTCGGCTACGGCCTGGTGAACGGAGCGATCGCCGACCCGCGCCTGACGCGCCTGGTCTTCAGCGACATCTGGATCGTCGCCATGCTGACCCTCGTGCCGCTCATCAGCCTCTTCTCGGTGCTGCTCGGCATCGTCGTCAGCAGCCGCGTCAACGACGCACGGACGGCGCAGCAGATCGGCGGCTTCGTGGTGCTGCCCATCATCGGCGTCGCGGTGGCCCAGTTCTTCGGCGGGCAGGCCACGTTCACGATGCAGCAGGTCCTCATCGGCGACCTGGTCGTCGCGGGGCTCATCGGGGTGACGCTGGCGATCGGCTCGTGGGCCTTCGACCGCGAGGCGATCCTGACCCGTCTCGGCTAGCGCGCCAGTCGCGGCCCCACGGAGTCCAGCACGTCCGCGCTCGTCAGCTGCGGCTCGTCGTGGCGGACCTGGATGGTGCGGATCTCCCACGGGCTCAGCGCCAGGTGCAAGGTTTCTCCTTCCAGACCGATGCGGCCGCCCGGGCGGCCGATGATCGAGGCCTCGCGCGCCTCCCGCAGCCGGCCGCGCAGCGAGGCCTGGACCGGCGCAGCCGATTCGTTGACGAGGCGCAGCTCGATCCAGCCGTCGTCGCGCCGATGCAACGCGCTCAGCACGACGCCGCGACCCTCGAGCTCCAAGCCCGGCTCCGCGGTGAGCGCGCCGTCGCCGTCGTGCTGCGTGCCCGCGGCCGACGCGAAGCGATGCTGGTAGCGCTCCGCCATGGCCACCACGTCCGCATCGGTCCATGAGCCCGCGTGCGGAAAGAGCGCGAAGGCCATGTGCCACGGACCACGACACTGCGCGCCGGGGATGGCGATCTCCGGGCCTGCGGGATCCTCGCGATACGGGTTGGCGTTGCGGCTGATGAGCCCGATGGCGCGCAGCACGGTGATCGCCAGCTCACTACCCGGCGCCGCGTCGAGTAGCTCGTACTCGACCAGGTGATCGAGCAGCACCGCCACGCCACCAGCATCGACGAAGCCACGGGCGGGGTATGTCGCCAGCGGCGTCTCGTGGTAGCCGCCCTCGGGTGCGGTGCCACGTTCGACGACGGCGAACTGGCCCTCTGCGTGGCTCACCTGCGCCGGCAGCGGCGTCGGGACGTGGAAGCGCACGCGGTGGTCGACACTCCGATTCTCGAAGTCGAGCGAGACGCGCAGGAACGGCTCGTCGCTGCGCAGCTCGATCTGCGTCGTGACGGTCGTGGCGTACGTCGTGGCGCTGCGCGCGGTGCCATCCGCGTCGAGGCCCTGCGGCCAGTCGTAGCTGCGCTCGATGGCCAGCGAGGCGCGCAGCGGTCCGCGCTCGACGACCCGCACCGTGACGTCGTGCGGCATGTCGATGAGCGTGTCACGGCCGGGCGGGCCGTAGTTGTACGAGTCGCCGCCGTCGCCGCCGTCAACGATGCGTCCGACACCGTCGACCCGCGTGCCGTCGGCGGCTTCGAGGTGCAGGGACCCGTCCGCCGCCACGCGCACCGCCAGCGCCGCGTTGCGCAGGCCGCGCTCGTCCTCGTCGATGCGCACCGGGTCGGGCGGCGCCGCGGCTCCCTCGACCGGCCGGAGCGTGGCCCAGCCGAGGGCGGGGACCGGAACGCGGGCCAGGAGGCGGCGCCGTGGGCGCGCCACGATGCGCACCTGCCAGGTCGCGTCGGGATCGGCACTCACCGCTGCCTCCACCTCGGCACGCAGCGCGTCGACATCCAGGTCCAGCGGGTCGGGCCGCACGTCGACGTCGAAGGTGATGCGCGGCTGCCCGCGCACCTCGTCGACGAGATAGCCGTTCCAGGACCGGTCGAAGATCTCGCGACCGTGGAAGCGGCGCCAGATCGTCGCGAAGTCGGCGGCGCGCACCTCCTGCGCGAAGAGCAGCGGCTCGCTGCGCGCGATGAGCTGCGTCGCGACGCGGGCGCCGCCGGCCAGCTCCAGCGCCACCTCGTCCCATGCATCGGGCAGCGCGGCATCGAAGCGGATCTCGTCGACGCGCGGGACGGGCGACGGGTTGACGGCCACCATGCTGCCGTGCGGCGCGGCGGCCGCGATGCCGGCGACGGCGCGCTGAACGAGCAGCGAGGCCACCTGCTCCGCCTCGGCGAAGCGCACCAGCACCTGCTCCACGACCGCGTCGACCGAGCAGCCGCAGATCGAGTCGTGGGCGCTGTTCTCGATCACTCGGCGCCACGCGAGGCGCAGGAACGCCTCGGGCCACGCGTTCGCCGGTGCCCAGAGGGCGGTCAGCGGCTCGGCGTATCGCTCGAGCAGCCGCTCGGCGCGGCCGCAGGCAGCCTTGAGATCGATCCGCGCCGAGGCGACGCCCATGAGCACGTTGGCTCGTGCCCCGGAGCGCATCTCGCCGCGCCACTCGGGCGCACCATCGCCCAGGGCGGGGGCGGCGGCCATGTAGTCCGCCAGGGTGCTGATCCGGATCCCCGCATCGGCCTCGAGCTCGTTCAGGCGGCTCACCAGCCCGGCCAGCTCGGGGACCGGTGCGGTGTGGTCAGTGCCGTACATCGCCAGCAGCGGGTCGTCGTCGCCGAAGAACGGCGCCATCGAATCGCGGAAGCGGGCCAGGCGGCCCTCGAGCCGATCGGGCGCGGCGAAGAGCGACGCCGCGTTGCCGTAGCCGCCCGGCAGGTACTCGGTGCGCACCGCGGAGCCGTCGGGCGCGATCCAGCGGAACTGGTGCCGATCGACGGCCGCCGGGACCCCGCGCCACACCACGGCATCGCCGATCCCGGCCCGCTGCAGCAGCTGTGGCATCTGCGCCACGTGACCGAACATGTCGGGCAGGTAGCCGATGTGCATCGGCTCTCCGAAGTCGAGAGCGCGCACCCAGCCGGCCTCCAGGTTGCGCACCATGTTCTCGCCGCTCACACAGAACTCGTCCATCAGGATCAGCCAGGGACCGATGGCGAGGCGGCCCGACTGCACGTGGCCGCGAATCCGCTCCTCGGCCGCCGGACGGATCTCGAGGTAGTCGTCGATCGTGGCCAGCTGCCCGTCGAGCGTGAAGCGGAATGCCGGCTCGGCGTCGAGCATGTCGAGGACGCGATCGATCATCTCGACCAGCTGCATCCGGAAGCTCTGGAACGGGCGATACCACTCGCGGTCCCAGTGGGTGTGCGGCACCAGGTGCACGCGCGGCTGCTCGTTCACCGTGCGAGGGTCGCCACGACCGGGTAGTGATCCGATGCGTCGCCCGCCTCGCGCGCGACGCGGCAGTCGGTCGGCTCGATGCCCTGCAGAAAGACGTGGTCGATCGGCTGCCCGTTGTCGGTCGAGCGTCGGCCGTCGTCGCCCGGCGGCGTGCCTGTGGCCGCGAAGGCGTCGACCATCCGGTCGCGCAGCGGTCCCAGCTCATCGCTCTGGATCGTGGCGTTCAGGTCGCCGAGCACGATGAGCGGCAGCGGCACGTCGCGCACGGCGAGTGCCAGTGCATCGGCCTGCAGCCGGCGCTCGCCCGAGCCGACGTGGCTGAAGTGGGTCGACGCCACGGTTCCCACGCCCCACGGCAGCTGCACCTCGCACACCAGCGCGCAGCGTGGCTCGCGAATCGTGGCGGGCGCATCGGCATAGCGGACGCCGGCCGCGGGGTGCTCGGCGCCGGGCGGCTCCACCCACGCGTCGGGTCCCGCCATGGGCAGGCCGACGGTGCGTGCCGAGCGGATCGGGTTTCGCGACAGCAGCGCGTTGCCGAAGAGGCCGGCGCCGCGCAGTGGGCCCCCCTCATCGATCGTGAACGAGCGCGTCGCCGCGTAGCGCCAGTCGTACCCGGTCAGGCGCCCCAGCTCGGCCGCCTGGTCCGACACCACGCCATCGGTCGCGATCAGTGCGACCTCCTGGAGTGCCACGAGGTCGGCATCGAGCGAGGTGATCACGCGCGCGATGCGCGCCAGGCGCTGCGGATCGACCTGGCGCCACCATCGGTCCGGGAAAGGACCAGGGCCGATCGCGGCGCGGATATTGAAGGTGGCGACCCGAAGCGGGCCGCCACCTGGCGCATCGGTCATTGCAGGCAGGCTACTTGACGGACCCAGCGAGAAGACCCTGGACGAAGTAGCGCTGCAGGCTGAAGAAGACGATGAGCGGTACCACCATGATGAGGAACGCAGCAGCCGCCAGGAGATTCCACTCGCTGGCGTACGTCCCGAGGAGCGTCGTGACCTGCACGGTCATGGGCTGGCCGGTGCGTGGCGCAAAGACAAGGGCGATGAGCAGGTCATTCCAGACCCACAGGAACTGGAAGATCCCATAGCTTGCGATCGCGGGCACCGAAAGCGGCACCACCACCCGGCGGAAGATGTTCCAGCTCGAGGCGCCATCGATGCGCGCCGCCTCGATGAGATCGCGGGGCAGGGTGATGAAGAAGTTGCGCAGCAGGAAGATCCCGAACGGGAGCGCAAATGTCGTGTGCACGATCCAGATGCCCAGGAACGATCCGCCGATGCCGATGTCGCCGAAGAGGCGGCTCAACGGGATGAGCACCATCTGGATCGGCACCATCAGCAACGACACGATGATGAGGAAGATCGTGTCCCGGAACGGGAAGCTGACCCATGCGAATGCGAAGGCGGCGAGCGACGCCAGGATGAGCGGGATGATCGTCGCCGGGATCGTGATCGAGAGGCTGTTGATGAACGCGGAGAGCATGTTCTGCGCACCGATCACGTCGGAGTAGTTCTGCGTCGTGAACTGGAGGTTGCCGGTGAAGACGGTCCACCAACCGGTGCTCTGGATCTCGCTTCGTGGGCGGAACGAGGTGATGAGCAGACCGAGGGTGGGTACAAGCCAGAACACGGCCACGGCCATGAGCCCGATGTGAATCGGCGTCTTGCGGATGAAGCGCAGGATCTTTTCGGCGGGCGTCTTGGCCGGCGGCTCGATGACGGGTTCGGCGAGTGCGGTCATGCGATCACCCTGTCACTGCGGAAGCGTCGGATGTTGAAGATCAGGACCGGAAGGAGGATGACGAGCATCATCACCGCGATCGCCGCGCCGTAGTCGAAGTTGCGCGACGGCAGCGCCTCCTGGTACATGCTAAAGGCGATCGTGCGGCTCGAGTTCGCCGGTCCGCCCTGGGTCATGACGTAGATCAGGTCGAAGAGCTTGATGACGTTGATGATCAAGGTCACCGCCACGACGCTGATGGGCAGCGACAGCATGGGGATGATGATCCGCCAGAAGATCTGGCTCTCCCGCGCGCCGTCGACGCGTGCCGCCTCGATGATCTCGGTGCTGATCCCCTTGAGCGACGCCAGCAGGATGACGGTGGCAAAGCCCACCGAGCCCCACACGCCGGCGATGATGAGCCCGGTGTTCACCCAGCTCACGCTGCCGAGCCACGCGATCGGTCCGGCATTGAAGATGCCGAGTACAGCGTTCAGCAGGCCGGTGTTCTCGTTGGGGAAATACACAAAGCGCCAAATGACGCCGAGCGCCGTGGCGGCAATCGCCTGGGGCAGGAAGACGATCGCGGTGATGAACGATTCGTAGCGCACACGGCTGGCCATCACCGCGATGAGCAGGCCGAAGAAGATGCAGCCGCCGACGTAGAAGATCACCCACAGCACGTTGTTGACGAGCGCGCCACGAGGCGGGAAGGTCGAGAAGCTGAGAAACTTCGGGTCCTGGGTCAGCAGCCTGACGTAGTTGTCGATGCCGTTTTCGAACGACAGCACGATGGTGCTGACCGTCGGGTAGACCATGAAGACCAGCAGGAGCAGCAGCGCCGGGCCCAGGAAGAGGCCGGCCGCGATGCTCCATCCGCTGACGAAGCGACCGAAGGCACCCTGTTGCCGCCGGGGAACCGCGACTGGCGCGACGACGTTGGTCATGGATCATCGCCTCCGATGCGCATTTCGGAAGGAGAGAGGGGAGTGACCCCGACGGCCACTCCCCTCCAGTGAGCCCCGGGTCAGCCTCCCGTGGAGTCTGCCCATGCAGCGTCAACTTCGCTCTGGAAGCCTTCCAGGGCGCTGCCGGCACTGCTCGGATCCTGGATCGCGGCCTGGAGCACGGCACCGAGATCGGTGCCGGCCGGGAGCAGATCAGACCCGTCGAAGCGGACCGCGGTCGCGTTGGCGACCTGCTCCGCTTCCTTGGCGGCGAGCACGTTGACGTCTTCGTAGACGCTCGACTCGACGCCCTTGAGTGGGCTGATGATCGTGCCGCCGGCAGCCCATGTCGCGCCGGCCTCCGGCGTCGTCATGTACTGCATGAATTCCGCGACGCCCGGATTGTCGGTGAAGGCCGCGATGACGTCGCCACCGATGGTGATGGCGCCGGCACCGTTGCCGTCGACGGTCGGGAAGTCGAAGAAGTCAATGCCGGTGCCGAGCTGATCGGCAAGGGCTGGATTGACGTCGCCCGCGGCAATGCCGCCGACGAAGCCACCCTCGTAGTACATCTCCGCCGAGGCGTTCTCGCCGAAGACCAGGCCGATGCCGTCAACAAAGCCCGTCGCCAGGGCACCATCGATGCCGCCCGCGACGTTGTCGTTATTGATGATCTGGGTCATGGTGTCGATCGCGTCGACGACCGACTGGTCGCTCCAGTTGCCATCGGCGCTGAAGAGGGTGTCGTAGGCCTCCTCGCCGGCCTGGTGGAGATAGATGATCTCGAACCAGTCGGTGAGGGTCCACGAGTCAAGCGCGCCGACCGCCCACGGGGTGAGGCCAGCCGCCTTGTAGTCTTCGGTGATCTGGATAAGGTCCGCGAAGTCGGCGGGAACCTCGAAGCCCTGCTCATCGAACGAATCCGGCTTGTACCAGACCGTCGCCTTGCTGTTGAGCTTCACAACCAGGGCATACAGCTCGTCGTCCACGACGCCGATGTCGACGAGGCCGGGGGGATAGTTGCCCTCGATCGCGTCGCGCTCGATGCCGAGGTCGCTGAGTGGCACCAGGAGATCGTCACGCGCGAAGCTGCGCAGGAAGCCGATGCCGGGGATGATCGCCACGTCGGGCGGATCGCTCTGCTCGAGGCGGTTGTTGAGGACGGTCGCATAGTCCTGGCGCTGGGAGGTGTACGTCACCTCGATGCCGCTCTCCGCGCTGAACGCGTCAAGCACGGCTTGGAAGGCGTCCGCCTCCGCGCCGCCCCACAGCGAGGTGACCTCGATGCTGCCTCCCGCGGCCGCACCATCGCTCGAGCCGGGCGCTGTGCTGCTACCCCCTCCACCGCCGCCCGCGCTCTCGCTGGGTGTCGTGCTGGCCGGGCAGGCCGTCAGCACGATCGCCAGCATCGCCAGCGGGGCGAACATTCTGAATCGCTGAATCATTGGGACTCCTCTCCATCCATTTCCGCGCCGGCCGTCCCGCGGCCGAACCCGGCTAGTTGGTGTAGCGCCGCCGACCGACAAGGCCAGAGGCGCCTTCCGCGTATGCGGCGACACGCTGCACCCCGGGGAGGGCAACCGCCATTCCCCAGCAGCATCGTCAGCCGACGAGGCTCTTCTCACTCTCGGGGTCGAACAGGTGCAGCTTCTCCAATGGGATGGCGAAGTCCAGCTGCTCGCCGACCGAGACCTTCTTGTCGGAGCTGAGAAGGGCGACGATCTCGTGGCCCTCTGATTGGGCGTGAATCAGCTCCTCGTTGCCAAGATACTCGACAACGTCCACCTTGGCGGGGATGCGGACGGCCCCTGAGCCCTGGCCGTTGGCAATCTCGAGATGCTCGGGTCGGAACCCGATGAGCAGGTTGGAGCCACTCGGTCGATCCGCGGCGATCTTTGCATGGGCACCCTGCAGGTCGAGCCGGGCATTGCCGAGGTACAGCTCCTGGCCCTCGCCGGAGCGCGTGGTGGCGAAGTTCATGGACGGCGAACCGATGAAGCCGGCGACGAACACGTTCACCGGATGGTCGTACAGGTCCTGCGGCGAGCCGACCTGCTGCAGGAGGCCGTCGCGCATGACGCAGATGCGGTCGCCCATCGTCATGGCCTCGACCTGGTCGTGCGTCACGTAGACGGTCGTCGTCCCGAGCCGCTGATGCAGGCGTGCGATCTCGGCGCGCGTCTGGACGCGCAGCTTGGCGTCCAGGTTGGAAAGCGGCTCATCCATCAGGAACACCGATGGCTCGCGGACGATGGCGCGGCCCAGCGCAACGCGCTGGCGCTGCCCGCCGGAGAGTGCCTTCGGCTTGCGATCGAGCAGCTTCTCGAGGCCCAGGATGCCGGCTGCCTCGTCCACGCGCCGCTTGATGTCTTCCTTCTTGGTCTTGCGCAGCTTCAGCCCGAAGGCCAGGTTGTCGAAGACCGACATGTGCGGATAGAGGGCGTAGCTCTGGAAGACCATGGCGATGTCACGGTCCTTGGGTGCGACGTCGTTGACGACCCGGTCACCGATGAGCAGACGCCCCTCGCTGATCTCCTCGAGGCCCGCGACACAGCGCAGCGCGGTCGTCTTACCGCAGCCGGATGGACCCACCAGCACCAGGAACTCGCCGTCGGCGATCTCGAGGTTGAGGTCGTTGACGGCGATCACGTCGTCGCCGTAGCGCTTGTAGAGGTGGTCGAACGTGACGGTGGCCATGTGCCTCCCTTTCCCTCGTACGTGCTCGCGCTGCAGCGCGACGGCACCTGGGCGTCCTGATCGTCCTCCGGAGCAGGAAGAGGCATCATAGTACGTGCACGCCAGTGCGCCACCCCATTCGAGCATGGAAATTTGAGGCTCTTCTCGATCATTCCGCGTATCCCGGTCCGGGTGCTCCTGCCGTTCGTGCTGCTGGCCGCATTTGCCGGCAGGTTGCGACAGGCATGGCGCAGCCGTCCGACGACCGTGCGCGCGGCGCGCGAGCGGTCGGTCCTGCCCTCGCTGTACAGCCTGCACCCCCATGCCTCCGCGGCGCTGCGCCGCCCGCGCGGCCTGGAGCCGGTCGCGCTCGACGAGATCGTGGGCACCGCACGCCGTCCGTCGCAGAACACCGCCGACTTCCTGCCGCTGCCACAGCTGCGCGGGCAGAACTGGCGCGGCCGCTGGCAGCGCATTCGACGCGCGACCGATCGGCTCGACCTGTTGCCGCCGGTCGAGCTGCTGCGCTACGGCGACGAGTACTTCGTCGTCGACGGGCACAACCGCATCGCGGCCGCCAAGCGGCTTGGGGCGGTCGCCATCGATGCGGACGTCACCGAGCTCGTCCCACCCGGCGAGCATGCGCACAGCGCGCCGCCCGCGACCATCGCCGCGACGCTGGAGGCGAGCGACGAGCTGCGGCACGCGGTCCTCGGTCGCCAGTCGCGAACCGCCGAGCACCGCCCGCACGAGCAGCAGGTCAGCAGGCTCGATCTGCTGCGCGCAAGCGGTGACAACCCGCGCCCGGCTGGGGAGGCGACGGAGGTGCACCCGACCGTCGATGCCCCGGACGAGCCCGGGTGACCAAGCACCTGCAGCTTGCCTGGCCCGATCCCAGCCTCTTCGCGGCCCGCGCAGGGCGGCCGGTTCGCATCCTGGCCGTGAGCGACGAGGTCGAGCCGTCGATCGAGTCGCCGACCGCCGTCGAGTCGCTCGGGCCGGTCGACTTCATCGTGGGGGCGGGTGACCTGGGGCCGGAGTACCTCGACCGCCTCGCGCACCGCTTCAACGCCCCGCTCCTCTTCGTGCGCGGCAATCATGACGCCGGTATCGCTTGGCGCAACGTTGCGCCGCTGCTGCTCCCGGATCCGCTGCCCGACGGACGCCCGGTGACGGAGGCGGAGATCCGGATCGTCGGCTTCTCGGGCTCTCCGGTCTACAACGGCGGGCCGATGCAGTTTCACGCCCTCGAGATGTGGCTGCGCGTGCTGCCCGCCTGGCTGCGAGTGCGTGGCCGACGACCGATGCTGGTCGTGACCCACGCCGCGCCGCGCGGCCTGGGCGACGCCGATGACCTGCCGCATCGCGGCTTCACCGCGTTCCGCTGGCTGCTCGACCGCCTCGACCCGCCGCTCTGGCTGCACGGCCATACGGCGCTCGTGCGTCGCGGCCTCGACGAGCGCTGCGTTCGCCACGAGGGCACGCTGCTCTACAACTGCACCGGCGCCACGCTCATCGAGCTGCTGCCGCCCGACGGCGCGGCCGCGGCCTGATGGTCCGTCGCTATGTCGTGGGCGGGCTCCTGCTGCTCGCGGTGGTGGTTGGCCTGATGCTCGTCGTGCGGCCGCTCATCTTCTCCGTCGCGGACCCGCGCGACGACAGCCGCGTAGCGATCATGCCGCAGGTGCAGCTGAGCGAAGGGTCCGCACTGCGCGAGGTGGTGCTGGCGACCTCGCACGGTCTTGACGGCGAGCAGGTCGTGGACGGGCGGCCGATCGTGGCGGTCGTCGTCTCGCCCCTTCCCGGCGGGGTGGCGGCGGTCGTGAATGCCACGCCCCCAGGGGCCGGCACGTGCCGCGTCGAGATCGGCGCGGACCGGCTCCGCGGATGCGGCGGATCCTGGACCTACGCCGGTGATCCGATCGATGCGGACGCAGCGCCGCTGCAGCGCTTCCCCGTGACGCTGCGTGACGGCGCGGTGTACGTGGACCTGACGGCCCCCGCGGCAGCCGGCGACGGGGCATAATCGCCGTCATGCCAGATCTCGGAATCTTCGGGTGGATCATCGTCGGACTGCTGGCCGGTGCGCTGGCCGGCCTCTTCGTCCCCGGCCGCGAGCGCTACGGCTGCTTCGGCACGATGCTCGTCGGCGTGGCGGGCGGGCTGCTCGGTGGCTGGCTCTGGACGAGCATCCTGGACCAGGACGAGGCGACCGGCTTCCTGGGCGCGATCATCGTGGCGACCCTGGGCTCGGTCATCGTGCTGCTCCTGCTGCGGGCCATGCGCGGCGGGGATCGCACCTAGCGCGTCAGCGTCACCTTGTGCAGGCCGCGCGGCGTCTCGGGGTCATGGCCGCGCGCGCGGGTGAGATGGATGCAGAAGAGCTGCGCCGGCACGATGGCGGCGATCGGGCTCAGCCACTCGGGCAGCCCGGCAGGGTAGGGGAGATGGTCGCCCGCGACCTCGCTGCCGGCCGGGGCGAGGGTGAGCGTGCGCACGGTTCGATCCACGCGCAGCCGCGCCAGGAGCGACGACAGGTCGTCCGCCATCGGTCCTGGTGCGGAGACGGCCAGCAGATCGCCGCCCGGGGGCAGGCTCGCGACGGGACCATGCTCGAAATCGGCCGATGAATAGGCCTGGGCCCGCACGTACGCCAGCTCCTTGAGCTTGAGGGCCCATTCCAGCGCGCTCGACAGGTTGAAGCCGCGGCTCAGCACGACACAGTCGTCCATCGCGCGGCGATCGCTTGCCAGGCGTTCGGCATCGGGCTCGATGGCCAGGGCAGCATCCAGCACCCCGGGGATCGCCTCCAGCGCGCGCCACGCCACCGCCGGCTCGGCCGCCAGCTCCGCGGTCAGCATCGCCACGGCCACGAGCTCGGCGCTGTAGGTCTTCGTCGCCGCGACGGCGCGCTCGACGCCCGCTCCCAGGTCCAGGTGGTGGTCGACCGTCGTCGCCAGCGGCGAGCCGGCGTCGTTCGTGATCGCGGCGGTCAGTGCGCCCTGGGCGCGCGCCTCGTCGAGCACGCCCACGATGTCCGGCGACCGACCGGACTGGCTGATCCCCAGCACCAGCGCCCGATGCAGCTTCGGATGACCGCCGTAGCGCGAGATGACCGATGGTGCCGCCAGCGCAACCGGCACGCCGGCCAGCACGCCGAGCGCATATTGAGCGTAGACCGCGGCGTGGTCCGAGCTGCCGCGCGCGGCGATGACGACGTACTCGATCCCACGCCTACGGGCATCGGCCGCGAGCGCTCGGATCTGGGCGCGGCCTTCATCCAGGAGGCGCGCCGCGACCTGCGGCTGCTCCGCGATCTCGCCGCGCAGGCTCATGCCGGTACCGGCTCCGCGCTATGGACGAGCTCGCCACCGATGATCGTGGCGGCGACCTGCAGGCCCTCGGTGAGGAGCACGATGTCGGCCGGCGCGCCCACGTCGAGCGAGGGCCGCGGCAGGCCCAGCAGCCGTGCCGGCACCCCGGTCACGGCATCGATCGCATCGTGGGCACTGCATCCGGCCTGCGCCACGAGATTGCGCACCGCGCTGTCGAGCCCGATGACGCTGCCGGCCAGCGCGCCGTCGGGGGTGCGCGCGCCGCGCTCGGTGACGATCACCACGGTCCCGGCCAGCAGGTGGCGGCCGGGCGGCAGGCCCAGCCCCGCCATCGCGTCGCTGACGAGCGAGATGCGGCCCGGCCCGGCGGCGCGCCAGGCGAGGCGCACGACCTCCGGGGCCAGGTGCAGGCCGTCGACGATGAGGCCCAGCGTGACGCGATCGTCGATGAGCAGCGCTCCGACGGCGCCCGGCTCGCGGTGATGCAGCGGCGGCATCGCGTTCCAGAGGTGGGTCGCGTAGCGGATGCCGGCGTCGACCCCGGCTCGCGCCTGGGAAGCGGTGGCGTTGGTGTGGCCGACCGAGACGACGACGCCGGCCTCGACCATTGTTCGGACAACGTCGAGCGCGCCGGGCAGCTCGGGCGCCAGCGTCACCATCGCTACGCCACCGTCGCGGCTCCAGGCCAGGCCCGGATCGGTCTCACGCAGGAGCGCGAGGTCGTGCGCCCCGTGGCGCAGTGGCGAGATGAATGGCCCCTCGACGTGCAGGCCCAAGGGCCGTGCACCGGCGTGCCCGGCGGGCGGACCCGCTGCGAGGATGCGCTGCGCGGCCTCCACGGTTCCGGGCGGCGAGGTCACGATCGTGGGCAGGAACGAGGTCACCCCGTAGCGTGGCAGCGCCGCCGCCACGTCCCACATCGAGGCGGGATCGGCGGTCAGGTCGTGGCCGTGGGCTCCGTTGACCTGCAGCTCGATGAAGCCGGGCGCCGCGCGCAGTCCGGACGCATCGAACCGACGTGCAGTGGCGGCGGTCGCCTCCTCGCCCCGAGCCACGATGCGTCCGTCGCGCAGGAGCAGGTCCGCGGGTGCCGCACCAGTAATGAGCAGCTGCTCGCTCACGCCGCCACCGGGAGCGTGCCGGCGACGGCGATGGCACCCATGAGCGCGCCGGCCAGCGCGTCGAGCGAGGACGCGACGAGCGAGGACGTGCCTGCGGGCGTGAAATCGGCGGGGCGGGGCATCACGGCAAGCATGCGCGTCCCTGCGGCGACTTGCAGCGGGACCAGCCACTCGCTGTCGCGGACGAGTGTCATGCTGCGCTCGGATGACACCGGCGGTCCTGCACAGCGTTTGACCCCGCATGGACCGATAGGCGACGATACGCGCCGCCGCGCTGCGACCACGCGCGGCGTTCGTGGTGGCCTTAGCTCAATCGGTAGAGCATCGGATTGTGGCTCCGAAGGTTACGGGTTCAAGCCCCGTAGGCCACCCCACGCGCTGGATCTCCGCGTTGACCCGGTACGAGTGCCTCCGGCCGAAGACCCGGACGGGTGATGGTCGGCGGCCGATGGCGGGAGGATGATCTCGGCACGCCAGCCTTGAGCCAGGACGCCCGAGAAGCGGGAGATGTCGACCGAGGCGCGCACCCGAGCCATGCCGCCAACCATGCCGCGTCCGAGCGCCGCATACCGCGCACCGCGGCATCGCCGTGCGCCTGGCGTACCGACGGTCTTGCTCGCAACCGTGGCGGCGCCTATGGAATGAGCACGAACGCGCTCCGGATCTTCTCGACATCTGTGACGAGACAGGACGCACGCCGGCTGGTGGCGTCCCGCGGAGGCCCCACGATGGCTGACAACGACGACAGCAAGAAGACCAGGCAATCCGGACACGAGCCGCGGCAGGTTGCTCACCCCTGGCCGCGCGACGAGAAGCAGAAGAGCCAGAAGCGCCCCAAGCGAACCATGGAGGAGAAGCTACGGGCGTACGAGCGTCACGCCGAAGGCTACGAATTCATCCCCGCGCTGATGCACGTGCTCGAGCGCTACGTCTCGGGCGCGTCGAAGAAGGGCGGGAGCCGCCTGGACGAGCGCATGGCTCGTGCGCTCGACGAGGCGAAGGTTCGACCGCTCATCGAGCGTGCCGTCAAGGCACACAACGCCATCCCAATGGAGCTTCGGCGCCAGACATTCTCGCCGAAGTACCTGACCCTCCCGGTCGAGGAGCCGATCACCGACGAGGAGGCGGCATCAATCGTCCGCAGGAGCAGGCGGCTCGTGAATCTGCCGGTCGATGCGATCGACGTCGACCTGCTCGCCACGGCGGATCCCAAGGACCACGGGAAGGGCTGTTGCCCGGA
The DNA here is from genome assembly GCA_039933775.1 of Chloroflexota bacterium. Taxonomy (GTDB): domain Bacteria; phylum Chloroflexota; class Limnocylindria; order QHBO01; family QHBO01; genus JBDTNK01. The sequence goes on along the minus strand of JBDTNK010000007.1, from coordinate 12,379 downwards.
CGACGTGCCGCCGCGTGACCCGCAGCCGCCCAAGCCGCCACCGAACCAGTACGAGCTGACGTTCGCCAAGCTGTACTGCGTCGACGAGAGCAACCCCGAATGGTGGGGCGACGATGAGCCGTACGGCGTGTTCGGCATCATCACCGAGGAGATGGCCGAATCTGGGACCGCTGCCGTCGCCGTGGCGACCCCGGTGTACGAGGACGTCGAGGATGGCTCGACTCGGCCATCGAGTGGCGACCAGAATCTGCGGCTCTTCGGCTTCACCGGACCGCGTGCGATCACCAGCTCGGTGCTGGTGACGGGCACCTGCTTCGAGCATGACCTCGGCGACGTTTCGGACTCGACCGATGCGGTGCGAGCCGCGTTGACGGCGGTCGCGACCAAGGCGGCGGCCGCCGGTGGCGTGGCGGGTTGGATCGTCGCCGGCGTGGCCGTGGTCGGCATCGGCGTCAGCTACCTGGTCGACCTCATCGGCGCTGACGACAAGATCAACGGCAGTCTCGCCCTGAGCATCACCCAGCCCGATGCCGACGCCAAGACCGCCAGTGTCAACCCGTTCATCTATCCACCCCTGCATTTCGACGGGGGCGACGGTGATGGGATCTACGACCTCTACCTGAAGCTGCGCCGCGCGTAGCGCATACCACCGGAGCGGCGTCGCGGCACAGGCGGCGCCGCTCTGTCGCTGATCTCGCCGATCGCACGAGATTAACCCCCAAAGAGCGATCGCCGCTAGCCCCGCGATGAACCGCGAGGGGCCATCTGGCACTTCCTGCTCGCTCCCGATTCCGTGGCAGGATGGGAAGGCATGTCCCCGCTCGTCGTCACGACCTTTCTGGCGCTGCTCGTGCTCGTCGCGGCCGCTGGCGCCATCGGGCTCGTCGTGCTCAGCGTCGCCAGTCGCGGGTCGGAGGCTGCGGCCAGCCTGATTGACGCGATGAGGGCCACCATCGGTCCGGCCGCGCTGTGGCTCGCCTTCCTCGTGGCACTGGTCGCGACGTTGGGCAGCCTCTACCTCTCGGAGAGCGTCGGGTTCGTTCCGTGCACGCTGTGCTGGTACCAGCGGATCGCGATGTACCCTCTGGTCCCGCTGCTCGGCATCGCCGCGGTTCGGCGCGATGCAGGCATCCGACGCTACGCCGTGCCGCTCGCCGCGGTTGGCGGACTCATCTCGGCCTACCACGTCGCGCTGCAGCGCCTGCCCGGCCTGCCCTCGGGCTCATGCTCGCTCGACGTCCCGTGCTCGGCGATCTACGTCGAGCGCTTCGGCTTCGTCACCATCCCTGTGATGGCGCTGGTCGGGTTCATCTCGATCCTCGTCATCTTGACCGTGCTTGTCCCAAGGAGTCCGCAACCATGACCCGTGCCCGTACGCGCGGCGTGCCACGCCGCGCGCAGCCAGCCTCGACCTCGCGCAACATGACGCCGCTCATCGTCGCCGGCGTCGTCCTCGTCGTCCTCCTCGCCGCTGCCGTCGCGCTGGCGCTCACCGGCGGCTCACCCGACCGGGCGGAGCCGGCGACAACCGCGGTGAAGGTCGAAGGAAGCGCGCTGCTTTCATACGAATCGGGCACGCCAGACCCGGCTGTCGGCCAGCCGATTCCATCTTTGAGCGGCCTCGACCTGACCGGTAACCCGATCGAGATCGGTCCCGACGATGGTGCCCTTGCGATCGTCGTCGTCGCGCACTGGTGCCCGCATTGCCAGGCTGAGATCCCGGTGCTCAGTGACTGGCTCGCGACCGACCAGCTCCCGCCGGGCGTCCAGGTGGTGACGGTTTCGACCGGGATCGATCCGGCTCGGCCGAACTACCCGCCCTCCGCGTGGCTCGAGCGAGAGGGATGGACCGAGCCGACCCTGACCGACGACATGAACTCCGGTGCACTGGCGGCACTGGGCATGAACAGCTTTCCGGGCTTCGTGTTCGTGAACGCCGACGGCACCGTCTCGCAACGGACAACGGGCGAGATCAGCACCGATACCTGGGCTCAGGCGATCGGCGCAATCGCGCCCTGAGCCGATGGAGCCGCGGTTCGTCTGACTACAGGATCCCGAGGCCCTCGGCGATGAGCAGGACGCCGAAGACGACGAACGCCAGGGCCGCGCCGATCTTGACCGGCCGCTCCGGCAGCCTGGCCCCGAGAAGCGCGCCGATCGCGATCGCGATGGCATCGGCCGCCACCATTCCGGCGGTGGAGCCGAGCCAGGTGCCGATGGGCTCCTCCGTCGTGGCGAGGGTGATCGTGGCCAGCATCGTCTTGTCGCCCAGCTCGGCGAGGAAGAATGCGACGGCGACGGCCATGATCACCGAGCTGACCGAACGCTGAGCGCGCGCCGCCTCGTCCTCGTCGAGCGAGTCGCCACGCAGCGTCCAGGCGGCGAACACGAAGAACGCCAGCCCGGCGACGATCGAGATGAGGTTGGTCGGCAGCGCCACCGCCACCACGGAGCCCAGCAGGACCGATCCGGCATGGACCACCAGCGTGGCGAGCGTGATCCCTGCCAGGACCGGAAGAAACCGGTAGCGGCTGGCGAAGGCGAGTGCCATGAGCTGGCTCTTGTCGCCGAGCTCGGCGACGAAGATCACCGCGGAGCTGAGAAGAAAGGCGTCCAACGAGTTCTCCGTGCGTTCGGTCGTCGACGGCCGCCCGGGACCATGGCGCGACGAGCGAAATCATGCCGCCCGGCCGAAGATACTGCACCGATGGACTGGCTCCGTGGCTTCCTCGTGCTCGTCGGCGCGATCCTGGCCGGCTGGCTGGTGCTCGTTGCCCTGATCTGGCTCCATCGGCCATCCCGTCATCTGGCCGCAGCCGCGATGCGCCTCTTGCCCGATATCCTGCGGCTGCTTCGGGCTCTCGTCGCTGACCCCGGGACGCCGCGACGGGAACGCTGGCTGCTCATCGGTCTCTTCGCCTGGCTGGCCAGCCCGATTGACCTGCTGCCGGAGTTCCTGCCGGGCATCGGGCTCCTGGACGATATCGTCGTGGCGGCGCTCGTCCTTCGCTTCGTGGCTCGTCGCCTTGGTCGGCCCTACCTTCGCGCCCACTGGCCCGGCGACGATGCCGGCTTCTCGATGGTCGAGCGGTTGCTCTGAGCTGGCGGGTCAGTCGCCGGCTCGATATGCGATCACCTCGACCTTCTCGAGCGTGATCAGCCCGTCGCCCAGCATCTCGTTGATCTCGGGGATGATCGCGCGAATCCTCTCTTCGCTATCGATCGCCTCGATGAGCACAGGCAGGTCCTCGGAGAGGCTCAGGATGCGGCTGGTGTGCAGGTGCTGCTTGGCACCGAAGCCCTCGATGCCACGCAAGACGGTCGCTCCTGCCAGCCCGCGCTCGCGCATCCGTCCGACGATGGCCTGGTACAGCGGCTTGCCGTGCCAGTGGTCGCTTTCGCCCAGGTAGATGCGCAGCAGCAGGCCGGTGCCCTCGAGCTTCATCAGATCACCCTCCCGAGTACGAGGCCGCCGATGACCGCCACCATGCCCAGCGTCACTGATCCGATCAGATTGCCGCTGGCGGCCAGCCAGGCGCCGTCCTCGATCATGCGCCAGCTCTCGAGAGCCAGTGTCGAGAAGGTCGTGTATGAACCGGTGAAGCCGATCATCAGAGGGACGCGCCATACGGCCGGAAGCGCGGCGCGGTCTGTGATGAGTGCAAAGGCAAGACCGATGGCGAATGAGCCCGAGACGTTGATTGCCAGCGTGCCCCAGGGAAAGGCGCCGCCGGTGGCCGCGGAAATTCGACCATCGACGACGTATCGAACGACGGCGCCGGCGAAGCCGCCGATGCCGACCAGAAGCAGCGAACCCACAGACATTTCTCCAGACACGATCAGGGGCGATCGGTAGGAGCCATCAGCCCATGGTGGGCGGTTCGCGGCGAGCCCCATCGCCGTGTTTGGCAGGATCCTCCGCCTGGCAGCGATCCGTCAACCGCGCCGCGGGGGCGAAGCTGTTTGACGCCTCACGTCCTCGCCCGCGGTACGCTTGCGCCCCTCGATGCCGATGCTCAATGCGCCGCAGCTCATCACGTACCCCGACTCGCTGGGCGGCGATCTCCCGGCGCTCGCGACGCTGCTCGATGTCCCTTGGCGGGCCTCTTCGGCGGCGTAAGCCGCCGAGATCGAGATCGCCATCGAGCGCCCGGTGGTGCGCCGAATCCTGGAGCTGCTGGCTCTGCGGCGCGACCATCCGGCCTTCGGTGGCACGCTCGACATCTCTGGCGAAGGCGCGCGGCTGCGCCTGGCGTGGAGCCGGGGTGAAGCGACGTGCACGCTGGACGCCGATCTCCAGGCACGGCGGTGGGACGTCCGTTCGGCCCCCGTGTGACGGGGTCGGGGTCGGCTGGCTCGCAGATTGCGGTGGCCGCCCCCGTGACCAGCCGTCTCCTCGTTGCCCTTGCCCTCATCGTCGCGCTCGCCGGGTGCGGAGCGGACGAGAGTCCATCGGCCACCGCATCGGGCCAGACGCCATCCTCCAGCGGTGAGCCGCCGGCCAGCGGCGAACCCGCCCCGGCCGCCGGCCCGCAGCTGACCGACGACACGCTCCAGGTGCACACCGTGGCGACGGGCCTGACACAGCCGACCGCGATGGCGCTCATCGATGCGGACCAGTTCTTCGTCACGGAGAAGTCGACCGGGATGGTCTATCTCGTCTCGGGTGGTGAGATCGGCGAGCCTGTGCTGGACCTGGCGGTGAACTTCTTCGATGAGCGAGGCCTGCTCGGCATCGCGCTGCATCCCGATTTCGAGGCGAACCCGTACGTGTACCTGTACTGGACCGCGAGCGGCGCAGGGACCGGCGACGAGGGAATGTTCGGCGAGGACACCGAGGACGAGCGCACGCTGCCAGATTTCGGCAACCGGGTTGACCGCTTCACCTGGGACGGAACGCAGCTGACTTGGGATCGCAACATCGTGCAGCTGCGCAGTAACACCCTCGACACCGACACCTCGGGCCGCATCCGCGGCAACCATGACGCTGGTCCGCTCGTGTTCGGGCTCGACGGCAAGCTGTTCGTCGTCATCGGCGATCAGAACCTGCGCGGGCAGCTGCAGAACCTGACCGACGGCCCGGCGCCCGACGACATGAACTTCACCGGCGTCATCCTGCGCGTCAATGACGACGGCACCATCCCGGACGACAACCCGTTCCACGCGGTCGGCGCCGAGATGGGCGGCGAGGTCGGCGAGAACATCCAGGCCATCTGGACCTACGGCGTGCGCAATAGCTTCGGCTTGGCGATCCATCCCGATACCGGCGCACTGTGGGAGACCGAAAACGGCGACGACAGCTGGGACGAGGTGAACATCTTCCCGGCAGGATCCAACTCCGGCTGGTGGCAGACGATGGGTCCCCTCGCGCGATTCGAGGAGTACCGCCAGATCGAGGTCGACTCCGAGGATGGGACCGACAACCCCGACGTGCCGCCCGACCTGCTGGCGGAGGACGCTGACGCGGCGCAGCTCAGATTCCTGCAGCTCGAGGGCAGCTCGTTCGTCGAGCCGGTCTTCTCGTGGAAGTACCCCGTCGCCGTCACCTCCATCGGCTTCATGACCGATGACAGCCTCGGCGAGTCATCAACCAACACCGCGTGGCTCGGCACCGTCCTGACCGACAGCCTGTATCGGTACCCATTGACCGATGACGGATCAGGCTTCGATTTCGCCGACGATCCGGGGCTCTCAGACTTCGTCGACGATAACAGCCAGAAGGGTGACTTGGGCGAGAGCGCCGCGTACGTCGTGGGCACCGGATTCGGGACGATCACGCATATCGTGCCCAGCTCCGATGGCGCGCTCTTCGTCGTCAGCCTGACCGGCGGCGCCGTTTATCGCATCAGCGCCGCGGGCTCCGAGGCGCCGGCCACGGCCGCGCCGGCGCCCGTCCCCAGCGCCGGGGCGAGCAGCGCCGGTGGCGAGGTGGTCGAGATCACGATCGGGACCGACACCGGCACCGCGCTGCTCTTCGACCCTCTGGAGACGACCGTGCCCGCCGGCGCGACGGTGCGTCTCACCTTCACGAATGACTCGACCGTGCCGCACAACCTGACATTCGGCGCCCCGATCAATGCGGCAACCGCCAACATCGTGGATCCCGGCGCGCAGGAGACGATCGAGTTCACCGCGCCGGAGGCGGGGGACTACCAGTTCGTGTGCACCTTGCACCCCGGCATGGAGGGCACACTCACCGTCGAGTGAGCCACCCGCCCGCCTCGTCAGCGGCAATGGATCGGGCGACGCGCGATCATGGATCGATGCAGCCGTTGACAGCTCGCCGCGTGGCCCTCGTTTTCGCCGTCGCGCTGCTGCTCCCCGCGTGCGCGCCCGCGCCCCGGCCCGGTTCACTGCCGCCGACGCTGACCGTCGACGATGTCGGCGGCGCGCTGGTGGCGATGCAGAACGGAATCCCGGTCCCGACCTTCGACCGCCAGCCGGCGCGCGAGATGTCACTCGACGGCCCGTGGCGCGCCGAGACGACCGCGATGGACAGTGACCTGTCACTCACCGATCGCGACGTGTCGCTTCAGCAGATCGAGGCGGCGGGAGGCGGCCGGCACACGACCGAGTACGACGATTCGAGCTGGGGTACCACGGCGGTGCCCGGGTCGCTGAACCCGCCACCGGAGCGCGAGGAGATCGGCGGATGGTACCGCCGTACGTTCAGCGTTTCGGCCGGCTGGGAGGGGTCTGTCGCGACGCTGAAGTTCGGGGCGGTCAACTATCTCGCCGATGTGTGGATCAACGGCTCGTGGATCGGCTACCACGAGGGCGGCTACACCCCGTTTGCCTTCGACATCTCGTCGCTGCTCGTCGCCGGCGAGCGAAACGTGATCGCGGTGCGCGTCGACAATCCGCCGTGGGGCACCCGAAACGACATCGTGCCGTGGGGCCTGGCCGACTGGTGGAACTACGGCGGCATCACGCGCTCAGTCTGGATCGAATCATCCGGACCGCTACAGGTGGCACGCGCCGACGTCGTGCCACACCTCGACGGGTTCGACGTGAGCGCCACCGTTCGCCAGGTGGAGACGGTCGTCGGTGCGCCACCGCCGGGCCCTGTGCGCCCGATCAACCAGCTCGGCAAGCGGGCCGGATCGGTGCCCAGCGTGCCGACGATCCGTTTCGAGCTCTACCCGGCGGAGGTGACGCCGCAGAACCTCGTCGCCCCCGATGCCCGGGCGCTCGTGCCGGACAGCGCGCGGCCGCTCGCCACGACCGAGGTGTCGATCGACGGCTTCGACCCGTCCGGAGTGGCGGTGGTGGACGCCAACTTCCTGCTCGGCGGCGCCGACCTGTGGTCTCCGGCGCGTCCGGCGCTGTACGTGCTGCGCGCCGTCCCGCTCGACGCGAGCTCCGGGGACGCGGGGCTGTGGACCAGCTTCGGCCTGCGCCGCGTCTCGGTCGACCCCGATCACGGCACGCTGCTGCTCAACGGCCAGGCCACGATGCTCAACGGCGTGGCGCTGCACGACGAGCTGCTCGAGCCCGGATCGGTCGAGGCGGCGACCGGGGCGCACCGCATCCACCAGCCCGAGCAGCTGCTCCGCCAGCTCGATCAGGCCCGCACTGTCAACGCCGATCTCATCCGTTCGTCGCACACCCCGGCGAACCCGATGCTGCTGACCCTCGCTGACCGGCTGGGATTCGCGATCTGGGAGGAGATCCCGCTTTATCACTACACGCCGCTCACCTTCGGCATCGCGATGCAGCGCGGCATCGCGCCGCAGATGCTGCGCGAGATGGCGCTGCGCGACATGAACCGGCCATCGGTCCTCTTCCATGGCCTGGCGAACGAGTCGACCGGGACCGATGAGCGCCTCGCGGCGCTTGCCGAGCTGCACGACGTCGATCACGCGATCGACGGCACGCGGCTGACCGGCCAGGCGGCCTACGGTTCGCAGCCGGATGATCCGACCCAGGCGCCGCTCGACGTGGCGGGCTTCACGTTCTACTACGGCGTCTTCTATGGCCGCGATGCGGCGAGCGGCACCGCGCACGCACTGGACGTCGCGCGCGCCACCAATCCGGAGAAGCCGATCCTGGCCCTGGAGTTCGGGCGCTGGGCCGACACCGCGGCGGACCGCGAGCGGCAGGTATCGGTCTTTGACGAGACCTTCGGCGAGCTCCGGCGACGGTCCGGCGAACGGCCCAACGGCTTTGTCGCAGCGGCCGTGTGGTGGACGCTGCAGGATTACGCCACGATGCGACCCAACATCCTGATCGAGCAGTTCGGCCTCTTCGCGCCCGATGGCGAGCCGCGCTCCGTCGCCGCCGCCGCGATGGAGCGCTTCACCGGCACGAGTGGCGAGGGGGCCGATCAGCAGCTGCAGTCCGACGTGCGGCGTGCGGACGTGGCGACTCCCACGCCGGGCGGGTCGTTGCTCCTGTTGCGCATGCTCGGCTATGCGCTGCTGGTGAGCAGCCTCATCATCGCGGCGATGCTGTTCCTGCTGCTGCGCTTCGGCGGTCGCAGCATCGGCAGACCTGGACCACGGGCATGACCCTCGTGCAGGGGCGGTTCGCCGCCATCTCGGTCCGTGCCGCCTTCCTGGCGGGCATGTGGGTCGGCCTCATCCTGGGAGTCGTCATGGGCGCGCTGCTCGGCGCGCTGTTGGTGTGGTTCGCGGGGACCGTCCTGGACTGGCAGCGCGACCTGGGATTCACCCTGGGCATCACGCGCGCCCTGCTCCCGTTCGGCGATCAGATCGCGGCGCTGCGCTGGATCAGCGTGACGTGGTGGGCCATCGTGCCTGGCGGCGCGGTGGTCATCGGGGGCGTTGGTGCGCTGGTCTCCGGCAGCATCGGGGCGTTGCTCGCCGCGGCCTACAACCGCTCACCGCGGCACGCCGGGGTGCTGCTCCACATCGACGAGCCGGTCGCGTCGCCCGAGGAGATCGAGCCGTGAGCGAGCGACGCCGTCCCTCAGGACGCAGCGCCGGCGGGCCGGCCTCGACGAGCTGGGAACAGGTTGCCGGCTGGTACGACGGCTGGGTCGGGGCGCAGGGCAGCCGCTACCACCAGGCGGTGGCGATTCCAGCCGTGCTGGAGCTGCTGGGTGACGTCGAAGGACAGCGCGTCCTCGACGTCGGTGCCGGCCAGGGGGTGCTCGCGCCATACCTCGTCGAGCGCGGTGCACGCTACACCGGGGTCGACGCCTCGCGCCGGCTGATCGCGACGGCACGGCGCCGGCACGGCGCCATCGGTCAGTTCGTGCTGGGCGACGCCCGGCGGTTGCCGGCGCTGGCCGACCTGGACGCCGCCGCCTACGACGCGGCGGTCTTCTGCCTCAGCATCCAGGACATGGATGGCCTTGAGGATGTCGTGGCAGGCCTGGGCTGGGCCCTGCGGCCGCACGCCCGCGTCGTCCTGCTCATGACCCACCCCGCCTTCCGCCAGCCACGGCACTCCGGCTGGGGGACCGATGAGGGACGTGGGCTGCACGTCCGTCGCATCGATGCCTACCTCGAGCCCATGGCGGTGCCGATGAAGGCGCTCGGCGACGGCCCACCGACGCGCTCCTTTCACAGGCCGATCTCCACCTATGTCAACGCGCTCGCCTCTGCCGGCTTCGCGACCGATCAACTTCTCGAGCTGCCTGATCCGACGGTCGACCCGCGGCGGGACCGCGCGCGAGCGCGCGCCGAGGCGCAGATTCCGCTCTTCCTGGGGTTGCGCGCCGTTCGTTAGCCGGTGTACACGCCAGCTGGATCGAGCTCCTCGCGAATGAGCCGCAGCTCCTCGGCCGATGGGGCCTCTGTCGTGCCCAGGTCATCGCTCCAGCGAGGCTCCCAGGCCATGCCGGCGCGCACGTCATCGCGCGTGACGCCGGGATGGAGCGAGGCAACCGTCATCTCGCCGCGTGAATCGAACCGGTGCACCGCAAGGTCGGTGACGACCACTGTCGGCCCGCGACCGGGGCGCCGCGCGCTCGCATCGGTCGTCTGGCGCGCGGCCAGGTTGCCCGGCGATGTCTGGAAGTCGATGCGCTCGACGAAGCTGCGCCGGCTCTGGCGCATGATCACGAACACCTCGCGCGCGTTGATCGCGATCTCGCACGCCCCGCCGGAGCCGGGGAGGCGCACCGTCGGCGTCGCGTAGTCGCCGATGACCGTGGTGTTCAGGTTGCCGTGGCGATCGATCTGCGCGCCGCCCAGGAAGCCGACGTCGACCAGGCCGCCCTGCAGGTAGAAGGCAAAGAGCTCGAACATGCTCACCGCCGCGGTGGCCCCGGTGACGATCGTCGGGTCGCCGATGCTCAACGGCAGCCGGGCCGGTCGCGCGCCGAACACACCGGCCTCGTACACCATCTCGAGGCCGGGGGCCACGCTGCGCGCCGCCAGGTTGACCGCGATGTTCGGCAGCCCCACGCCCACGAAGCAGACGCGCCGTCCCGCGAGTTGCCGAGCCGCGGCCACGATCATCATCTCCGACTGCGTGAAGCCGGGGCCATCGCGCATCAGTCGCGCATCAGTGGTACGCGCCGTAGTCGACCGAGCCGGATGGCGCAGAGCCTGGGCGCAGCTGCGCGAGCCGCTCGGCGCCGAGCTTCTCGATGTAAGCCGCCCGTCCCTCGAGCCCGTGCACCCAGTCCTGCAGCCACGCCTGCAGGCGATCGGGGTCGCGACTGATCGCATCCCATTCGAGGTAGAAGGCGTTGTCGCGGTCGTAATAGCCCTGCGCGTACGACGGATGCGCGCCCCACGGCTCCACGACCACGGCATCGACCACCAGGCCGGGGACCAGCGTGCGGTTGGGGTCGGCACGGATGACCGATTCGTCGACCAGCTCCTCGACCACCACGATCAGGCGGTCCGCGGCGAACGCGGCCTCCTTCTGGCAGCCCACGAGGCCCCAGACCTGCGTGTCACCGTTCGCTGAGGCGCGCTGGGCGTGGATGATCGTGACGTCGGGCTTCAGGGGCGGGACGGCGTAGACCGTCTCGTCGCCATACGGCGAGGCGATGGGGCGGATCAGCGGGTTGGCGGCCGGCAGATCCGAGTCGACGTACGAGCGCAGCGGGAAGAAGGGCAGGTTGGACGCGCCCGCGGTGTAGCGCGCCACCATGCCGAAGTGGCTGTACTCCTCCAGCTCCAGTGGCGTTGCGGGGGAATGCTCGACGCGACGCCGGATGGCGTGCAGGCCGCCGACGCCGGGGTTGCCCAGCCAGCTGAAGATGAGCTTGCGCGCCACGCCGGCCGCGATCATCTGGTCGTACACCAGGTCCGGTGTCAGCCGGGCGAGCGTGAGGTCCCGCTTGCCCTGTCGGATGATCTCGTGACCGGCCGCAAAGCAGATGAGGTGCGTGAAACCCTCGACCGCCACGGTGTCGCCGTCGCGCACGAGATCGGCGATGGCGTCGTGCATCGACGTGACCTTGCCCGACATCAGGCGACGGAGAAGGCGGCTGCGATCACGCTCCCGATCATACGGTGCACGATCGCTCGTGGCCCGCTACGCTGCGCTCAGGCACAGGGAGCCGCATTGAAACCTCGCAGGAATAGGTGACCGAAGTGAGCAACCGCATCGATGAGCTGGATGCGATCGTGCGCCAGTTCGATCTCAACGAGCATCCGTTCTACGTCGAGTGGCGCGCCGGAACGCTGCCAATCGAGCGGCTGGCCGAGTACGCGGCCGAATGGGCCCCGTTCATCGGCGCCATCGATCAGGGCTGGGACCGGATCGGGTATCCGGACTACGCGGCCGAAGAGCGTGAGCACGACGAGCTGTGGACCCGCTTCCGCGCCGCGCTCGGTGCCACCGGTGAGATGGCGCGTCCGCAGTCGAAGACCCTGCTGGCGGTGGGGGAGCAGGCGTTCGCATCGGTCCCGGAGTCACTCGGTGCGCTCTACAGCTTCGAGGTCCAGCAGCCGGCCACCGCGTCGAGCAAGCTGGCGGGGCTGCGCGAGCATTACGCGGGCAGCGTCGATCCGCTTGCGCAGCAATACTTCGTCGAGCATGCGGTCGAGACCGATGAGCCTGCGATGCTGGCGCACATGATCAAGGGCCTCTCCGACGGCGAGTTCGCCCGGGCGAAGACCGCGTGCGCCATCTTCAGCGCCGCCGCGTGGGGTGCCCTGGACGGCGTCTACTACACCTCCTGAGACCAGTCTGAGCTGGCTGCTGGGTGGACTCGCGCGCGGGCCAGCGGCCGGACTCGCGCGCGGGCGGACTCGCGGGCAGGATGGCGTCTGCAGTCTGGCGCGCGGGCCAGCGACCGGACTCGCGCGCGGGCGGGCGTATCGGAGACTTCTTGACCAATGCTCCCGCCGGCTGGCGGCTATTGGGCAAGAACGTGCCTTCTTGCGGCTTCTGCGTCGCCGTTCGTCCCGCTGGCGAACGAGTTGGGCGAAGATTTGACCGATACTCCCGC
>JBDTNK010000006.1:0-58810 GCA_039933775.1 Chloroflexota bacterium | reverse complement strand
AGGAGGAACCGATGGAATCGCGCCGCGGAGATGTTGTCGTGCGCGAGGGTGAAGTACGAGCCAGGATCGCCCTCCTCGCCGAGGAGTGCCTCTGCGGTGGCGAAGTTGCCTTCCATCAGCAGCATCAGGGCTCGGTTCGCGATGCCGAGCCACAGCTGTCCGGGCTGGCGGAGCGCGGCGATGGCCCGGATCATCTCCGTGAGCTCGCGACGAGCGCTCATCATGTCGGCGAGCTCGGTATAGACGAGCCAGAGCGTGAGCCGCGCATCGAGCATTCGCTCGTCGTCACCCAGCGCGTTGGCAATCTCCAACATCTCTGTGGCGATTGCGAGTCGTTCCTCCGGGTTCTCCGGCCACCAGATTGCCCAGAACCGACCCGCCAGGGCATATGACAGGGATCCCGGGCTATCAAGCGAGCGCGCCAGCTCGACGGCCTGACGGCTCAGTGCATCGGCGTCCAGGCGCTTCTCTGGCGTGCTTCGCCAGGCACACGAGAGCCGGGTCAGCAGCTGCACCCGAAGCTGGTCATCGGTGCCTCCGAGATGCACGAGCGCGTCTTGGAGGAGCGGGATGAGCCTCGCCTCACGGCCCGGGCGCGACCACGGCATTCGTCCGCCGACGCCCAACGCCGCGCGCGCGAGCTGGCGCGAGGAACCCAGGTCCTTCGCGATTCGCGCGGCCTCGAACAGCACTTCTCGGGCTGCCGGCACATCACCGCTCGCGTTGCGTGCATCTCCGAGGGCAAGGAGCAGGTCAAGTCGCAGGCGGGGATCTGGATTGCTCGTCCGCTCGAGAGCGGCGATCGAGATGGCGTAGAGACGGGCCGCCTCCTCGAAGGCGAGAGAGCGCAGGGCCGCGTCGCCGGCGCGTCGCGCGTAGTCGACCGCGGGCGCATCCACCGCGCCGTCAGGCTGTCCCTCGAAGAAGTGGTACGCCAGCTCTGCCAGGTGGCCCTCCGGATCGGCTCCATGCCGCGCCTCGAGCACCTCGGCAGCACGACGGTGCAGTCCCACCCTGCGCCCCGCGCTGAGCTCGTCGTACAGGGTCTCGCGGACGAGATCATGTGAGAACCGATACCGCCCGCCGGCGCCACTTACCTCGACCAGCAACCCTCCCCGCATGGCCTCGTCAAGCCCGGTGCGCAATGCGCTCGCCTCGCCTTCGGCGATGGCTCCGAGCAGCTCGCCATCGAACTCGGGGCCGACGACCGCGCCAACTGCCAGCAGTGCCCTCGTCTCGGGCCCAAATCGCTCGAGCCGCCGGCGGATGGTTGCGCGGACGCCCGGCGGCACCACGAGGTGCCCCGATGACAGCCGCGCAACCTCGTCGAGCCGGCCTTCCGCAGCCAGGAGCCGGACCGCCTCGCTCGCGTACAAGGGATTTCCCTTGGTGCCTCGCACGACCGCGCTCACGAGCTGCTCGTCGGGCTCGCGCCCTGCCGTGCTCCCGATGAGCGCGCGCATCGCCACGCGGCCGAGGCCACTGATTGTGACCGTGCGCGTCGCAGGTTCGCGGCCGAGGTCGGCGATGGCATCGGTCAACGGATGCTCCGGCGTCAATTCTGTGTCCCGGTAGGTCCCGATGATCAGAAGTCGCATGTCAGCGACCTGTCCGGCGACGAATCGGAGAAGGCGGACCGATGATGTGTCGGCTGCGTGAAGGTCGTCGAGGACGACGAGCATCGGCTTCGTCTGCGCCGCGGTCCGGAGGAAGGTCGCGGTCGAATCGAACAGCCGGAATCGCGCGCCGTCCGACTCCGGAGCCCCCTTTTGCGACGAGAGTTCGGGGAACAGCTCGCGGACCTCCGGGAGCATGTGGGCGATATCGACCGCGCCGAGCGCCAGCTGCCGGCGCGCGGTGTCTGCATCGGTCTGGCGCAGGTGCGTGCGCAGAACCTGGATCCAGGGCCAGTACGCCGGCGCGCCCGCATCCTCCCAGGCCCGGCCCCAGAGGGCTACCCAGCCGCGCGAGCGGGCAATCCCGGCAACCTCATCGGAGAGGCGACTCTTGCCGATCCCAGCCTCGCCGCGGAGAAGGATGACGCCGCCGCGTCCAGCATCGGCATCGTCGAGGCCGGCAACGAGCGTCGCGAGCTCCGCCTCGCGGCCGACAAGCGGAGGCCGGGTCTGCTGACCGGTCATCTCCGCATCGGCTCGGTGGCTGGTTCCATGGGCGAAGGATAGGGGGTCATTGCAGCAGCCTCGTGCACGGACAGGACGCCGGGGTATTCACCCGGCGCCCTGCGCGATCATCGCCCGCGATTATTCGTCGGCCACGAGATACCGGACCGACCAACCGTCCACCACGGGGGGCTCGGGACGCAGCAGGTAGCTCGACCAACCGTCGACCGCCTCCCCTTGCGGCTTCAGCAGCGCCGACGACCAACCGTCCTGCGTGTGCCGAGCAACTTCCATCGTTGCAGCGTGCCTCGCTGCGGCGATGGCAGGCATCCAGCCGTCAACCGTTTCCCCCTGCGCGGCGGGAACCGAGATGGGGTCAGTCTTGGGCTGCGTGAGCTGGAACAGCGCCACCGCCGCGCACAGCACGATGATGAGGCCGATGACCATCGCTGCGATCAGGAATCGGTAGTGGCTGCGCTCGCCGACGAATGTGCCGGTCGGGGCGCTGGCGTGGATCTCGGTCGCCATTGCGTTGCCTCCTGGTTGATTTGGTGGCGTGCGTCCCGGGTTCGGGTTGCAGGCGCCTCTACACAGAAGGCGTGACAGCGAGGTGCACGGCCGGACAGATTCGGTCCGCGGCGAAGGGAACGATCGGTCGCAGGGCGTTCATCGGCTGATCCACTGGCCGGCGTGGAGACGTTCCCCAATCGCGAGCTCTACCCGCCACATCTCCATCGACGTGGCCGGGAGCGGATATCCGGATATCCCGGCGGGCGCTTGGTCCTGAGGATGCGGGCGGGCAGTCGCGGTGTGCGTCGTCAGGAGGCTTGCCTTCGGAGTGCAGTCGGTTCATCGCACCATCCACCGATCGGTTGATGGTCGCCATGCTGTGCCGCGGCGGATATCCGGATATCCGGTCGGGCTTCAGCGGGGCTCGCGCACCTCGTAGCCGGCCGCTTCCTCGAGCATCGATTCGGGAACACCGAGCATGCCCGCGAGCCCGAACTCCTCGTCGATGTCGGGCCAGTAGACCGCTGTTCCGAGGTCCACGATCTCCCAGTTGGCTCGCTGAGCAGGAGTCGCCTCCGCGAGTTCCCTGAACATCGTCAACGGGACGCTGATCTCACGTCCGTCTGTCAGCTCCACCGCCAGGCGCAAATCGGTCACGCGCACGTTGGCGGCGATCGCCGGGCGCATCGTTGCTCTTCTAGTCGAAGTATTCATGCCATGTCCTCAGGAAGTCGTGGGCGTGCTCCTCGACGATCGCCTCGATCTGCGCCAACTGACGCGGATTGTATCGTCCGGGCCTCGCGACGCCGCTGTCCGCGAGCCAGATCTTGGCCCGCCCGCCGTTGCCCTCGACGTGGACGTGCGGTGGCTCATCGCGGTCGTTGGCGCGGAATCGAAAGGCGTAGCCAGCCTCCCGGTAGATTGTTGGCACACGCGAGATGCTCGTCACAGGGCCTCACCGCGCGCTTACCATCCGCTTTGTGAGTCAGGAGCTTGACCTGCGCGTTCGGCTCGCGGCATTCCAGTGGCTGCGGGCGCAGGCGGATGTTCATGGCGAAGTCCTCCCGCGATCGATCCTTGCCGAGGGGTTCGTCTTCGACGGCCGGCGCGTCCCGCTGCTCGGACCGCAGGGGATCTTCAAGCCGGCCCTATGCGACCTGCCGCTCTCGATAACGACCTCGCCGAAGAGTCCGTACGCTGACTCGTGGACCGCGGACAATCGCCTTCAGTACGCCTATCGAGGCACGGATCCGACGCATCCGGACAATCGTGGACTGCGCTCGGCAATGTCGACGGGGACGCCGCTGGTGTACTTCTTCGGCATCGCGCCGAGCCAGTACCTCGCCTCGTTTCCGGTCTACATCGCTGGCGACCATCCGGAGCGACTCACCTTCGACGTGCAAGCCGACGACGTCACCCAGATGGTGCCGGCGAGCGTACCGACCAATGTCATCGCCGAGGATCGAGTGGCGATTCGACGCGAGTATGTGACATCGGTCGTCCGTCGACGGCTGCATCAGCAGGCGTTTCGGGCTCGGGTGATCGAGGCATATCGGACGCGGTGCGCCTTCTGCCGGCTTCATCACCAGGAGCTGCTCGATGCGGCCCACATCACCGCGGATTCCGAAGCCACCGGCGAGCCCGTCGTCTCGAATGGCCTCTCGCTGTGCAAGCTGCACCACGCCGCATTCGACCGGCACTTCCTGACTGTCCGACCCGACTACGTCATCCAGGTGCGCCAGTCCATTCTTGAAGAAGAAGATGGACCGATGCTGCTGCACGGCCTCCAGGGGATGCACGGCACGACGATCTTTTTCCCACGCGAAGTGACCCTGCAGCCCGATCGTGATCGCCTGGAGGAGCGCTACGCCGCATTCACCGTCCTCGACTGACCACCAAAGCCGCCGCGCGATCGGCGAGGCGCCACGTTTGGTTCATGCGGCCACCCAGCCCGGGATCCACCGTTGGGCCGGACCCTTGCTGCGGGCGCTGGCGGCCGCATCGGGCACCGATCCTGAGCTCGGCGCGCTCTGGCGTGAGATCGAGGAACAGCGGTTCAGCGGGCAGTCGCGCTTCGTGGGCATGCTCGCTGAGCGGGGGAGCCTGCGTCCGAGTCTGTCGCTCGACGATGCATGCGCGGTCACCTGGACGCTGTGCTCCCTCGCCGTCCACGACCAGCTGGTGCTCGGGCGCGGCTGGACCGAGGACCAGTACCGCGATTGGCTTGCCGACGCGCTCGCGCGTGAGCTCCTGCCCTGACGAGGGCGTTCGGCGCGTCGCGGTAGGGGATCGTCAGTCGCTGGTCCCGGGTGCGCGTCGGTGGCTGGGTCTCGCGCTGAGCTAGCAGGAATCTGGCGTCAAAGAGGATGGGCGCGGGCGGCGCCAACGGACATGCGTCCATCAGCCGTGGGCGCACGCCGGACCTTCGGGTCGTCACCCGCGGTGGATCTGGATGTAGCCGACGTAGAATCGGGCGATGCCTGGGCCGATCGAGACGACCAGCTATCAGATCCGCGTCGACATGCCGCCCGAGCCGGTGATCGACGCACTCGTCGACTTTTGGCCTGACCGGGCGCGGATCTGGCGCGAAACGTCTCACCCGGCGGTGTACCGCCTCCATCGGCTCGGCGAGACCGATGCCGACGTCACGGAGGGCGTGCCGTTCTCATGGAGTCGCGAGCACTACGACTGGTCCACCCCAGGCGTCGTCATGCTGACCCAGCTCGACTCGAATGTAGCGCAGAACGGCACCATCCGCTATCAAATCCGTCCCGACGGCGCCGGCAGCCTCATCACCTGCGATCGTCGGCGCGAGTTCTTCGGCCGGCGCGGTCGCGTGGCGGGGACATTCATGGTCCTGCTGGGCCGGTCGGTCCTGATCCGACAGCTGCGCGCCGGGCTCGAGCGCGCGAGGCCCTGAGCAGATCAGCCCGCCTAACCGATGTCGTGGATCTCGAATCCAGCAGCCTGCTCAACGAGCCATTCGGGCACGCCCAACAGCGAGGCGACGCCGATATCCTCATCGACATCCGGCCATCGGATGGCTGTTCCGGCGGCAGTAATCTCCCACGCCTGGCAACCAGAACTTCGCGTCGCCGCCATGGCCATCCACATGAACGTGCGGCGGCTCACTCCGGTCCGCTGACCGGAGATGAATCGATAGCCGCCCTCGAGGCGAATCGTCGGCACGATGAGGATCATCGCGAGTGACGCTTACCGCTGACTTACCATCGGCCCTTACGGCGTTGGTCGATTCGTGGGCGCTGGCTGACGTTACATCGAGTCATCGTCCTGGTTGTTCGATGTCACGAGGCGTTGCTGGAGCACGTGGCCGACGCGCGCCCGCGACTTCGCTGAGCGTCGGGGTGCAGTGGTCAATATCAGCATTGACTTACGTAAGCGACGGCTGTCATAGTGTCGTTCATGCACGCGTTCGAAGTTCTTGGTGATCCGGTCCGACGGCGGATCCTGGAACTGCTCGCCGAGGGTGAGCAGGCCTCCGGTGCGATCACCAGCATCATCCAGGAGGAGTTCGGGATCACGCACCCCGCCGTCTCGCAGCACCTGCGGGTCCTGCGGGAGAGCGGCTTCGCAACGGTTCGTGCCGAAGGCACGCGCCGTCTGTATGCGGTTGATTCGGATCCCATCCGCGAGGTCGACCAGTGGCTGGAGCATTTCCGGGGATTCTGGAGCCAGCCGCTAGATGCCCTTGCCACCGAGCTGGCGCGCGGCAAACGCGAACGCCGGCTGGCCGCCGGCTCGGATTTGACGACCGCACGCAGCGGCGAAACGAAGGAGAGCAACTCGTGATCGACACCATCAACCAGATCGCCGCGATTCATCGGGAGGTCGCCAAGAAGGGCACCGATGACGGCGAGGTCGTCAGCGTCCTTCTGCGTCGCGAATACAACGCCGAGGTCGATGACGTCTGGCACGCCCTGACTGACCCCGCTCGGGTTCAGCGCTGGTTCATGCCGGTCAGCGGCGATCTGCGCGAGGGCGGTGATTTCCAGCTGGAGGGCAATGCCGGCGGCAAGATCCTCCGCTGCGATCCGCCGCGCCTGCTGCGGACGACATTCGGCGGCGACACGAGCTTGGTGGAGCTGCGCCTCACGCCGGCCGGAGACGGTCGCACTGCACTGGAGCTCGAGCACAACGTCCCGCTCGTCTTCGCCGGGAGCGGCGCCGGCGCGCTCTACGTCGGGCCTGGATGGGACGGGGCGTTCCTGGGCTTGGGCCTGTTCCTGGACGGGGAGGTGATCGACGACCCGGTGGCCGCTGCGAGCTCGCCGGAGGCGCAGCAGTTCTCCAGGCAGTCGATCGATGCCTGGACGACGGTGATCGAAACCTCCGGCACCGCCGCCGAGGACGAGATCAGCGCGGCTCGCGCAATGTCGCTCGCCCAGTTCGCGCCTGACGGCGCCAACTAGAGGAAATCTGCCACCAGAACGGTGGATCTGCCCTCACGAGGAAGCGCGAGCTGCGCGAGCGCGGCGTTTGCCCTCGTGCATCGCCTGGACTCGCGCGACAGGGATGGCGTAACCCTCTTCGAGGAGATCCGGCGGCAGCCGCTGTGGTTCGGGCATGTGCTCGCGCCAGGGATCGCGGTCGCCGAGCAGCCGCAGCGCTGTGTGGACGGTGAAATCGGCCGGGGCGATGTCGTCGAGATCC
This sequence comes from Chloroflexota bacterium, assembly GCA_039933775.1. Lineage (GTDB taxonomy): Bacteria > Chloroflexota > Limnocylindria > QHBO01 > QHBO01 > JBDTNK01. The sequence goes on along the minus strand of JBDTNK010000006.1, from coordinate 51,509 downwards.
TCCCAGGCGACCGGGAATGAGACGGGGACGCCCGGTCGGACGCGCGGGCTGTACGCAGCGATCACCGTCGCGCCGCCGACCCTCGTTGAGTCCACGAAGACCTTGCCGCCACGCTCGGCTTTCACGAAAGCGGTCGTCGCGACGCCGGGATCGACCCGCTCCGCCCGGACGGCGATGGCGCGCGTTGCGGCGGCCGCCTCCTCGATCGATGCCTCGGCGTCAATGGGCACGAAGACGTGGATGCCTTTGGCCCCGCTGGTCTTGACCGCGCCGGTGAGCCCAACATCGGTCAGCGCCTGTCGAACCGCGCGGGCGACCCGAACCGCCATCGCGAACGCATCGGCGTCAGGTGGGTCGAGGTCGAGCACCAGGTGCGTGACATGGTCGGGCCGATCCGCGCGAACCAGGGCGGGGTGATACTCGATCGCGCGCTGGTTGGCGAACCACAGGAGCGTGCGCCGGTCGTTGCACAGCGCGTACGAGACGTTCCGCTTCGACGACTCGGCCCACCACCGCACCGTCCGCACGCAGTCCGGCGTGTACTTCGGCACGTTCTTCTGCATGAAGGCTTCCTGGCCACGGTGGACGCGGATGACGGACAGCGGCCGGTCCTGGAGCACGGGAAGAATCCGATCGCGGACAGCGTCGAGGTACTCGACCAGGTCGCGCTTCGTCGCGCCCGCTCCGTCGAAAAGCGGCTGGTCGAGGTTCGTCATCGCGACGCCCTCGCGTGACTCGTCCGCAGTCGAGCTCTTCATCGCGATCCAGACGCTACCACGCGACGGGAAAGACGCTCGGCACCGCTCGAGCTCGTATCTCGAGCACCTCACCCCGAGTGCTCCGTCTGCTGTTGACGGTTATATCGTTAGTGATATATCCGCTGACGTCGCTGGGACGGCATCACCGATCAGTCGCCGATCCAGGTGCGCGTTGGTGGCTGCGTTGCGCGCTGGGCCAAAATGAAAGCGGCGTCGCTCTCGGCGAGACGGCGCTGCAGCGTGGTCCAGTACGCGTCACGTTCCGACGGGACGCGGATGGCGCGGCGGTCGAACGGCTGGAACCCGCGCATCCACGCGGTGAAGCCCTGGCGTGGCTTGCGCGCGCGAAGGGCGGCGAGCTGCAGATCGAGCTCGAGATTACTCATGAGGCGCAGAATGCGCGCCGGCGGCGGCGTTGGACATGCATCCATCGCCGTGGCCATCCGGGACCTTCGGCTGGTCGCCCGCGCGGCAGCCGCGGCGGCTGGCTCCTAGATCACGATCCAGCGGTGCGAGCGAGAATTGCGGGCACCTCGAAGCGTGCGGCGAGGCCGGGATCCATGAAGGCGGTCACCACGGCGATCGCTTCGCCGTCGATGGCGAGCAGATGCACGCCGATGAACCGATCGGCCTCCGGGGTCTGCTCGTACATGGCGGCCGCCGGACCGCCGTTGGCTGTGATCGGAACGCCGAGCCAGCGCTGGGCGTTTCCGTCCAGGATGCCGTCGGCCAGGAAGGCGCGGATCGCGGCATGACCAATCGGCGCGAAGGCGATCGGGGGCATCTCCAGGATCGCGTCGCGTTTCAGCAGCGCCAGCAATCGGTCCACGTCGCCTGACTGCCAGGCGGCCACGTAGGCGTCCAGCAATGAGGCCGTTGCATCGTCGAACGGGCGGCTGGTACCGGGTCTCGCTCCGTTCGCCTCCATCGTGCGGCGGGCACGATACAGCAGGCTCGTCACCGCCGACTCGGTCACGTCGAGCTGCTCCGCGACCTCGGACGCCCGCATCGCGAGGACGTCACGCAGCAACAGCACGGCGCGCTGTCGGGCAGGCAGCCGCTGGAGGGCCGTGAGGAAAGCGAGCGAAACGCTTTCGCGCAGGTCGTAGGCCGCGGCCGGATCGGCATCGACGTCGGCGAGCAGATGCTCCGGCAGGGGATCCAGCCACAGAACCTCTCCCGCGCTCGAGCTCGGCTCACCCACCGACGAGGGCATGGTCCGGCGCCTGCTGCGCAGCGCGTCGAGGCAGACCCTGGTCGCGATGCGCCGCAGCCAGGTGCGCAGCCCAGCCTCGCCGCGATATCCGGCCCGACCACGCCAGGCGTTGGCGAGCGTCTCCTGGACCAGATCCTCGGCCTCGGTCAGCGAGCCGCTGAACCGGTAGCAGTGGAGCAGCAAGTCGCGACGCAGCGGCTCGGTCATTGGTCCGAAGGTCGCGTCGTCGAGCGCAATGCCGGCTCGTGCGCTGGTCACGCGCACAGTTTGGCGCAGGACCTCCGTCAATGACAGTACCAATCCGGAATCTGGACGTTGAAGGAGTAACCCGATGGCAACCTACATGCTCGTCTACCACGGTGGCGGCTCACCCTCGAGCGACACCGAGCGCGAAGCCGTCACGGCCGCCTGGACCCAGTGGTTCACCGACCTCGGGGCCGCGACCGTCGACCGTGGCAACCCGACGTCGCACTCCATGACCGTCAGCACCGACGGCTCTGTCGCCGATGGCGGCGGCGCGAACCCGGCGACCGGCTACTCGATCCTGTCCGCGGGGTCGCTCGAGAGCGCTGCGAAACTCGCGAAGGGCTGCCCGCACCTGGCGACCGGTGGATCTGTCGAGGTCGCGGAGATCTTCGACGCCATGTGACTTCCGCCCATCACACAGGTCATGGGAGGGCCGACGCGGCACGATCCGCGCCGGCCCTTCCGGTGGGGCCCGTAGTCAGGCGTTCGCGGCCCGGTTCCTCAAACACAGGCAGACGACACCACCCACCGCATCCTCGAAGCAGATCGCGTCGCCGCAGAGTGAGGTGCCGAACATGTCGTTGCAATCCGCATCACCGGTGCAGATGCACAGCGGTCCAGAGCATTCGAAGCCGAGCCGCGGCCTCAAAGCACCGAGCGCGGCGGTGAGAACCTGAAGGTGCTTCGGCTCGAGGGCCGTGCCCGCAGTCACGCGCAGGGTTCCGGCAGATTCACGCTTGTTCATCGTGCCCCTCCTCAGGCTGGCATCGCGCGGCCCGCGATCGTCGCCGAGTCAAGGGCGATGCGTGGAGATGGCAACTCTAGATCGGCGGTTCGGTGGATAACCGTCGAACTTATCCACCGACGTGAGCGGTCAGAGCGGTTCGCGGTACGGTGCGCGCCAGTCCGGTGCCTCGAAGTCCGGCGCGAAGTACGCCCGTGAGCGCCTGATGCGCTCGCCGTCGAGCTCGTACAGGTTGAGGACCCACCACCAGCTGCCATCGGGGTATTGGACACGGACCACGGCGGTCCCATGGTCGCCGCTGCCCTTGACGGCGATGACGGTGTACGAAGGCGTCATCGCGTAGGTCGTGGCGCCGATGATCTCGTGGAGCTCCGAGGTCCCGGTCCCGGTTCCGGTCCCGAGCTCTGGGTAGCTCGCGAACTGGCCGGTGATGTTGGCCAGGCCGCGAAATACCTCCCGCGACTGCGGGTATTCCAGGATGCCGTCGTCATGAAACACTTCGCCGAAGCGCTCCCAGTCGCCGTTCGAGATGACGTCCGCCATGGTGCGCATGACACGCTCGTGAACCGGGTCGCTCATGATCCTGCCCTCGCCATCGATTCTCGTGGCTCGGCATCGGCCGCGGCCTGCGCCTCCGCGCCGATGGCTCGTGCCTCGGCGCGGCTGAATGCGGAAGCCTGCAGCTTCGCCAACGCGCGACCGTGCAGCTCCATGAAGGTCACGAGCGCCATGCGACGTACCTCCGACGGCAGCTCCTCCCTCGAGGCGAGCTGCCGATATCCCGCATGCGTCATGTACGCGTCAACGACCGTTCGCAGGTCGGCCGCCGGAAGCAGCGTCGCCAGCTCCGGCAGCAGGCGTTCGAAGGAGGAACGGTCGAGATCGGCGAAGAGTCCGTGGTCGCGCGCCACGCCGATCGAGGTGCGGTTGACGTCGAGCTCGAAGTACACGGCCTTGGCCGCATTCCGCGCCTGGCGCATGAACTGCCGGCGCTGGATGTAGAGGCCCACCAGCAGCCAGCCCATCACGCCAACGAATGAGCCGATGACGCCCGGGAGCAGATCCCGCAACTCCATGCTGCGCGGAGTATCGTCCGGACCCGGCCGCAGCACAATGGCCGAGATTCAGGTCGGCCTGGGATATCCAGATATCTGCCGGAGCGAGACGCGGGGGATGCAACGAACGGCGGCGGGCAATGGCCCGAGTCGCCGCGCGAGGCTGCCTGGCGCAGAGCGCCTGTTCCCCGTACGGACAGGTGGTATGATTACCACCCAATATATGGTATAATGGGTGGCATGGAGAAGACAACGGTCTATCTGTCGGAGGATCTGAAGCGTGCCTTGCGGCGTTCGGCCAAGTCGACCGGACGAAGCGAGGCCGAGCTCATCCGAGAGGGCATCGGGCTTGTGACGGGCACACATCGCATCGCCGATCCGAAACTGCCTCTCTTCTCGAGCGGACAGCCCGACCTCGCGGAGCGGGTTGATGAGCTGCTCCACGGCTTCGGCGAACGATGATCATCCTCGACACGAGCGGCTTGCTCGCGGCGATGGATGCAAGCCAGCGTCATCATCGCTCAGCGCTCGCCGCACTCCAGGATGCGGCGCCGCCGTGGGTCCTGTCACCCTTCGTGCTCGCTGAGCTCGATTACCTGCTTGCAACGCGCGTCGGTGTCGAAGCGGAGCGCGCGATGCTCGCGGAGGTCGGTCGCGGTGTCTACCGCCTCGAGTCCTTCAATGCGGACGAAATCGCCGCCGCCGAGCGCATCATCGGCCGCCACGCCAAATTCGAGATCGGTTTGGCGGATGCCTCGCTCGTCGTGCTGGCGACGCGGTACGGCGTGCGCGATCTGCTCACGCTCGATCAGCGCCACTTTCGTGCGATGCGCGGCCCGAACGGCAAGCCCTTCCGGCTCCTGCCGGCTGACGGCAACTGAGCCTCAGCGCGGCTCGAGGACAACGACCGCCGTTTCGCCCGGGCGACGCGAGGCCCAGGCCTCGAGGTTCTCGCCGTTGTATTCGCCCCAGCGAGACCAGAGCCGGGGCCGTTCCTCAGTGGTGGCTGCGCGACCGTGGACCGGGAGCCATCCCCGCCCGGACAGTTCCACCAGGGTGTCAGGCTGCGCCTGGAGGTTGAGCCACCAGGCGGGCTCCGGCGCGCCCCAGCCGTTCATCGCCAGCGTGACCAGGTTTTCGCCGTCCTCGAAGTAGCCAAGGATCGCGACTCGTCCCTTGCCGCTGCGCCGGCCGATCGTCTTGAGTCGCATCATGCCCCACGCCGTTTCGGTGGCAGGCTTGAGGCCGACGCGACCGCGCGTGACGTTGTAGAGGGCCCGATGGCCGACCCACGCCGACCGAATGAACCAGCGCGGGAAAAACGGCGCGGCCTTGACCGGCTCGGGCGTCGGCGCGTTGACGGAGGGGGTTGCCATGCTGCTCGACCTGCCTCTGTGACGTACGGTGTAAACTTAGGTCGTAAGCCTATGCCATACGATGTAAGCATGTCAAGCGTTTTGGCACCGCTCGCGCTAGAGTTGAGCGTGTGACCGCCCAGTCCGAAGCAGCCCCAGTCCGCCGCGAGCCGCTGAGTCGTCCGCGGGTGCTTGAGGCGGCCGTCAATCTGGCCGATCGGGAGGGGATCGACGCACTCAGCATGCGCCGCCTCGGGCAGGAGCTCGGGGTCGAGGCGATGTCGCTCTACAACCACGTCGCGGGCAAGGAGGACCTCCTCGACGGCATCGTCGACGTGATCATGGGCGAGATCGAGCCGGCCGCCGAGATCGGTCCGTGGAAACAGGTGACGCGCGCCCGTATCCTGGCGGCACGGCGCACCATGCTGCGCCACCCGTGGGCATCGGCCGTCATCGTCAGTCGCACTCAGCCGAGCGCGGTGATGATGCGCTACATGGACTCGATGGCCGGCATCCTGCGCCGCGGGGGATTCTCGGTCGACCTGCTGCATCACGGCTTCCATGCCCTGGGCAGCCGCGTCCTTGGCTTCAGCCAAGAGCTGTACGACGACAGCCCAGGCGTGGCGGCGGGGGACGAGATGCAGGCGCTCGTGGTCAAGCAGATGGCCGCGGAGTATCCGTACATCACGCAGATCGTCCAACAGGTCGTCCACGACGAGGCATCGGTGGTTGGTACCGGCTGCGACGACCAGTGGGAGTTCGAGTTCGCCCTGGACCTGCTGCTCGACGGTCTCGAGCGGCTCAAGTACGCGTCACCCGATCTGGGCTAGACCCATGCGCATCGGCTATGGCTACCTGACCGCCCAGCACCATCCTGACGACGCACGATCCGACGTCGAGATCTACCGCGAGGCGATCGAGGTCGCCGTCGAGCTCGAGGCGGGCGGCATCGACACGGTCTTCACCAGCGAGCACCACTTCGTCGACGACGGCTACATGCCATCGCAGCTGCCCGTGCTTGCCGCCATCGCGGCGCGCACCTCGCGGATTCGCCTGGCCACGGGCGTCCTGCTGGCGCCGATGTTCGACCCACTGCATCTCGCCGAGGATGCCGCCACGGTGGACCTGATCTCCTGTGGGCGCCTGATCCTTGGCCTGGGCATCGGCTGGCGCGAGGAGGAGTTCGAAGGCTTCGGTGTACCGATGCGTGAACGCGGATCGCGCCTCGAGGCGACGATCGCGGTCCTGCGCCAGGCGTGGTCGGACGGCCTCGTCACCGGCGATGGACGTCACTTCCAGTACGACGGCCTCAACGTGACGCCGAAGCCGGCACAGCCGGGCGGGCCGCCAATCTGGATCGGTGCCGGCGCCGAACCCGCCGTGCGACGTGCTGGCCGCCTGGCCGATGGCTATTTCGCCGGCCCCGCGAGTCCCGAGAGCCTGGAGCGGCGCATGGGCTGGGCACGCGAGGAGGCCGTCGCGGCCGGGCGCGATCCCGCGAGCATCAGCGCGAACCTGTATCGGCCCACCTTCGCATGGCGTGACGGCGATGCATGGGAGCGAATCCGCGAATCGGCGTGGTACGTCAGCTGGAAGTACGCCGACATGGCGCGTGCGCGCGGTGCGCGGGGGCCGCAGCGCCCGCCGCGGATGTCAGCCGAAGACGAGGAGCGCGTCAGGGCGCCAATGAACGTTGGTACGCCCGAGCAGGTTGCCGAGGAGATGGTTCGGTACCGCGACGTCCTGGGCAAGGAAGGGACGTACATGGCGCGCGCACACTTCCCGGGGCTCGATCCCGGCGTGGCCGCCGAGTCGCGGCGCGTTCTGATCGAAGAGGTCCTCCCGCTCACCACTCAGCGGTGATCAGCGACCGTTCGGCACGCGATGTCCGGTGGGATGGCCGCAAGTGGCCGAATCGCCTCCATTGGCAGTTCCGGATGAGATGGCTGGGCGAGGACGCACACGGAACGTGGTTCGTCGTTCCCGCCGGTGCGGCGGCGCGAAGAGGCCACGAACCGGCGCGCCAGATTCCCTACGGCTTCGTCAGCCTCGTGCCAAGGGATGCCTGGTGGGAGGCCGAGTTCTATGCGTCGCACCCGCGGTGGCAGGTGTACGTGAATATCGGTATGCCGTGCGAGAAGTTCCCCGGGCGGATCCGCCAGGTCGACCTCGATCTGGACGTCGTACGGACATGGGAAGGGGCGGTCGAGATCCTCGACGAGGACGAGTTCGCCGATCACCGGGTTCGATTTGGGTACCCGCCGGAGCTGGCCGACGGAGCGCGCAGGGCGACGGCGGAAGTCGAGATGATGCTGTCGCTTCGGACCGAGCCCTTCGACCGAGCCGCGGACCGCTGGCTGAAACTCGGCGACCGGGTGCTGCGCGCGGAGCAGCTGGTACCTCGGTCGTAAGCCGAACAGCGGCCGTTGGCGCTGCGGAAGTATCGACCGAGCTTGGCTTGGCATCGGCATCGGCCGCGCGGTCGCTGCACGTTTGCTGGACCTTCCCTTGGTCGGTGAGCAGGCGTATGCTCGCTCGGCAGCTGTGCGTCCACCGCGCGACGAGGTCACAGACCGATGGACCTGGCGATTCTCCGGCTCATCCACATCGGTGCCGCCATCTTCTGGGCAGGCGCCTTCTACACCTTCTTCTTCTTCGTCCAGCCCACGGCCATGGCCCTGGGGCCAGATGGCCAGAAGTTCATGTTCGGCCTCATCCATCACCGACGGTTTTCGCAGATTCTGCTCGCGGCGGCGATCACGACCGTCCTCGCCGGGATCTGGTTGCTGTGGCTGACGACCGACGGCTTCCGGTTGGAGCTGCTGTGGGATATTTCCCGTTTGGGCTTCACGATCGGCGGCATCGCCGGGATCCTCACGCTCGGACTCGGGGCAAGCTACGTGTATCCACGGACGCTCATCGTCGAACGGGTGCTGGGCGCCTCGATCGCGGCCGCCCGACCGCCGAATGACGAGGAACGCGCGCAGCTCATGAAGGCGGGAGCGGAGTCCCGAGCCGCCGGGCGGTGGGTCGTGGTCGGCCTGGCCGTCGCGATCGTCTGCATGGCCACCGCGCGCTCCTGGGGCGTCTTCTTCTAATCGCGGGCCTTCGGTGACCCGCCGGCCGATTCACGTTGGCGCCGCACGGCGCTTCGGTATCGTCGCGAAGGCGCCGGTGTACACGCCCAATAGCACCACCGCGCCGCCGACCAGCATGAGCGGGGTGATGACCTCCCCGGTGAGCACTGCCGAGAACGGGATCGTTGCGAGGGGAATGAGAAGGAACTCGAACGAGACGGCCGACGCGGTCCAGCGCCGAACGGCGAAGATGAAGAGCCAGAACACCACGACCGATCCCGCCAGCACCAGATAGGCGGCCGCGGCCCACGTGTCTGCCTGCCGTGGAAGGACCCAATCCTCGCCGGCGAACAACGAGATGGGGACGAGCAGCCCCACGCCGGCGAACATGCCGACCGCATTCGTGGCGATCGGATGTGCGCCTGGCGTCATCTTGGCGACGACGCCCGCCTCGGCCAGCAGCAGCGCTGCGACGATGGCCAGCGCGATGCCTTCGCGAGGAATGTCGAGGGCGATCCGATCCGCTGCCAGGATCGCGACGCCGACGAGCGCCACCAGTGAGCCGATGAAGGCGCGTGGCTGGAATCTCTCCAAGCCGTGGATCGGCGCCAGGATGAGCGTGAGGAGCGGTACCAGCCCGAGCAGTACCTGGGCCGCTCCGGCGCCGGTCATCGGGATGGCCACGAACGCGATGCCGAAGGCCGCCCCGAACCCCAGCAATCCGTAGAGCACCGCTCCCACCAATGCAGGGCCCCGAGGAACTGGCACCCTCCAAGCCAGCATGAGGACCGCGAAGATGAGGCCCGCCGCGCCAAAACGCAGGCTGGCGCTCCAGAAGGCATCGAGCTCGTCGCCGGTAATTTTGATACCCACGGCGTTCCCACCGGCCAGAACGACGAGGGTCGCGAACGCGACAAGCGTCAGCGCGTCGGGCCGTTCCACATCGCCCATGCGCGACATGCTAGCCGTCTCTTACGGCGGAGGACCTGTGCCTTTTCGCTGTCTTAGGGACTTGGCTGGACGCGGATCTTCCAGTACGAGTCCTTACGCGACACGAGACCATCTCGGAAGGTCCACAGGTCGCAGCCGCGAACCTCGAGCGTCTCGCCGTCGGTTGTCGTCCCGGTCAGCGTCCACTCCGATGCACCGCGGTTGCCCGCCACGAAGTGGTCGTCCTCGCCGTAATGGACGTCGGGGATGCCGGAGAAGCGCGCCGCGAGGCCCTCTCGAACGGCCGCTTTGCCAATGAACCTGCGTCCCCACGGCTCGCTGCCGCGGGGTGTCTCGAAGACCGCATCCTCCGCGAAGAACGACATGATCGCGTCGAGATCGTGCCGGTTGAACGCGTTGGTGATCTGTTCGAGCGTCTCGACTGATGGCATGGCGCGATCCTACCCGCGCAGCAGAGGGTCAGTCCATTTCCCGGCGGGACGAAGGCCGCAACGGACGAGGCCCAGGTCGCGTGACCTGGGCCTCGTCGGTGTTGAACCGGGATCCGTCAGGGAGCCGGCGGGTTCGTGACGGAGATCGTCATGGCCCCGCCGGTCGTCTGGCCCGTGACGGTGATCGTCACACCGGAACCGGCCGTCTTGGTGGAGTTCTGCGGGTTGGTCGCGTCCCAGTAGGCGTTCACGCTGCTGTCGCTGAACGTGGGAATCGGCGACAGGGTCGTTGGCCAGGCGCACTGGTACTCGATGCTCTGGCTCTGCCCCTTGCCGACGACGACCTGCTTGTGCAGGCCCGCGCACGGGAGCGCGTCCCCGGTCTCAGGATCGATCGTGGGACCGCCAGCGACGGCCTGGAGTCCGAACGTGGCATCAAACGGCTGGCGCCGGTTGCTCGGCTTGGTGCCGTCCGACCACGCGAACGGTGCGGGACGAGCGTCGATCGGCAGGGCCAGGCCATGACCTGCGTGCTCGCTGTTGTTGTTGTCGCCGTAGGTCTCGTCGACCATCCAGACCAGGAGGCCGTCCTCAAAGGCGAAGTGCTCGACCTCCTCCGGATCGGTCAGGCCGAAGCTGAACTGGTACGGACCGGTCTCCATGGTGGCGTCGTAATCGACGTACGTCCGATTCTCGGCGATGTAGTACCGGTCTCCGCTCGACTCCTCGGAACCGGTGCTGATCTTGAAGCCGCCCTCGGCAGTCCAGTTGTTGTCACCGTTCTCGACGTCGTCGGTGAACAGCGTCGTGCCGCCGCTCTTTACGACGATGTTGTCGAGGAAGGCGCCGGCCAGGTGCACGCCGCCATCGGTCTGGTAGCGGAAGCGGAAGAGGGTATCCGCCGAGCCACCCGGCACGGAGTAGCGCAGCCCCTTCCATCGGCCATTGGAGGACCCGTCCACCGGCGAGCCGATCTGGATCCATGTCGCGCCACCGTTGGTCGAGTACTCGGCGAACAGGTAGTCGAAGCCGGCCTCGATGTCGTACCAGGCGCTGGCGGTCACCGTTACCGAGCGAAAGGCGCTGAGGTCGCCCAGGCTACGCGTGAGGGTCGTATTCAGATCGTCGGCGCTGCTCGTCCACCACGCGTGGCCGCCTGCGGGCACCGTGTAATCGTTCACGACGGCCTCGTCAGGCACGTCGATGATGACGGCCTGTTCCTGGTCCACGACCTGGCGAGCAGCCGGGCTCAGGGTGAGATCGCCGGACTCGTTGCCGGACACGACCGCGTAGTCGAGCCAGCCAAGCTGGAGCTTCTCCCACGGGCCCATGTAGTTGGGCTTGGTACCGATGTCCTCGATCCCGTCGCCCATCCACGAGCCGGACGACATGAGGGTCCAGAACGCGGTGCCGTTCTCACCGGCGTTGGTATCGTAGAAGTCGGGCAGGCCCAGATCGTGGGCGAACTCGTGCGCGAAGACGCCGAGGCCACCGTTTTCTGCCTCGACGGTGTAGTCGCCGATCCAGTAGCCGGTGTCGCCGATCTGTGAGCCGCCGAAGAGGACTTCCTCGCCACCCACGCTCGGACCGGTCAGGCCGAAATCGGTTGGGTTGACGTACCAGCGGTGCGACCAGATCGCATCGGCGCCCTGTGCGCCGCCGCCGGCATCCTCGCCCTCACCGGCGTGGACTGCCTGGAAGTGGTCCAGATAGCCGTCCGGCTCGTCGAAATCGCCGTCGCCGTCGTAGTCGTAACGGTCCCAGACGTCGAACGACGCCAGTTCGGCCTGGATCTGGGCGACCGACATGCCCGCGTCGAGCTGTGCCTGGTACCACGCGTTGCCGGAATCCTCGATGAACTGCCAGGCACCGCCGAAGTCCTCGATGGCGTTGTCGCCGTAGGCAGAAGCGTTGCCCGGCACCTGGACCCAGTCGCTGACGCCGCCGGCGACGGTGTAGTTGCCGGATGACTGCTTGGTGTAGAAGTCGGCGAACGAGTCGCCATCGCCGAAGAACAGGTCCGCGTAGTAGGCCTGGTTGAAGTCAGGCTTCCAATGGCGGTTGTTGTCGTAGGGGAGGCTCGGGTCGTAGTCCGGATTGGGCGCGCCGTTCACGATCTCCCGGTTGGGCTTGGCGATGTCGTTGTGCAGCGGGCCGGGCACCGTGCCGAAGCGGCCGCTGCCCTGATCGCCGAACTCGGACAGGATCGTGAAGATCTGGCCCATGCCGGACACCGCGGCCTCGAAGTACTTGTCGTCCGCGAGCTGCACGACGCCTTCATCGTTGGGCGCCTGCTGGCCGGAAAGGATCAGGCGCTGGGCGGCCTTGCGGCGCTCGTTCTGTCGGGCGGTGAGCGGACCGGGACGGTCGTCGGGTCGCGCAGAGGGACCGGCCGAGGCATCCCTCGAAGGGGCCACGGCCGCGGCAGGGGCCGCGACGCCAATGATCATCACGCCGGCTATCGCCAAGACCATGGCGCGGCGAACGAACTTCCGCATGCGAGAAAGGCCTCCCCAAGTACATGTTGTCGCGCAGCTCGGCGCGTGAAGGCGGTCATGGTAGACGAACCCTGCGTGGAAGCGGAACCTGATAATCGGCATCCGGGCAGGTACGTGGTGCCGGGGCGCGACAGAGGCCCAGGGCGCGCTCGCTCGGGCGACACGTTGCCGGCTCGCACCACAAGGTTGCACCTGCACCTCGCCGCACAAGACCAGGCGGCACTACACTGCGTCGGCCCATTGTCGAAGGAGAATCCATGAATCGTCGCCTCATCGCACTGCCCGCCGCCATGCTGCTCACGCTTGGCGTGGCGGGAACGGCGTTCGGAACGCACTGCGGCAACACCAGCAAGCCGGATGGCTCGGGTCAGCATGTCGTCCTCCTGGTCGACCCGGTCAGCGGGGATTTCACGCCGCTCGCCGGCATGAATGCGAATGGCGGCTTCACCGGCGCCTTCGCCGATGTCTACATCGACCTGGATCTGAGCGGCGACATCAGCTCCGGCGACCTGCTGCTGAACGACACGTACCTGCTATCGATGCATAGTGGCAGCGCGTCGCCCGGCCAGGACGGCGGCGAAGGATTGGCCGTCCTACCCGCGATCCTTCACGGCAACGACCCCGCTGGCGCAGCCCGCGGCGCCGGGTTCGCCGATGTGAGCTTCGTGCCCTGACCGACCGCCATTCCGACTGACGGGAAGAGCCGCACCCACGTGGTGCGGCTCTTCGACGTCTCGAGCTAGCGTCCCGCGAGGCGCGCGACGACCTCCGGAATGATGTCGAGGTGATCCGGCCGCAGCACGATGTAGCTGAGGCCCAGCCGCTCGCGGCGCTCGATAAGCGTCTCGACCATCTGCGCGGTGTCGCCAACGAGGTAGTGCGGACTGCGCGGCAGATCCTCCTCGCTGATGCCGCGGACGCGAGGCGGGGGAGTACCGCTTCGGGTGTGGAACGCCGGATCCACCTCCCAGATCGCGATGTTGATCTCGAGCTGCGCCCATCGCTCGCCGGCGGCTTTGCGGATCCAGCCGATCTTGCGCTCGACCGCGGCGCCGGTGATATCGGTCGGGTCGCCGCCGCCACCGGGCAGCGAGCGCGGGTCGATACCGATGATGTCGGCCTCGCGCGCGGCGAAGGCCAGTAGCTTCGGCCCTCCGCCACCGACCAGGAACGGCGGATGTGGACGCTGGACCGACGTCGGCAGTCCCGACTGGTGGATCGCCGGATAGGCGTCATCGGTCTCATGGTCGATCCGGCCATCCTGCAGCGCCTGCCGGATCATGCGCATCGATGCTCGCATCCGCCGCAGGCGATCCCGCGGCGGGTCGAAAGGCAGCCCGGCGGCCTCGTACTCCGGGCGATTCCAGCCGGCGCCCAGGCCTATCTCAAGCCGCCCATCGGTCATGGCATCGAGGGTTGCGAGCTCCTGCGCCAGGACCGGCGGATGGCGCAGGTCGTTGTTGAGGACGAGTGTCCCGATGCGGAGGTGCGTCGCCTCGGCCGCCACCTGGAGGCGCGAAAATGCACCCCAGTTGCCCAGGTGATCGCTGGCATGCAGGATCTGTACGCCGGCCGCCTCGGCACGGCGTGCCGTTTGAATGATTTGGTCGCGGCCTCCCTCGCCGCCCTCGAGAGCGACGCCGAAGCGGAACGGTCGTCGTTCAGGTGGTCCCTGCATGGCGCGGCTCGACCTGGTTCGCTACTTCTTCGGGTCGGTCTTGGCGCCCTTCTTCTTCTTGTCCTTGCTCTTCGAGCCAGGTCCCTTGTCGCCCATGTCGTCTCCTCTGCTCGGCTGCCGTCGCAAGCGCATCGGCCTTGGGGCTATCGTGCACTGTGACGTCAAGCCCGCCCGCGTAACCTCAACCAGATAGCCGCGCCCCGCAACGTCGGACATTTGTGGATAACCACCTCGACGTGCGCATCCTGCGGGGGGACACTGGTTGACGAACGCCGCGCGGTCTTCGACCCCGCTGGTCCGCCACGCGACGCCGAGCAAGGAGGCGTCCCATGGACACCGACGCGATGGATGGCAAGTTGCGCGAGCTGTATGGCTCGGGGGATGTGCAGGAGCTGGCTCGCCGCCTCCCTGAGCTTGCCTCGGAGGACCTGGTCCAGGAATGGCCACAGTCCGGAGAGCGCATTCGTGGGCGGGCCAATGTAATGGCCGTGAACGACCACTACGAAGGCGCAACCGGAACCTCACCCAAGATGACGCTCCGCCGTCTCACGAAGCCGGGCCAGACCTGGGTGGCGGAGGGAACCATCGACTACGGCGATGGCATCCCGGTCAGCCTCGTTTCCATCCTCGAAGCAGGTGCGGATGGCAGAATCGTCCGCCAGACCGATTACTTCGCCGCACCCTTCCCCGCCCCTGAATGGCGCCAGCAGTGGGTCGAACGCATGGAGCCGGCGGCGGTCGGCTGAGTATTCGAGGTGTCGTCGTGGTCGCCTGATCGCGGCGGCACCTGCGATCGCCGGGTCAAGGTGCGGGTTGCGCGCCGGCGGGACCTGCGATCGCCGAGGCTGGGTGCGGCGGTTGCGCGCCGGCGGGAGTATCGGACAAGCAGTAGCCGAACTCGATCGCCTGCGGGATAAACGGACAAGCAGGACCCGATTCCGGGCCGTCCTTTACCAATCTTGGCTTGCGGGCGGGACAAATGACCAAGAAGTCTCCGTTACTCCCGCCAGCGAGCGGCCTTAGCGCCCGCTGCGCTGCACCCGCGGGCCTTCGAGCCTTGACAGGCAAGCAATCACTTGCCTATGGTTCGCGCCGTGGGTGACCTGTTCAAGGCGCTGGCCGATCCGACTCGGCGCGCGATTCTCGACGAGCTGACCGATCGCGACGGCCAGACCCTCTTTGAGATCTGCGCGCGCCTGACGATGAATCACGGCCTCGGCGCCTCTCGGCAGGGCATCTCGCAGCATCTCGACGTGCTCGAATCGGCCGGCCTGGTCCGGACCAACCGATCCGGCCGTTACAAGTTTCACTTCATCCAGCCTGCACCACTGGACGCCATCCCAGACCGATGGCGCCCGCGCCCGCGCCCGAAGGAGAGCGACTCATGAGGATCAACCTGGCCAGCGTCCTGGTGGACGACCAGGACAAGGCGCTTCGCTTCTACACCGATGTCCTGGGCTTCGTGAAGAAGACCGAGATCCCGCTCGGCGAGGCGAGGTGGCTCACCGTCGTGTCGCCGGATGAGCCGGACGGCGTGGAGCTCCTGCTCGAGCCCGATGGGCACCCCGCCGTTCGCCCCTTCAAGGAGGCGCTCGTCGCGGACGGCATTCCCTACACCAGCTTCGCCGTCGACGACGTGCATGCCGAGCACGAGCGGCTGAGCGGCCTCGGCGTCACGTTCACCCAGCCGCCGACCGAGATGGGACCCGTGACCACCGCAGTCTTCGACGACACCTGCGGCAACCTCATCCAGATCGCCGCCCCGAGCTGACCTCATCGACCAGCACCAGCCAGAACAGGCAGCTGACGCGACCGACGCTGCCACCACGGAGTGCGGACCATCGGGGCGTATCATCCGCAAACCGAGCTGAGGGCACCGCGGTGGCTGTGATCGGCCGCGCAAACGAGCTGAGGCTGGTCGAGTCGTTCCTGGACGATGCCGACCCGGGAATGCGCGTGCTGCTGTTGCATGGCGAGGCAGGCATCGGCAAGACCACGATCTGGCATGCGGCGCTCGATGCCGCGGCCACGCGTGGCTACCGTGTCGTCGTCACGCGGCCCACTGCGGCCGAAGCGCGCCTACCGTTTGCCGGCCTGAACGACCTGTTCGCGGACCTCGCCGACACCGCGGCTCCCGAGCTGCCACCTCCACAGCGGGCGGCCCTGGACCTTGCGCTGATGCGGGCCGGGGTGGGCACTGAACCGATGCAGCCGCTCGCCCTCTCGCTGGCGGTGCTGGAGGTTCTGCGCGGCGCGGCGTCCCACCAGCCGATCGCCCTCGCCATCGATGACGTCCAGTGGCTCGACGAGAGTTCCGCAGGCGTGGTGCGTTTCGCCCTGCGACGCCTCGACCGCGCGCCCGCCGTGGTCATTGCGACCCAGCGGACCGAGGCGCCTGCGCCGGCGGGCGATGCGCCAGCGCTTGCCGACCTCCCGGCAGAGCGGATCACACGCGTCGAGATCAGGGCGCTCGGCATCGAGGCCATCGATCGGCTCGTAGACGAGGCCCTGGGACTGCAGCTCGCTCCGACGATGCTGCGCCGCGTGCATGCCATGTCCGGTGGAAACCCGTTCTATGCCATGGAGATCGGTCGAGCGCTCCAGGCGCGCGGGCTCGACCGCGCCACCGGTGAGGTGCCGCTGCCCGAGTCGCTGGCTGGTCTGCTGCGGGACCGGCTCGACACGCTTGCGCCCGATGCACGGGAGGTCGTCAATCACGCGTCGGCGCTTTCGCAGCCGACGACAGCGCTGCTCGGGGCCACCTTGGGCCTCGAACGGACGCGCTCCGGGCTCGCGGCGGCACGCGACGCGGCCGTGCTCGCGACCGGCGATGGACCGATTCGCTTCGCGCACCCCCTCCTCGCCACCGAGGCCTACGCGGCGCTCGACGAGGCATCACGCTCCGAGGTGCATCGCCACCTGGCGCGGGTCGTGTCAGAGCCGGAGGAGCTCGCGCGCCACCTCGCGCTGGCATCGGCCTCTCCGGATGCGGAGGTCGCCGATGCGCTCGACATGGCAGCCACGCATGCGCATGCGCGCGGCGCACCCGATGCCGCCGCCGAGCTGTCGGAGCTGGCCGCCGCGCGTACACCGGACACCGATCCGGCGCGGGCGCATCGATTGGCAGCCGCTGGGCGCTATCGACTCATGGCCGGCGATGTCGGACACGCGCGCAGGATCCTCGAGCGTGCGCTCGACGAGCCCGACGCAAAGGGGGGCGTCGCACGCGGCGAGCTGCTCTTCCAACTCGCCGGCGTTCGGCAGCTGATGGATGACTTCGAGGCAGCGGAGGCCCTGGGGCTCGAGGCGCTGCCGCACGCGGCGGGCAACGTGACGCTGACCGTCCAGGTCAAGCACCTGCTCAGCGGCGTGGCCTACGTCACCGGGCGCAAATTCGCGGCCGGTGCACAGCACGCCTTCGACGCCATGCGCCTGGCCGAGCAGTCGGACGATCCGCGCCTGGTGGCGGCGATCATCGGCTCGTATGCCAGCTGGCGCTACGCGACCGGACATGGCTGGGAGCTCGAGCTCGAGCAACGAGCGAAGAAGCTCGAGCCGTGGATGAGCTCATTCCGCACCCTCGATCTGCCCGCCTTCGACTTCGCCAACATCGAGTATTGGGAAGGGGAGACGGTATCTTCGTCCGCGCGCATCCGCGCCCTCGAAGAGCGTGCCGAGCGCGACGGTGATTACTCGAGCCTGCCATTCCTGTTGGCGATGAACGCGCAAAGCGACATCCTCGACGGCCGGAGCGACCTCGCGCGCGGACGGATTGAGCGCGCCAGGCGGCTCTCGCTGACGACCGACCAGCGGACGGCGTTGCTGCACACGCTCGTCGAGGAGACGCGGCTCGAGGCGCGCCTCGGGGACGCGGACCGCGCGCTGGGCGCTGCGCGCCAAGCCTTCGCGCTCATGGCGGCGACGAGATGGTCGATTGGGGAGTGGTTGATGCGCAGCGACCTCGCGCTCCTCGAGCTCAGCCGCAACCGTCCGGACGCCGCCTACGAGCACATCGCGGAAGTTATCGGTCCATCCGAGGACGACGAAGCCGGCCGCCGCCGCTGGGCGCATGCCGTCGCCGTCGAGGTTCTCGTCGCGCTCGGCCGCCACGACGACGCGGCGTTGCTCCTCGGGGCGCTCGAGGCCGATGCCCGTCAGCGCGACTCGCCGCGGCTCAGCGCCAATGCCTTGCGGGCACGTGCCCGCCTCCTGGCGGCGACCGGAGATCTGGATGCGGCCGACGCCGCGATTCGGGAGCTGATGACCGTGAGCCGGACGATGGAAGATCCTTGGGAGCTGGCACGAACGCTGTTCGTGGCCGGCGAGATCCATCGGCGCGCTCGCCGCCGTGCGAAGGCTCGCTCGGCATTTACGGAGGCACTCGAGACGTTCGAGTTCATCGGCGCTCGCCTCTGGGCGGATCAGGCGCGCGAGCAGCTGGGTCGCATCGGCGCCGCGCGGGCCGAAGGCGGGCTGACGCCGACGCAGCAGGAAGTCGCGGAGCTGGTGGCGGGCGGCCTCACGAACCGGCAGGTCGCCGAGCGCCTGTTCATGAGCCCGCACACCGTGGAGGCACATCTGAGCGTGATCTATCGGGCCCTGGGAATCCGCTCGCGCGTTGAGCTCGACACCGCATTGCGAACCTTCGCCGAGGTCCGGGATTCAGCAGCGGTGATCCGGGATTCGGAAGGCACCGCCCCAGCAGAGAACTAGGGACTCGCGGAATTTCGCTCCTCCGCAGGTGGACCGATGCTGCCTGCACAGATCGCCGGGGGTTCCGGCGACGCAGAAGGAGCAATGAGGTGGCTCACGCACGAGTGGCGGAGCGAGGATTCCCGCAGTCCGCCGTCTTTATCGTTCTCGCGGTCCTGGTGGCCGTGATGCTGGCGGCGATCGCCGCCTTCGCGATCCTCGATCCCTTCGGGCTTCGGGCTCCGGCAATCAGCGAGGTCCGCACCACACCCGCCGTGATCGACTCCGGTCGCCAGTGGGAGTTCCAGCGCCTCCAGCAGGGCGGCTACGTCAATCCCGTGCTCGACTCGGGCCGGCAATGGGAGATCGAGCGCCTGCAGCAGAGCGGCGCCAACTGAACCTCTCCATCCCGGGCCCGGCCGTGGGGCATCCCCGCGGCTGGGCCCCTTCTCAGGGCGCCTTGATCGCCGCCACGACCTTGGCGTCGTAGGCAGGCTCGCCACCGAGCACCTTCGGGACCATGGCGCGCCGCCGGACGTAGAGGAGCTCGCGGGCCGCGTTTGGTGCGTTCTGGAAGCGCAGCAGCCGCCACTTGCCGTCGGCGGATTCGGCCACCGTCTGCAGCTGCACCCGTTCGGTGAAGCGCTTCTCAGGCCCGATGCCCGGGCCATCGGTGAAGAAGCGAGTCCCGGCAGGAACGGTCCAGCGTTCGTAGCGTTCGCGCAGCGGGAGCGGCATCCAATCCTCCTCATCGGTCCGGTTCTGGTCGAGCAGCGGCCATGGATCGAGCCGCTCGTCGAAGCGGCTGATGTCGAAGTGCAGGTGCGACCCGAAGGCGTGCCCGGTGTGTCCGAGCGTCGCGATGAGGTCGCCTCGGGTCACCGGCGTGTGAGGCTCGACCAGGATGTCGCGCAGGTGCGCGTAGCCGGTGCTCCACCCATCGGCGTGGGTGATGCGCACGATGTTTGCGGCTCTGGAGTCTGGTCCGGCTTGCGAGACGGTGCCATCGGCCATTGCCAAAATCGCGTCACCCCGGCTGCCGCCGTTATCGATATCCAGCCCGTCGTGCAGGCCGAACTGCGGCAGCGACCCATCGTTGAACGAGCGGGTCACCACGAACCCCGAATCCGGATCCGGATGATTCGCGGGCCCGATGCGGCCGTTCACCGGGTTGCCGAAGCGCATGAGGACACGTTTCCCCAGCGGCGGGCGGCTGTCAACCCCCCGGCGTACGAGCGCACGCTTGCGAAACTTCGGCCGCATCGCCGGCCGCCGCTGGATATCCGGATATCCGGCCTGGCCCGTGACCTAGGCGCTGACCTCGCGGCGTGCGGCTTCGAAGCGCGGGATCGCTGCCTTGACCATCTCGTCGGATGCCGTGAGACTGATCCGGAACCAGCCGGGCACCTCGACGATCGTGCCGGGCAGCACGAGCACGCGGTGCCGCGCTAACACGTCGGTGAAGGCGACGTCATCATCGATCGGGGAGCGGGCCATGGTATAGAACGTGCCATCCGGCATCGACGCCTCGTAGCCCATCTCGCGCAGGGCGGGGACCAGCCGGTCGCGCCGGCGCTGCAGCGCGTCGAGGTCGATCGTCATGGGGTCGATGTCGGCCAGCGCATGCTGGAGCAGCGCATTCGGCCAGGAGTAGCCGGTCGTCATCTGCTGCACGAAGATCTCGTCCCGCAGCGCGACCCGTTCGGGGCACGTCGGTGGCACGGCGATGTACCCGATGCGCATTCCCGGCGCCAGCAGCTGCTTCCCGTACGAGTAGGTGATCAGCGTGTGCGGGTAGGCCTCGGCCGGCGAGTGCGCGACGATCCCGTCGAACACGATCCGGTTGTACGGCTCGTCCGAGATGATCCAGATCGGATGACCGATGCTGGCGGAGGCATCGGTCAATGCGTCAGCCAGGCGTGTGAAGTCGTCCGGCGTGAAGACGCGGCCGGTCGGGTTGTGCGGGCTGTTGACGAGGACCGCGCGGGTGCGCGGCGTGATGGCCGCGACGATGCGATCGACGTCGAGATCGAAGGCCGGAGGTTCCAGGCCCATGCGGACCGGCTCGCCGCCCGCCGCCAGGACGAGCAGCTCGTAGAAGAACCATGGCGGCGAGAGGAAGACGACCTCGTCGCCCGGCTCGACGAGCGTCCGGAGCGACACCGCCAGCGCGGCGAAGCCGCCGTTCGTCATGGCGATGTCGTCGGGGTCCCAGCCCATGCCGGTCCGTGCGGTGAGGCTCGCGGCCACGACACGCTGCGACGCCGGCTCGGAGAGCTTGTACGCGAACCAGTCCTTGTCGCGCGGGTCCAGGTGCTGGTGAAGCGCCGCGACGTAGTCAGGGAGTGGCATCTGCTGCGGGTTGCCGACCGCGAAGTTGGCAACATCGGGCTCGAGATTCAGCTGCGCGAAGGAGCCGTTGATGAAGGAGAGGAACGGCGCGATGCTGGCACGCACTCGGTTGGCGCGCGTGGCCGCGGAGGTGGTCATGGCTCGGTCCACCGATAGGGGTGTGGAGCTCCGATTCTATGCTCCGCCGCACCATTGGTCAGCCGATGCCGGCAGCGCGATCGGTCCTGTGAGGACCGATGAATCCGCCGCGCCTCGCCAGTCTGGGCATCGGGGGATAGCAACGATGCAAGGAGAGGTCATGAGGAAGCTTGTCGTCACCGAATTCCTGTCGCTGGACGGCGTGTACCAGGCGCCGGGTGACCCAGAGGAGGACACGGAGGGCGGATTCCGCCACGGTGGCTGGCAGCGGCCGTACTTCGACGACGTCCTGGGCACCGACGCCGCACGGGGGATGGCACAGACCGATGCACATCTGTTCGGTCGCAAGACCTACGAGATCATGGCGCGCTACTGGCCGACGGCGCCGGCCGATGACGCCTACGGGAAGCACCTCAACGGCGTCCAGAAGTACGTCGCGTCGCACACGCTGAAGGACGCTTCGTGGGCGAACACGACCATCCTGAGTGGTGCGCTCGCGGAGGAGATAGGCCGCCTGAAGGCACAGGAGGGCGGCGACATCAGCGTGCTCGGCAGCGGCAACCTGGTGCAGTCACTGATGGAGCACGATTTGGTCGACGTCTACGCGCTGGCCGTCTTCCCGGTTGTCCTTGGCAGTGGCAAGCGCCTCTTCGCCGATGCAGATCGGATGCGAGGGCTGCGGCTGGTCGAGTCGAAGCCCACCTCGACCGGCGGCGTCCTGCTCACCTACGAACCGTTGCGGAGCTGAAGCACGCAACACGGTGACCGGCCCCCGCTTGAGGGGTGGAGGACAATGGCGGCGTGGCGGAACCCGTAGCCGAGTCCGGATCGGTCGACCCTGCACCCATCGAGGCGGCGCGAGCCGCGTTGGCACGTCATGCCTGGCAGGAGGCGTTCGATGTGCTCTCGAAGGCCGATGCCGTGGGCGATCTGGCGCCAAGCGAACTCGAACTCCTGGCGCAGGCGGCGTGGTGGGTCGGCCGGCTGCCCATCGCGATCGAGGCGCGCGAGCGGGCGTATGCGGGCGCGATGCGCCTAGGCCAGACGGCCGATGCTGCGGTCGCGGCGGTCAGTCTCGGCCGTGACAACCTGCTGCGCAACGACCTTGCAGTCTCGAATGCATGGCTCAACCGCGCGCAGAAGCTCCTCGATGGGCTGCCGGAGAACGTGGGGCACGGCTATCTCGCCGCCTGCCGTGCGTTTGGAGCGGCGTTGTCGGGCGACCTCGATGCGTCGCTCGCACACGCGACCACGGCTGTCGAGATCGGGGAGCGGCTGAAGGATTCGGATCTCACAGCGTTTTCGAAGAGTGAGCAGGGTGCCGCTCTCGTCGCGCTGGGCCGCGTGGAGGAGGGACTCGCGCTCATCGACGAGTCGACCTTGGCAGCGGTCGGTGGTGAGCTGGAGCCGGGGATTGCGGGTGGCGTGTGCTGCTCGAGTATCGAGTCGTGCGCCGCGCTCGGAGACTGGACCCGGGCCGCCTCCTGGATCGAAGCCCAGGATCGGTGGTGCCGGCGTGAAGGCATCAATGGCTATCCGGGCCTGTGCCGCGTATTCAGGGCCGAAATCAAGCAGTTCCGCGGCTCGTGGCTCGAGGCCGAAGCTGAAGCTCGTCAGGCGTCGGTCGAGCTCGAGGGCTTTATGCCAGCGGCCGCGGGATCTGCCTTCTACCGCGTCGGTGAGCTGCGGTTGCTGCGCGGCGACCTGAGAGCCGCCGAGGAAGCACTCGTGCGCGCGCACGCATTCGGCACGGATCCGGAGCCCGCCCTCTCACTGCTGCGCCTTGCGGAGGGCCGGACCGATGTCGCAGCCTCCGGGATCCAGCGCGCGCTCGATGAGCCATCGGCCATGCTCAGCTGGCGTGCGCCGCCGGGCAGCCCGCTGCATCGGCTACCCCTGCTGCGAGCGCAGGTCGAGATCGCGATCGCCGCCGGAGATCTCGATGTGGCGCGCGCCGCGGCTGACGAGATCGGTCTCATCAGCACCGATTTTCCCGGAGCAGTCGCGACGGCTGCAGCCATGACCGCTGCGGGCGCTGTCGAGCTCGGCGCGCGCAATTCGAGCGCGGCGGTCGTTTCCCTGCGCCAGGCGGTGCAGGCCTGGACCTCGCTGGCCGCGCCGTACGACGCCGCCCGGGCACGACTGCTCCTCTCGCTCGCCTATGAGGCCGATCGCGCGCCCGAGCGCGCGATTCTCGAGCTGCACGCCGCGCGATCGACCTTCGAGCGTCTCGGCGCGGCCCTCGATCTGCGGCGAGCCGAGGCTCGGCTGGCGACCCTGCAGGGCTCGGCTGCGCCGACGCAGTCAGATGACGCCGAACGGGTCGTCCGTACGTTCGTCTTCACCGATATCGTCGACTCGACGCGCCTCGGGGGGCTGCTGGGCGACGACCAGTGGGCCAAGGTGATCCGCTGGCACGACGGCGCCATTCGCAAGATCGTCGCCGAGCACGGAGGCGAGGAGATCAAGGCGACCGGCGATGGCTTCTTCCTGGCGTTTGCGGACGCGGACGCTGCGATCGACGCCATGATCGCCGTCCAGCGACGGCTGGCAGAGCAGCGCGATACGCAGGGCTTCGCGACATCGGTTCGGATCGGCCTGCATACCGCGGAGGCGAGTCGCGCGGGGCTCGACTACCTAGGCATGGGCGTGAACTACGCCGCGCGCATCGGCGCGGCGGCCAGCGAACACGAAGTGCTGGCCAGTACGGCGACCCTCGCGGCGGCCCGTCGGAGCTTTCCGGATCAGCACCGCAGATCACTCGCGCTCAAGGGCATCCCCGACCCGGTCGAGGTCGCATCCATCGCCTGGCGTTGACCCCCGCGCCGAATCGCCGCTCGGCGCTTCACCGTCCGCTGGGATGTGCCGAATTCCGACCCGCATCGGTTCGACGGCGGCGGTGACGGGCTCGGCTGCGCGTCATGAATCTGCCGGTTGACTGTCAGTATGAATCGTCTATACGATTCATACCATGCCAAGTCGAGTAGGCGAACGCGGTCAGATCACGATTCAGAAGGCGATCCGCGAGGAGCTCGGAATCTACGCCGGGGACGAGACCGTTCAACGCGTGGAAGACGGCCGGATCGTCATCGACGTGGTTCCGGGCCGGCATCGACGGTCGCTTGCCGGGAGCTTGAAGGAGAAAGTGGGACGAACGCCACCCGACGAGTCGTGGGATGGGCTTCGCGAAGGTGCGTGGAACACGGCCGACCCTGATCGCTCGAGATGATCGGTGTCGATACCTCGGTCCTGGTGCGGTATCTGGTGGGATCACCTGTTGCGCAGGCTGTTCGCGCTGCAAGGCTCGTCGATGGTCAAGACGAAATCGGGATATCTCCGGTAGCCCTTGCCGAGTGCGCGCACGTGCTCCGGACCCAGTATGAGGTGGGGCGAGAGCACATCATCGACAGCCTCATCGGGCTGATTCAGCGCGAGAACGTGCGGATACTCGGCCAGCGCGGCGACCTCGTGGTGGAGATGCTCGTTCGCGCGCGGGGCATTCCGGGACGCCCGATCCCCGACGCGCTCATCGCCGCTGCGGCCGTCGCGGCGAACGGGCTACCGCTCGCGACGTTCGATCGGGGCCAGGCTCGGTACGCGGTCTCGACGATCGAACCGTAGGCTGGGGTCAGCCGCTGAACCGTGTCTCTTTCACCACCGTGCCGCTTCGGTCGAACGTGCGCCACATGCCAACCTGGCGGCCACGATCGAGTCCGCCGGTGCGCATCAGCGAGCCGTCGCGGCGGTACCAGCTCCACTCGCCGTGCATCTCGCCACCGAGAAGGAAGCCGGTGTACTTGATCGTGCCGTCGTCGTAGTGAACGGTCTCTTCGACCGGCTGGCCGTCTGCTGTCACCGGCACAGTATGTCGGCATGCCAAGGGCAGCGATCGGACGGTTGGTCATGGCGGCGATCTAGGCCCGCGTTCGCTCGGCAATGACCAGGTCAGCCGCCGCCACGCTGGCGTGGCTGCCGGTCACCGCCTCGAGGAAGGCGGCACGCTCGAGCTGGAAGATCTCCGCATCGCGAACGACCTTCACGGTCGCCGTTCGCGGCACGTCACGAAGCAGCGCGATCTCGCCGAAGCCGTCCCCGGCATGCATCTCGTCGACTAGCGCGCCGCCTGACCAGATCTCGGCCGCGCCCGTCGAGAGGACGTAGTAGCGATCGCCGATCTCGCCTTCCCGAATGAGCTCCGTGCCGGCGGCCACGTGACGCGGCTGGAGGGCGCCCGCAAGCGCCTCGAGCGAGGTCATGGGCAGCGGCGCGAACATCGGGATGCCGCGGAGCAGGCTGAGCTCCTGCTCAGGAAGGATGGCGCCCGCATCGGCCCGACGAACGATGCCGAGACTGACGAGCGCGACGACGGGCAGGATGAGACCGGTTGCGGCGAGCGCGCCCTGCACACCCAACAGCCCGACCAGGAGCGGCGCCGCGATCGCCCCCAGGCCCATGCCGAGGGCCACGAGCCCTTCAAGCGCGCCGAAGACGCGGCCGCGCACCTCGTTCGGCACGATGCGCTGGATCAGCGAGAAGGCGCTGACGTCGAGCGACGCGTTGGCGATGCCGACGATCGCGAGGAGCAAGATGGCAGAAACGGGGTTCAGCACGATGCCCAGGACCAGGATCGGCAATCCCCAGGCAGCGAGCGAGAGGCTGAAGGGGGTCGCAAGCCGGCGGCGACCGACGAGCGCCATCGCCGCGACAGCTCCGATGAGACCGCCTGCGCCGATCGCCGCATTGAGGAACCCCACGCCGCCTTCGCCCATGCCAAGCGGCCCGACTGCCGCACTCACGATGAGGACCGCCAGGAGTCCACGCACGAAGGTCTGACTGCCGACGAGGCCGATGAGCTTCGCCGCGTCCGGCGCGTGGCGCAGTGCCCGGAAGCCCGCCATCGCTTCCACCAGCCGTCCGCCACGGGCCCGGCGCGGCGGCCGAACCGGACGCACTCGCCCGATCAGGAGCGCGCCAGCGATGAACCCCGTGACTGACAGGAGCATTGCGGCAGAGGGATTCGCTGCAGCCAGCATGACGCCGGCGAGCGCGGGACCCACGAGCACGCCGATTCCTTCCAACGTGCTCGTCACGGCGTTGCCCGCAACGAGCTCATCCGGCGAGCGCGCAAGGCCCGGCATCAATGCGCTGTTCGCCGGGCGGTGGAGCGTCGCGACGACCCCTTCGACGACGGCAATACCGAAGACGATGCCCGCCGGCAGGCCCGCCTGGATCGTGAGCACGGCAAGCCCGATGAGCGTGGCATCGGCCAGGTGCATCCCGAGGAGCACGCGCTCGCGCGGCCATCGGTCAATGGCCGAGGTAACGAGTGGTGCGGCGATCGCCGCGGGCAGCGTGCGCGCGACGCTGATGAGCCCAACACCTAGCACGCCGCCCACCGTGTTGGCGTAGACGAGGAGGCTGACCAGCCATGCCGACTCCGCGCCAACGCCGGCCGTCCACGCCAGCTCGGCCAGCCGGATATCGCGATTCGCAAGGGTCGTGCGAAAGAGACGCAGGGATCGCATCAATGTGCGACCGCGCGGAGCGGCGCGGACCGGAGCCGGCCCAGCTTGGAGCCCAGCTTAGACCTCGACGGGGACCGGGTAGACCTCGGTGGCAGGATGCCCGGCGCGGTCGTGGATGCGCTTGACCGCCTCCGCGTTCGGTGCCTCTGAGACGCACCACACCATCCCCGACTCAGGATCGCCCCATGCTTTCTGGAAGTCGACGTCTTCGTCACCCTGGATGTCGACATCGGCCTGGTGCGCGGCCTTGAGGGCCTCCGGGGTGATGCCATGCATCCCGTGGTGGACGTCCATGAACTTGGGCATCGGTGCGCGTCTCCTTCGAATATCGGTCAGTCGTGTGCTGACCTTTGTGTGCAACGTGTTGTACTCCTGAGCCTGGCCGGAGGTGCGGCGGTTTCGCAAGGACCGGATGAACGTCGCGGCTATGCTCTCTGGCATGGAGCTGGGCCTGAAGGATCGCGTCGTTCTCATCACCGGTGCGGGAGGTGGCGTCGGGCCCACGCTTGCGCACGCCTTCGCGGCCGAGGGAGCGGCGGTTGCCCTCCACGTGCGTGACCGCGCCCGCGGCGAGCGAGCCCACGACGCGGAAGCAACGATCCGCGACGCCGGCGGCAGGGCCAGCGTGGTGGGCGCGGACCTCCGATCAACCGATGCCATCGCCGCCATGCTGTCGGCCATCGGCACCGACCTGGGGCCCGTGGCGGTGGTCGTCAACGCGACGTCGGCGTATCGGTCAGAGGCGCTGACGGAGATCAACGACGAGAGCTGGGACGCGATGATCGGCGACATGCTGAGCGCGACATTCCGCGTCGTTCGCGCGGTCGTGCCGGCGATGCGCGATGCCGGCTGGGGCAGGATCGTGAGCATCTCCGCGACATCCGCACTGGAAGGCGCCGGAAGGGCATCGCACTACTCGGCGGCGAAGGCGGGCATCATCGGGCTCACCGCTTCTCTGGCCAAGGAGCTGGGGCCGGACGGGATTCTGGTCAATGCCGTCGCCCCGACGCAAATCGTGACCTTCCGCGATGGCGAGCCCTCGATCCCCGATGAACGCGCCCAGAAGATCGCGAAGTCGATCCCGTTGCGCCGCCTCGCGACGGCCGATGACCTGGCCAACCTCGTGGTCTGGCTGGCGTCGGGCGCAAACACGTACGTGAACGGTGAGACGATCGGACTGACCGGCGGCGCGAAGAGCTGAGAACCCGTCGAACCCAACGGGGAGCCCGGTAGAGTCAACAGATGACGGATCGGAAATGGCGACCGGGCGATCGCGTTGATTGGGACCGCCCCGGCAATCTCACCACTGCCGGCGGGCTGCATGCCTTCGTGCTCGAGACTGTCGGCGCCAGATCCGGCGCTCGACGGCATGCCGTCCTCGGGTACCTGGAGGAGCCCGATGGTTGGCTGGTCATCGGCTCCAAGGGTGGAGCGGAGGGAAATCCGGCCTGGGTTCACAATCTCGCCGCGCAGCCGGATGCCACGGTCACACTGGGCCATCGCGAGCGGATCGAGGTCCGTGCCGAGCCGCTCAAGGGCGAGCAGCTCGACGCGGCGTGGGAGCGGATCGCGACCGAAGCCTCCGAGTACGTCCCCTATCGATCGAGCACGAGCCGGGCCATTCCGGTGATCCGCCTGCGACGACGCTGATCGCTGCCGGAGCAGGTCAAAGGGTGGCGTCGCCTAGGCTGCGTCCACCATCGGTCTGACCTCGGTGATCCAGCGCTCCATCGTCTCGTCGTCGTACTGCGCGGCAAACTCGCCGATGAAGGTGGTGAACCCAAGCTCGCGGCGGTCGATCATGTGCTGGGCGACCTGCTGCGGCGTCCCGACCCAGAAGGTGTCGTCATCCAGGACGTCTTCCATCGGAGTCCTGTTGTGTGCCATCTGCGCCTCCCAGACCCGCCGCGCCTCCTCCTGCGTGTCTCGAATGATCGGTTTGCACCCGGCCGTGAGCTCGATCTCGGCGAAGTCGCGGCCGACCTCGTCACAGTGGCGACGCAGGACCTCGATCTTGTGGCGCAGGAAGTCGGGGAGGCCCATGGCATTCCACATGTCAGCGTAGCGCGCGACGGTTCGCAGCGTCTTCCGCTCGCCGCTGCCGCCGATCATGAGCGGCAGGCGCTTCTGCACCGGTCGGGGGAGGATGCGCAGGTTGTTCAGCTGGTAGTGGCCGTCCGAAGGCGAGCTCACCGTCTCGCCCTCGAGCAGCTGTCGAATGGCGCCCGCCGACTCGTCCATCCAGGTCAGCCGCTGGCCGGTGCTCGCGCCGAACTCAAGTCCGTATTCGGTGTGCTCCGTCTCGAACCAGGCGCCACCGATGCCCAGGATCGCGCGCCCGTCACTGATGTGGTCGAGGGTGGTCGCCAGCTTGGCGGTCAGCCCCGGGTTGCGGAACGTGTTCGCGCCCACGAGGAGGCCCAGCCGCGCCTGCCGCGTGACCTTGGCCCACGCCGCGAGCGTGGCGTAGCCCTCGAAGATCGGCTGGTACGGGTCGCCGAAGATGGCGTACAGGTGGTCCCACGTCCACAGGTGGTCGTAGCCGAGCGCATCCACGCGCCGTGCCGCGCCCTCGTAGGCTGGCCAATCCGTGGCCTGGCTCCACAGCAAAATCCCGAGCTTGGTCTTGGTGGCTAAGCGTTCCATGTCGATGAAGGTAGCAAGGGCAGGGCCACTTGCTTCGTCGAGGGCGCGCATTGCCGTCATCAGCCGCATTGGCGCATCGGCCGTTTGACGTAGATGCCGGCGTGTCGGGCGACGGATGCCGAGGAAGTCCGCGGGCGCCACCGTTGCTGCACCGTCTTTCGCAGGAGATCGTGCAGATGCGAGCCGCAAGCTACGCCGTCGGAACGCTCATCGTCATCAGCCTCTACCTCATCGTCGCCGCGTCGATGTCATTCGCTCCGGCGATCATCGCCGCGGGCAGCGTGGGCATCGCGCTCGTCGCGGCCATCGCCTTCGTCGCGCGCAACGAGTCACAGTCCGCCGCCTGACCTTTGCGCCAGCGATGTGCGCACCGGTGCGCACATCGCACCGTGACGGGTTGTCGCGTTTGCGGGCCATGCACGCATCGGCCAACGGACGGCGCCGGAGGGCTGATATGGCGCTCCTGCGAGGCCGATGTATGCAGGGGTTGCAACGCTCGGCCAGGTAGACGGCGCTGCGATCGCCTCCGTGGCCGATGCGTGCACCCGGTGCAATGGCCGCAACCGCCAACACGCCGCGTCTGCGCCAAACGCACCCCAAGGTACCCCGGGCCCACAGGACCGGACCGGAAGGCACGGTGCGCCTCCGCGGCGCGAGGGCGACAGGCATCGGGCCTCGAATGGGTCCGCAGGTAGGCCGATCGTCACTCGTCATACGCGGCCAAAGTACCCATCGAGTACGGATTGCTCGTTGCGCGCGAGCCCGATCATCCTTGCTCGGCTGCCCGTTGGAACGAATACGAGGTCCCGCCATGCCCAGCCTGCGCCGACTACTGATTGGCTTGATGCTCCCCGCGCTGATCCTTGCCGCCTTCGCGGTCAGCAGCGTCGCGGCGGGCGGCAATGCCGGAAAGGCCGATATCTGCCACAACGCCGGCGGGCATAAGTGGGTGGAGATCAACGTTTCGGTCAATGCCCTGCCAGCTCATTTCGGTCACGGAGACGTCGAGCCGGACGAATACGGCGACTGCCCCTAGTCAACTTCCCGGACCGTTTTCGCATATCCCCCGATGGCGCCCACGGGCGCCATCGGCGTCTCCGGAGGTTGACACATGACAGCAGCGACTCCCGCGATCTCAAAGGCAATCTCCGTCGCAGACGTCCGCCCATCGGTCTCGATCGTGATGCCCTGCCTCAACGAAGAGGGCACAGTCGGCATCTGCGTCGAGAAGGCCATGCGTTGGCTCGAGCGCAGCGGCACGCCCGGTGAGGTCGTCGTCATCGACAACGGCTCCACCGATCGATCGGTCGACATCGCTACGTCCGCCGGCGCCCGCGTGATCCACGAGCGGCGCCGCGGCTATGGCCAGGCGTACCTGCGCGGGTTCGAGGAGGCGCAGGGCGAGTACATCATCATGGGCGACTCCGACGACACCTATGACTTCTCAGATCTGTCTGGCCTCCTCGAACCACTGGATCGCGGCGCGGACATGGTGCTGGGAAATCGGTTCTCGGGCGGCATCGCCAGCGGTGCCATGCCGTGGACGCATCGGCATATCGGCAGCCCGATCATCAACTTCGTCATTCGCCTCTTCTTCGGGACCCGCATCGGGGACAGCCAGAGCGGGCTGCGTGCGTTCCGGCGTGAGGCCGCGCAACGGATGGGCCTGCGGTCGAGCGGCATGGAGCTCGCCTCGGAGATGATCGTGAGCGCCTCGCGCGCCGGAATGACCATCGCCGAGGTCCCCGCTCCATACGCGCTGCGACGAGGCGAGAGCAAGCTGAACACGGTCCGGGACGGGTGGCGCCACCTGCGCTTTCTGCTCCTCGCGGCACCCGATTTCCTGTTCATCCTGCCCGGCATGTTCGCGGTGCTGCTCGGTGTGGTCGCCACGATGGTGATGCTGGCCACGCCCACCGGCGTCGAGATCGGGCCGCTGAGCTGGCGTCCCGTTTTCGCCGGCACGATCCTCCTCGCCATCGGCGCGAACGCGATGCTGTTCGGCATCATCGCGAAGCTGTACGGGGTCTCACACGGGCTCCTGCGTGAAGACCGATGGGTGCGTCTCTATCGGCGCGCGTTCCGACTCGAGGCGGTCATCGGCCTCGCGGCGCTGCTGTTCATTGGCGGGCTGGTGCTGGAGGTCTTCCTGTTCGGTGCCTGGACGTCGAGCAGCGTCGAGGTACAGGGGCTGCAGCTGGCGGCGGTGGCACAGACGCTGATGATCGTCGGCGCGGAGATCGGCCTGGCCGGCTTCCTGGCCGTGACCATCGAGAGCCGGTAGGGACCGATGCGGATCTGTTTCGTGTACGACGCGCTCTTCCCGTACGTGAAGGGTGGCGCGGAACGCCGCTACCACGAGCTCGCGAAGCGCCTGGCGCTGGAGCACGAGGTTCACCACGTCAGCTGGCAGTGGTGGGAGGGTGCCTCCACGACGGTGATCGACGGCGTGACGCTGCACGGCGTCGGAGCGCCGCCGAAGCTGTACGGCGAGGACGGCAAGCGGACCGTTCGCGAGGCGGTTGCCTTCGCCACGCGGATCAGCCCCTTCCTGCTGCGGCACCGGTTCGACGTCATCGACTGCTCCGCCACGCCCTACGTTCCCCTGTACGCGGCAGCGAGCGCGGCGCGCATCACCGGGACGCCGCTGGTGGCGACCTGGCACGAATTCTGGGGCGAGCACTGGCGCGAGTATCTGCCGGATCGGCCCGCGATCGCGCGCGTCGCGCAGGCGCTCGAGGCGAGGGCGCGACCGCTCGGCTCCGCCGCAGTGGCGGTCTCCGCGTTCACGCAGCGGCGCATGGGCATCGAGGCCAGTCCGCGCAGCTGGATCGTGCCGAACGGCGTCGACATCTCCATCGGCGCACGGTCGCCTGCCGCGGATCGGGGGGAGACCTGGGACCTGGCCTTCATCGGGCGCCTCATCGACGAGAAACGCGTCGATCGCGTGCTCGACGCTGTCCACGAGCTCAGCGACGACATGCCGGCGCTTCGCTGCGCGATCGTCGGCGACGGGCCGGCTCGCGCCGCGCTCGAAGCCCGGGCCGAGGCGCTGGGTGTGACCGACCGCGTGCGCTTCCTGGGCGCCGTGTCAGAAGCGGAGGCGCACGCCGTCCTGGATGATGCCCCCGTCCTGGTCATGCCGTCCGAGCGCGAGGGATTCGGGATCAGCGTGATCGAGGCACAGCTCGCCGGCGCGGTACCCGTCGTCGTGCGCGGCCCGCACAGCGCCGCGCCCGACCTGGTGCGCGACGGCGTGGATGGGCTCCTTGCCGATCCGGACCCGGCATCGCTCGCGGGCGCGGTGCGACGGCTCTTGACCGATGACGCCGAGCGCCGCACGATGCGCGCCGCCGCGCTCGAGGCAGCGCGCCGCTTCGCCTGGGATGACATTGCGGGTCAGATGCTGGGCGTCTATCGGGCCGTGGCGGCGGCGAAGGTCTCGCTGGCGAGTGCCACATGAGCGTCGCGCAGGAGATCCACGGCTCTCGTCGGACATCTGCTGCGTCGTGGTTGCGTGCCCTGCCTCACATTCCGCGCCCGCTCGCGGTGGTGGTCGGCTTGCTCGGCGGCCTGGCGCTTGTGCTTGTCGTCACGCCCATCGTGGGCCGCGGCGATTATGGACAGTGGCTCATGACCTCGCGCTACTACCTCGGCGAGGAAGTCCCGCCATACCGCACGATCGCGGCTTTGCCGCCGCTCATCCCGGTGCTGCTCGCCGCAATCCGGTTGATGGTCGGCGACGCCACGATCGCCCTGCAACTCATGAACGTGCTGCTCTTGGTGGGGCTTGGATCCAGCTTCTACGCGTTGACGGCCGTCGTGACGCGAAGTCGCATTTCAGGCGTCGTTGCGGTCGGCATCGCGATGCTGTGGACGGATCGCTTCATGGAGCTGTTCGCATTCGGCGGACTTCTGCAGCTGGCTTCCTTGGCGTTCATGTTGTTTTCAGTCGCGTTCTTTGCGCGCGGTACGCAGGCCAAGGACCCGAGTCGATGGTGGTGGCTCGGCAGCGTGGCGATGGCGCTGGCGGCGTTCTCACACGTGGGAACCGCGCTGATTGCCGTCCCGATGGCGGTGGTTGCCGCCGTGTTGAGCGGGGTTCAACATCGGGCGATGGGATGGGTTCAGCTCAGGAGATTGAGTCGTCCCCTGGTTATTGCGCTGTTCCTCATTGCCGGCTACTGGCTCCTGGTTCTGCTGCCGAGCAGTCGCGAATACGTCACGAACCCCGCAAGCATGGCCTACCGCGGCCCGGAGCGGCTCTTCAGTTCACTGTTCTCGTTCTGGCCGACCCCAATCGTTCTCTTCGGCGGAATTGTCGCGATCCTCGTTGGCGCGTGGCGCGAGGCCGGGCGTCGCCGGATCGGCGGCTATGTCGTTCTGCTCAGTTGTGCAGCCGTGCCATGGGCTGCGCTGGCGTATTCCATGGTCAGCGGGGCAGCCACCGATTACCCACGCTTCTCAACTGTTCTCCTGGCTCCTCTCGTCGTCGGCGCCGCCGGCGGTGTTGTCCGACTTGTCGCTCTGCCGCGGCCGCTTGCGCCACGGCCGTGGCGCGCACACGTCGTCCTTGGCGCGGTGGTCGTGGGTCTCCTGATCGCCGCCCCATTGGAGGTCGCACGGTTCAATCGACAGGTCGCCGTGTACCAGCCACGCGACGCCGAATCCCTTAATGCAGCGGTGCTGTGGATCGATCAATCTTTGGGTGAGGATCATGGATCGGTGCTGACGGCGGTGCGGGACGGGAAATGGCTCGAAGGCGCGACAGGTCGCGAAGCCGTATTCAGTCAGCCGGTGCGTTACGCGTTTCGCCATGCAGAATGGCAGCGGAGCGTGGACGCGGATGCAATCCTCCGCTCAACCGCTGGTCTATCGAACGGCTACTACCGAGTGCTCTATACGGATCGAGATAGCGCAGGCGATGTGAGCATCCCGTCGAGTCTGCTGCTCGGCATAAACCACGGCGGCGAATACGTCGACCTGCTTCGCGCGGCTCCCGCCGACAGCTTGATCCATGGCACATTCGGAAGCATCGCCGTCGCGGATCTCGCACCGAGTCGAGCCGTGACCTCACCCGGTGCCCAGTCGGCACGAATAACGACCGTGCGCACCGGGGGCGCGAGCGGCGAGATCTCATTTACGCGCCAAGTGACGATCTGGAGGGATGGAACGACCCTCGAGCTCCGGGACACGTCCCCCGGCAACGCACTCGAGACGGTCCTGGAGCCACCGCCTGGCGTCGTCCTGACGTCTCTGACGGGCGACGCCAGCGAAGCGACCGCCTGCTTCACGAAGGTCGCCGATCGGGAACCCTGCATCCGACTGACGGTCGCTCAGGCCGATGCCTCGTTGGTTGCCTTCGACGGGCGCTTGCACATCCGGAGTGCGACCTCCGATGAGCTTCACATTTACATCACGGTGATGACGCAAGGCTCGACTGCCGTTGACCTGCAAATTCTCGATCCGGCGCGGCTGGTTGAAAACCATGCCGTGGGAGCGGCATTGCTGTACGCCGCGGACCCGGCGTACGAGTCGCGTTCCAACCGGCTTGAAGCTCTCGGTTTTAGCGAGGCCAAGGCCTTTGGCCAATACAGAGTGCTCCTTCGTCAACGCCTGCTGTCAGACGCTCCAAAAGGCGCCTGAGACGGATGAAGGACATCCCGGAGCCGATCCTCATCGTGGGTGGTTACGGCTATCGCAACGTGGGTGACGAGGCCATCCTGGCCGGACTCGTCCGGCGGCTCCATGGGCGCCGCGTGACGGTCGTCTCCCGTGCGCCGGCCGACACGACGGCGCTGCACGGGGTGGCAGCGATCTCGGTCCGCGACGCCATCGGGGCCCTGCGGCGTCATCGCAGCCTGCTGATCGGCGGCGGCGGCCTCTTCGGTCGCGACATGGGTCGCGTGGGACGCCTTCTACCGCTCTACGGCCTGCTGGCCATCGCACTGGGGCGGACGGTGATCGTCGATGGGGTCGGCATCGACGACGCGATGCCCGCCAGCCGTCAGATGCTCGTGCGCGCGCTCCTCCGACGCGCAGCATCGGTCACCGTTCGCGATTCCGCCTCAAAGCGTGTCCTGGACGGGTGGGGCATCGCCGCGCGGGTCGAGCCGGATCGGTCGTTCGACATGGAACCTGCGGCAGCCGAGGCGGGGGGGCGCCTCCTGCGCGAAGCAGGCGTTGACCTGGACCGTCCGGTCATCGGTCTGTGCCTGACAGGATTGAACGAAGAGATGGCAACCGACGTCTTCGTCGCCGCCGACGAGCTGATCTCGGCGCTGCCGGGAGTCGAGTTCTGCTTCATCCCGATGAGCGCGCATCCGGCGGCTGCCGGCCACGACGATCGGTCGCTTGGCGAGGCACTGCGTGAGCGCCACCCGCGGCTGCGCATCTTTGATCCGAGCGCGCACCCCGCCGTCGTGCTCGCGGCGTTCGCGCACCTGGCGGGCGCTGTCTGCATGCGGTACCACAGCGTGCTCTTCGCGCATCGTACGGGCGTGCCGTTCGTCGCAGTGCCGTACGCGCCAAAGGTCAGTGCCTGGCTGGACGAGCACGGGCTCGCGGCAGTTGCGACGAACGGTCGAGCGTGGACCGATGCGCTTCGTGTCGCCCTGGCAGAGCGCGTCGTTGATCCTCTGGAGCGGCTCGCGTCATGAGCCCGACACGCTGGCGGATCCTGCGCCTTGTCGCCGGGGTGGTGCTCCTGGCCGTCGTCCTCGCTGCGCTCGATCCGGCGGAGCTGTGGCGGGCGCTCGCCGGCGCCGACCTGGCGGTCGTCCTGATCGCCGTGGTGGGGTTGAGCGCGATGCACATGGTCCCCGCCGCCGGCTGGCGCGCCATGGTGCACGCGGTGAGTGGTGTCGCCATCCCCTGGCCGGCGACGCTCCAACTGTCATATGCGGCGCAGGCGGTCGGCGGAGTCACGCCGGCGAACCTGGGCGGCGATGTCGTGCGGGCCGCCGCCGTCCGAGCCGCCGGGCATGGCTGGTCGATGACGGTGCTCCCGATCTTGGCGCAGCGTGCGACGAGCTATGTCGCGCTCAGCGCGTTGAGTGTTCCGGCGCTCGCGCTGCTCGCCAGCCAGACGAGCATCGCGAGTGGCGTCGTGGTGACCGGAGTGGCCGCTGCAATCCTCGTTGCGGTCGCCGCGTCGCTGCTCGTCGCCGCGCCCGCGCCGGTTCGTCGCATCATCGGTAAACGCTGGCCTCGGTTCAGCCCGGAGGCCGGCGCTGCGCACCTGCCCCGGCGGACGCTGGCAATGCTCGCCGGCATCGGGCTTGTCAGCGGCCTGGCGTTCCATGCAGGCAGCCTGGCGCTGACCTGGTTCCTGCTCGCGGGCGTCGATCCCGCGACCGCGACGCTTCCGGTGCTGGCGGCCCTCACCGTTGCCCGGCTCAGCCTCGCGGTGCCGCTCACGCCAAGCGGCGTCGGAATCCAGGAGGCGGTCGTCGTCGCGCTGGTCGCATCATTCAGCGGACCCACAGAGGCCGTGCTCGCCGGCCTGCTGTTGGCGCGGCTCAGCCTGGTGCTGACCACCATCCTCGGCGCAACCATGCTCGCGACCGGGCGATCGGGTCTTGGTCTGAGTCCGTCGCGGTAGCGCGCGGCTCCGCAGCCGGGGTGTCCGCGGACCCTCGCCCGACTTGCCAGCTCCGCGCGTGATTCGCGTTAGCCGGCCAATTCGGCTGGATCGGGCGGGTTGGCTGCTCGCCCACGCTCCATCGGACGGCTGCGGGGCGCGTTTGACCCGCTAACGCAAACCAGGACGGCATCTGTCAGGACCGATGCCTCCGACCTGCCAGCCGTGCGCGCGGTTCCCAAGCGGTGTGGAGGCCGCTTGGCCGACGGCATGTGTGCGGCGCACGTTCTGCGCTTGCACGCCACGCACGCATCGGCCAACGAACGGCACCGAAAGGCTGACATGGCGCTCCTGCGAGGCCGATGTTTGCAGAGGTTGAAAGGCTCGGCCAGATGGGCGGCGCTGCGACCGCCTCCCTGGCCGATGCGTGCACCCGGTGCAATGGCCGCAACCCCCGCAACCGCGGAACCGGTGCCGCCCACGAGCCTCCGCACCTGCAACGGCGCCCCACTACACTCCGCGGGAATGGTGCGACGCGTCGATATCACCCGCTACATCACCCCGCTGCGCGAGGGCAGCTCGCTACCAGCGCTGATCGAGGCCGACGACGGCGGCGAGTACGTCGTCAAGTTTCGCGGCGCGGGTCACGGGTCCAAGGCGCTTGTCGCCGAGCTGGTCGTGGGCGAGATCGGTCGCAGCCTTGGCCTGCCGGTTCCGGAGATCGTGCTGGCCGACCTGCCCGAATCGATCGCCACGGCGGAGCCGCACCAGGAGATCCGCGACCTGCTGGGCTGGTCGGTCGGCCTGAACATCGGTCTGGCATTCGTGCCCGGCGCGCTGGCGACGGACATGACCAAGCCGCCGGCGGAGGGCGCCGACTTCGCGGCCGACGTCGTCTGGTTCGACGACCTGACCACGAACCCCGACCGCACGCCGCAGAACGCGAACCTGATCGTGCACGACGGTCGCATGTGGCTCATTGACCACGGTGCGGCGCTCTACATCCAGCATTCCTGGGCTGAGCCCGATGCGCACGCGCGGCGACCCTTCGAGCGCATCGGTGAGCACATCCTGCTGCCGTTCGCCGGCTCCATTGTTGCGGCCGATGCGCGGCTCGCGCCGCGGTTGCCGCACGGCGAGCTCGAGCGGATCGTGGCGCTGATCCCCGACGAGTGGCTGAGCGACCCGCGCTTCGAGGGTCCGCCGGAGGAGCGCGAAGCGTACCGGCGCTACCTGCAGATCCGGCTTGAGGCACGGGAGACGTGGGTCGCGACAGCCGAGTCCGCGCGACGCGAGGCACAGCGCGATGTCGCGTAGCCCGTTTTCGTATGCCGTGGTGCGCGTGGTGCCCGACATCGGGCGCGAGGAGTTCCTGAACGCCGGCCTGATCCTGTTCTGCCGGCCGCAGCGTTTCCTGCGGGCCCGCACCGCGCTCGACGTCGACCGGCTGCACGCGCTGCGCGCGGACTGTGACATCGATGCCATCCGCGCCCAGCTGCAGCTCTTCGAGCGCATTGCGGATGGCGGCGTGGAGACCGGGCCGCTGGCGCAGATGGACCAGAGCCAGCGCTTCCACTGGCTTTCGGCCGCGCGCAGCACGGCGGTCCAGCCCGGGCCGATCCACGGCGGCACGACCGATGACCCCGCCGCCACGTTCGACGACCTCTACCGGACGCTCGTGGGTTCATGATCGGGGTACGTCGCTGGTCGCTCCTCGTCGCGGCCGCCGGGGTCGCGATCTTTGCCCTCTCCTTCGTGCCGGCGTGGATCGTCCACGAGCGGGTCGTGACCGGCGAGGGCTACCGCGACGTGTTCGTGGAACTCAGCGCCTGGCGTGATGTGGCGGTGCCGGTCGTGACCGCGGCCGCGCTGCTGGCACTCGTCGTCGGGCTCGCCGGCGCGGTGCGTGCCCTGCGCCCGGAGCGCATTCCCGGCTGGTTGCTGATCGTCGGGTCCGTGCTCGTGCTCGGCCTCCTCGTCGCGTCGATGTTGCCGGTGTGGCAGGTCGGCCATGCCTCGCGCGTCACGCTCACGCCGGGGTGGGCGCTCATCGTCGCCATCGGGCTCGGCGTCGTCATGCTCGCTGCGGCGGTTGCGCCGGCGCGGCCGTCCGGTCGGGTGGCGATTGCATCGGTCCTGTTGGTGCTGCTGGTGGTGGCGGGCGGATCGATTGGCCGCGTCATCGGGCTCAACCTGGACGAGGGCGACGGCCGGTTCTGGGAGGCCGGCTCGTATACGCGCCCCGCGACCGGGGAGGAGCCGGCGGAGACGATCAGCCTGGACGGATCGACCTACCGCGTCGGCGATCGATGGGCGGGCGCCTTCGAGTGGTCGGGCTGGACCGTGGTGTTCGACAATGATCCGGCATGCCCGGACTCGCGCGGTTCATACCACGCGCATCCGGCGGCCGATGCGGGCATCTACTTCGTGCGCATCGTCGACACCTGCCTCGATGGTGAACGCGGTCGCGACCTCGAGACCGGCATCTGGGCTCGCGACTGAAGGATTCGGAAAGGAAGCATCACCGCATGAGAATCGCGCGTGCCAGTGAGAGCCCGAAGGGGCCGATGGACCCATCGAATTTCAGCGGCGGCAGCGTGGAGCGCCGGGACTACGGCGCCATCGACGAACCGTCCGGCACCGCGCTGGCGGTCAGCTTCGCGGCCGGCGCGCGAACCAACTGGCACCGCCATCCCGGTGGACAGGTGCTTTACATCCTGGAGGGCCAGGCACGGATGGCGGCGCGTGATGGCACGCCCGTCTCCCTGGATCCCGGTGACCTCGTGACGGCCCTTCCCGGCGAGGAGCACTGGCACGGCGCGGCTCCAAACGGCCCCATGACCCACCTCGCGATCCAGTTCGGCGTCACGGCGTGGGGCGAGGCGGTCGAGCAGGGCGACTGAACCGCTTGCTGCCGGGGGGTAGGCTGCAGCAACGCATCGGTGCACCGTGATGGCGGGGGATGGGGACGACTTCGGAATCGAGACGGTCGAGGGCGTGCGGCCGCGCGGCACGTTCGGCGAGCGACTGCTCATCGCGGTGGCCGGCCTGGCCCTGGTCGGCGGCGCGCTGCTGGCGGTCGGCAAGCTCCTGCCCGATGGCGCGGATGCGGCGCGCGCATCGGCATCGGCCGCCGCCTCGGCAACCCCGCGACCCAGCCGGACGCCGCGTCCGACGGCGGCGCCGCGAGTGATCACCCTGGAGCGGATCGCCGAGCTGCCGGCGGCGCAACCGGCGCAGCAGTTCTTCGGATGGATCCGCACCCGCGGCGAGGTGCCGCTCGTGGCGGAGGGGAGTTCGCAGGAGGTGCTGGCGACGTTGCCGGCGGGCTTCGTCGGCCACGCCACCAGCGTGAGCGGGCTGGGTGGCGAGGCACGGACTGGCTGGCTCGCCGTCGATGCGCCGGAGCGCAGTGGCTGGATCGATGCCTCCGATCCCTCGCTCGTCGAGCGATTTCCGGAGGCGCCGTACCGCGGCGGCAGTGAGGTGTATGGCATCGCGGCCGGCGCCTCGGGCTTCGTGGCGTGGGGCGGCGGTCCGGATGGATCGCTCCTGCTCGTCAGCTCGTCCGACGGCGCCAGCTGGCACGCGGCCGATACCTCGGCCATGGCCCCCGGCTACGTGGCGGGGGTTGCCCACGGACCGGCCGGCTGGCTCGCGGCGATCACCACGTTCTCTGCCGATGGGAGCATGCCGCTGTACACCCTGTGGCAGTCGGACGATGGCCTGGACTGGCAGGCGCTCGGGAGCTTCCCCGGCGAACTGGGCCAGGTCAGCGGGGCGCCAGGCGGATACGCGCTGCTCACGGCATCGGGCTCCGCCGGCGTCATGTGGCAGTCGGTCGATGGCGTGACGTGGCACGAGATCACCGCTGCCGCGCTCGTGCGCGCCGGCCAGGGAATCGTAATCGCGAGCGTTTCGGACGGGTTCCTGGTGCACGGAAGCGGCGCATCTGGCCTGTTCAGCCGGGACGCCGCGACCTGGATCCCCGCCGACGACGGACCGCGCGGCGAGCTGCTGCGCGTCATCGAGACCTGGGATGGCCTGCTCGCCGTCGACGAGGGCCCTGACGGGGCGACGCGAACGTGGCACGGCACGATCGGCACCCAGGCCGTCACCTGGCGTTACCTGGCCGACGCGGATGCCGCGCTCGAGGGGACCCGCATCGCGGCCCTCGTGCCCGACGGCGACCAGGGCCTGGCGATCGGCTGGGACACCGCGACCGGCGACGCCGTCGCCTGGCGCATGAGCGTGGCGGGCTGGCGCTCGGAGCCCTTCCCCGCTGCCGAGATGCGTGGCGTCCCGACCCTTATGGCGGCCGGTCCGGCGGGCATGGTCGCGCTCGGCTACCGGCCCTCGCTCAGCGGCATCAACCCGCTCTTCTGGCACCGCGCCGAGGATGGCTGGCAGCCGGAGGCCTCGCCCGTCGTCAGCGCCGCGTCCGACCCGCCCACGAACCGATGCCAGCCGCTGCCCACCGATGCACTCACCTTCGGCAGCCTCGACGTGCCGCTCGCGGTCGCCTGCCACGCCGATGAGCCGATGACGTTCCGCGCCCACGCCATCGACTGTCATGACTGCTTCGGTGGATCTCCGATGGACCACTACGATCCCGCCTGGCTGGCTGACTATTCGGCGTCGGCGCTCGTCATCTCGCCGATCGCCTCCGACTACTGGTTGGGCGCGCCGCTGGCGCTCAAGCCGCCGCTCGCGTTCGATCCCGCCTGGGGCGGCCACGAGATCGAGATCACCGGGCACTTCGACGATCCGGCGGCGGCGAACTGCAGCTGGCTGCCCGGCCCCACAACGGCGCCATGGCGCCTGGTGCCGCAGGAGATCGTGAACGGCTGCCGCCTGCGCTTCGTCGCGACCGCAGTTACGCTCGTCGAGTGACTGGTACCGTTCGCGCGTGATCACGAGCCCGATGCTGCGCGCCTTCCCCGACTCGTTCGAGACGGAGCGGCTTCTCATCCGCGCGCCGCGCCCTGGTGACGGAGCGGAGATGCACGCCGCGGTCAGCGAATCGCTGGCCGAGCTGCGGCCATGGATGCCGTGGGCCAGCGAGCCGCAGTCGCCGAGCGCAGCCGAACAGAACGTCATCCAGGCGCACGCCGACTTTCTGCTGCGGCGCGACCTGCGCCTGCTCCTCTACCTGCGCAGCGATCCCGCCACGATGGTCGGCGGGAGCGGTTTGCATCGCATCGACTGGGATGTCCCGCGCTTCGAGGTCGGCTACTGGATTCGCAGCCGCTTCGGCGGGCAGGGCTACATCACCGAGGCGGTGCGCGGCATTGCGGCGTTCGCCTTTCGCGAGCTGGATGCGGAACGACTGGAGATCTGGTGCGACGTGCGCAACGAGCGCAGCTCGGCGGTTGCGCGACGCGTCGGCTTCCGCCACGAGGCAACGCTGCGCCACAACCGGCGCGATAGCCACGGAGAGCTGACCAGCGCGCATGGCTTCGGCATGCTGCGCGACGAGGCATCCGCGGCGCTCGCCGCCGAGATCAACGAAGGCTGAGGGTGGCCGAGCACGACCCTCTGAGCGATTCCGCGCTGCACACGCGCCGGCGGCTGCTGATCGGTGCCGCCATCGCGCTGAGCGGCATGGCCGTCGAGGCGGGGACCTCGGTCATGCGCTCGGCGTTCGGACCACTCTTCGGCGAATCGGCGATGACCGCGGCCGCCGCGGCGCGGCGCCTGGGATCGGCCGCCAAGAGCAGGGTGGCGACATCGGTCATCGACGTGGAGCGACTCGCCCCGCCCGGGCTGCCTTCCAGGAAGGCGCAGCCGGCGCTGGCGGCCAACATCAAACCCGACCTGCGCACCCGCATCGGACAGATGCTGCTGGTGGGGTTTCGGGCGACCTCGGTGGATGCGAGCACGCCGATCATTCACGACATCACGCAGCAGGCCCTCGGCGGCGTCGTCCTCTTCGACAGTCGCAACATCACCTCCCCGACGCAGCTGGCCAACCTGGTGGCGACGCTGCAGGCGGCCTCGCACAGCACGCCGCTGGGAGCGCCGCTGCTCGTGGCGGTTGACGAGGAGGGCGGCAATGTGGCGCGGCTCAGCCCCAAGAACGGCTTCCCCGCGACGTACAGCGCGGCCACGCTGGGGCAACGCAACGACGTCGCGTTCACGCAGGCGCAGGGCGCCGCGATCGCGCAGACTCTCGCATCGGTCGGCATTAACCTCAACCTGGCACCCGTGGTCGATCTCAACCTCAACCGCGCCAACCGCGCGATCGGGGGCAACGGGCGCAGCTTCTCGGGCGATGCC
Organism: Chloroflexota bacterium; assembly: GCA_039933775.1. Classification (GTDB taxonomy): domain Bacteria; phylum Chloroflexota; class Limnocylindria; order QHBO01; family QHBO01; genus JBDTNK01. The sequence goes on along the minus strand of JBDTNK010000006.1, from coordinate 8,285 downwards.
GGCATCACCTCCGCGCACGCGGCCGCCTTCATCGCCGGCCACAGGGCGGTGGGCGTGCGGAACGCGATCAAGCACTTCCCCGGTCAGGGCAGCGCCGACGGTGACACCCATCTTGGCGTCGTGGACGTGACGGCCAACTGGACCGATTACGAGCTGCTGCCGTTCAAGAATCTGCTCGCCGGCGGGGTCGTTGACGCGATCATGACCGGCCACATCTACAACGCCCGGCTGGACTCGGTCTATCCGGCGACGCTGTCGTACGCAACGATCACCGGCGTGCTGCGCGAGCAGCTCGGCTACGGTGGCGTGGTGATCAGCGATGACCTCAACATGGCGGCGATCAAGTCCGCGTACAAATACGAGGATGCGCTGGCCCTGGCCATCGGCGCCGGGGTCGACATCCTGACGATCGCGGACCAGACCGGCAGTGGCCTCGTCGAGCGCACGATCGACATCATCGCGGCGCACGTCGCCAATGGCGCAATCAGCGAGGCGCGCATCGACGCTTCGTACGCACGCATCAGCGCACTGAAGGCCCGCCTGCTGGGAGCGTAGCGGCACGCGCGAAAATCGGACACCGGGCGGCGCCGTGCGTGCCAGAATCTGCGCCGGCGTGGACCGCGCTACGGCAAAGGACGTAGCGCGGGCGCGATGTTCGGCGGATGGGAGCACAACGGTATCGACGTACCCTCGGTTGCATCACCTGGCACGAGGTCTCAGTCGATGGCACTCCATCACCACGCATCCGATGACGCACCCGCGCCGATCGCAGACCTGGAGCTTGGTCTCGCCGTGGCCCTGCTCGGCATCATCATCCTGTTCGCCACCTTCCTGGTTCCCGCCCTGGCCTGATCCGGAGGCCGATTGACTCCGCACCGGCCGCGCCGCGGAATCCGGCGCCCTGTGCGCCGCGAAGGGGCGGAGCGCTTCCTGCTGCTCATGCTCGTGGCCTTTGCGGCCACGGTCATCGTCACACGCGTCGCCCTGGAGCTCACCGGCTTCCCGCGGATCGGCGGCGGGGACCTGCATATCGCCCACGCGTTGTGGGGCGGCGCGTGTCTCTTCGTCGCATCGGTCCTGCCGATCCTGCTCGCGGGCAGCTTCGTGTACCGCGCCGCCGCGGTGCTGTCGGGCATCGGCATCGGGCTGTTCATCGACGAGGTCGGGAAGTTCATCACGACCCAGAACGACTATTTCTATCCCGCCGCGGCTCCCATCATCTATGCGACCTTCCTGCTCAGCGTCCTCATCTGGATCCGCGCTCGCCGCCCGAATGATGCCGATCCGCGCAGCCAGCTCCTCTCGGCGCTCGAGCTGCTGGCCGAGTCGGTCGAGGGCGATCTGCAGCCCCGAGAACGCGACCAGCTGCTGAGTCGCCTGGGCACCGCCGCGAAGACCGCCTCGGAGCCGGAGCAGCGGCGCCTCGCCGAGCAGCTGCTCGCGTTCGTGGCGGCGCGCGACGTCGCGCTGGCGACCGCTGCCTCGCCGCTCTTCCACCGGCAGCGCGCATGGTGGGCCGCGCGACGCGACGCCTGGATCGGCGGACGGGGGCTGCGCGTTGCGATCGTGGTGGCGGTCCTGGTGTCGGGCGCCTGGGCGCTCGTCGAGTTCGGGATCGCGGCAGCGGACCTCGCCGCGTCGAGCCTGGCGCCGACCGAGCCGCTCTTCGGGTTGCGACTGGTGCAGCTGGGCATCGAGGCCATCGCAGGCCTCTTGATGGTCCCCGGAGCGATCCTGATCACCGTCGCGGGAAGGCACACGCGCGGCTACTCGCTGGTGCTTTTCGGGCTGCTCGTGTCGCTCACGCTCGGCGACCTCATCTCGTTCTACCTGCGCCAGTTCGACTCGATCGTGACGGCCGGCTTCCACGCCGCGCTCCTGGCGGCCGTGGTCGGCTACCGGCGCGAGCTCGAGTCCGAGCGCGTCCGCCCCGCTCCGTAGGCGATCAGCGGAGGCGCAGGAGGCGCCCGATCCACCCTGGCGGCACGAGCATCCTGATGCCGAGCACGAGCAGCAGCAGCGCGAAGAGGCGGCGCAGGAGCTGGTCGTCGAAGCCGAGCGCTACGAAGCTGCCGATCCCGGCCCCGACGATGCCGCCCGCCGCCAGGATGCCCGCGTCGCGCAACTGGAAACGGCCGCGGCGGTAGTTCGTCCAGCTGCCCACAAGCGCGGCCGGGATGACCACGAGCAGCGAGGTGCCCTGGGCGATGTGCTGGTCGAAGGCCAGCAGCAGGACCATGGCCGGCACGTACACCACGCCGCCGGCAACGCCGAGCACGCCGCCCAGGAGGCCGGCGACGAGCCCGATTGCCATGAGTGCCAGAAACAGTTCCAGCGTCATGCGGCGATGAGGCCCAGGACGAGCTGGAGCGTCATCGGACGAAGAGCGCCACGCCGACGACCACGATGAAGAGCCCGAAGAACTGGCGCAGGCGCTGCTCGCTCACGCGGCCCATGAGCCGCGTACCGACCTGGACGCCGATCACGCTCGCCACGATGAGCACCGCGGCTGCGGGATAGTCGACGCTCGCAGCGCCGCTGAAGACGACCGCCCCCACCGCCGCGATCGGCGCGATCGCCGCCAGCGAGGTGGCGTGCGCCCGATGCTGCGGCATCGCCACCAGCGAGACCATGACCGGCACCATCACCACGCCGCCGCCGATGCCGAACATGCCGCTCATCACGCCGGCCAGCGCGCCAATGAGCAGCAGCGGGACGAGTGCGCGCGGGGCGCCGGCATCGGTCATCACGCGTGATGGTAGGTTCCGCGGCGCGCCTCGCGCGCCTCCCGCGCGCGTCAGCCCGCCGGAGGCTCGGTACTGGTGCCCTTGTAGAGCGCCCCCGCCGCGCGCCGCCGGTCGTGCTCGGAGAGCAGCCGTTTGCGCATGCGAATCTGGGTGGGCGTGACCTCGACCAGCTCGTCGCCGTCGATGAACTCGATCGATGATTCGAGCGTCAGCGGCCGCGGCGGCGTGAGGCGCAGCGACTCATCATGCGCGTGGGTGCGAATGTTCGTCAGCTTCTTCTCCTTGGTCGCGTTGACGTCCATGTCGCCCGCGCGCGCGTTCTCGCCCACGACCATGCCCTCGTAGACGTCGGCGCCGGTGCCGATGAACAGCTCGGCGCGTTCCTGCAGGTTGTGGAGCGCGAAGGAGTTGCTGACGCCAGCACGGTCCGCGATCAGGACGCCATTGGACCGATGCGTGACGTCCCCGGCCCATGGCCCGTACCCTTCGCCGATCTGGTGCATGAGGGCGGTGCCGCGCGTATCGGTCAGCAACTGCCCGCGATAGCCGATGAGGCCGCGCACCGGGATGACGAACTCCATGCGCACGCGGCCGTCGGCGTCGCTCGACATCTGCTCCAGCGTCGCCTTGCGTCCGGCGAGTGCCGCCTGCACCTCGCCGATGAAGTCGGGCGGGATATCGATCGTGATGCGCTCATACGGTTCCTGCGTCTCGCCATCGACCGTGCGCAGGATGACCTCAGGGCGGCTGACGGTGAGCTCGAAGCCCTCGCGTCGCATCTGCTCCACCAGCACCGCGAGCTGCAGCTCGCCGCGGCCGCGCACTTCGAACGTGTCGCCCGACTCGGTCGGGTCGAATTCGATCGATACGTTGCCGAGCACCTCGCGCTCGAGACGTGCACGGATCTGGCGGCTCGTCAGCAGCTTCCCCTCGCGACCAGCGAGCGGCGAGGTGTTGACGCCGAAGGTCATGCGCAGCGTGGGCTCGTCGACGTCGAGGCGGGGGAGCGGCCGCGGGTCGGCGGGATCGGTGATCGTGTCGCCGATCGTCACCTCGGGCAGGCCGGCGACCGACACGATGTCGCCCGCGGTGGCCTCGTCGATCGGCACGCGGTCCACGCCGCGCGCCGTCTCGAGCGCCGTGACGATCCCGTTCAGCGTCACGGTGCGCCCCGGCTCCACGCTGCCGGCGGTGTCGTCGGCCGCGTCGCGCACGACGCGGATGCGCTGCCCGATGCGGATCGATCCGTTGCGGAGGCGACCGACGGCCATGCGACCGACGTACTCGTTGGCTGCCAGGTTCGTGACCAGCAGCTGGAGCGGGTGGCCATCGGTAAAGGTGGGTGGCGGGGTGAGCTCCACCATGAGGTCCAGCAGCGGGCGCAGGTCGGTGCCGGGCTGGGCCAGGTCGCGGGTCGCCGTGCCGGCCTTGGCGTTGGTGTAGACGACCGGGAACTCGATCTGCTGCTCATCCGCGCCGAGGTCGATGAACAGGTCGTAGACCGCGTCGAGCACCTCAGCGGGGCGCGCGTCGTGGCGGTCGATCTTGTTGAGCGCCACGATGACCGGCAGGTGCCGCGCCATCGCCTTGCTGAGCACGTAGCGAGTCTGCGGCAGCGGGCCCTCCGAGGCGTCGACCAGGAGCAGCACCGCGTCGACGAGCAGCAGGGAGCGCTCGACCTCGCCACCGAAGTCGGCGTGACCGGGCGTATCGACGATGTTCAGCCGCACGTCGCCCACCGCGATGGTGGTCTGCTTGGCCAGGATCGTGATGCCCTTCTCGCGCTCGAGGTCCATGGAGTCCATCACCCGATCGACCAGCGCCTCGTTGGCGCGGAAGGTCCCGGTCTGGCGCAGCATGGCGTCGACGAGCGTGGTCTTGCCGTGATCCACGTGCGCGATGATCGCGAGGTTGCGGAGGTCGTGACGGATTGCGGTTGGGGCCGGCGTGATAGCCGTGGTAGAGCTCATATCGTGCCCCATCCTTGCAGAATCGGGGCTATAGCGCGTAAAACGGGTATGCGGCTTGCAAGTTGAGGCCGCCCGAGGAGCCGGCAAGACCGGCCCACACAGGAGGAACAGGGTTTCATGAGCATCATTGCTTGGATCGTGGTAGGGGCTATCGCAGGCTGGATCGCCAGCAAGATCGTGCCGGGGGACGAGGGCTACGGGATGTGGGGCGGCCTCATCGCCGGCATCGTCGGCGCGCTCGTCGGCGGGTTCGTGCTGGGCCTGATCACCAACGAGGACTGGACGACCGGGATCAACATCCCGACCATCATCGCGGCCATCGTCGGCGCGATCATCGTCGTCTTCCTCTGGAACATGATCCAGGGGCGGGGGCGTCGAACCGTCTGACGCCCGCAACCAGACACGGGTACGAGAGCCGGCCTTCGAGCCGGCTCTCGTCTTGTCTGGATACTGCCGCCACCGCTGGCGATTCATGACGAGTTCTGGCAGGTATCGACCGTAGGCTGGACGGGACGGACGCACGATGAGGACGACCCTTCCGATGTTGCCAACCGACACGATGCTGCGAGCGGTCATCGATGACCGCGAGCACGAGATCCAGGCTGAGCTGCGCCGCTCACGCCTCCTTGGCCGCACCCACGGAGCAGCCTGCCCGCGAACGGTCAGGCCGCTCCGCTCACGCCTCGCTGCGGTACTGCGCCGCCACCTCGTTCGCGATCTGCGCCACGCGGTCGCGCATTCCCAGCGGTGACAGGACCTCCAGGTCGGCGCCCATCCCCAGCAGCTGGCCCGGGGCATCTCCGGGCCAGCTGAGCTTCAGCCGAAGGCGTGGCCAGCCCTTTGGATCGGGCTCGTCAAGGCGCTCGGCTGAGCGAGCGGCCTGGTTCCCGATGAAGTCGGCCAGCGCATCCACGTGGCCGGGTCGCACCCGGACGATGACCTCGATCCGCTCGAGCTCGCCCTCGTATGCGGCCGTCGACTCGACCCAGTAGCCGGCGAGGTCGAAGTCGGCGGGCCGATCGAACGCCTCGTCGGTCGCATCGGCCGCCCTGACCCGGGAGACGCGATAGGTGCGCACCTGGCCCGCGGCATCGGCCACGATGTACCAGATGCCAGCCTTGAGCACCACTCCGAGCGGGCCGAGCAGCCGCTCGACCTGCTCGCCATCGCGCTCGTAGCGGACCTTGACCCGACGGCTCTCCCAGACCCCCTCTGCCAACGTCGCGAGGTGCGGCACTGGCTCCGCATGGACGAACCAACCGGTGACGTCCAGGTGGAAGCGCTGCAGGAGCCGCTGCGCACGTGGCCGCAGCTCGCGCGGCATGGCGGTGAGCACTTTCAGCTGCGCGGCGGCCATGACGGTGCCCAGGCCCAGCTGTGCGGCGGGTCCGGGCAGACCTGAGAGGAAGACCGCTTCAGCCTCGGGTGCGGTCAGGCCGGTGAGCCGGGTCCGATAGCCGTCGACCAGCCGAATCCCGCCGCCCGGGCCGCGCTCGGCATAGATCGGCACCCCGGCCAGGCTGAGCGCCTCGACGTCACGATGGATCGTTCGTTCGGAGACCTCGAGCTCGCGCGCCAGCTCGGCCGCCGTGAGCCGTTCACGGTTCTGGAGGACGAGGAGCAGGCTGACCAGTCGCGAGGCACGCATCGGCCGATGATACGCCGATACATGACGCTGCCTGTCTGGAATTGCGCTCCCGAAAGGAGCGGCGGCTTCGCTCCGGCTAGACCTGCTGCATGGGGGTGGCCGTGGCCGGCTCGGCCGCGCCGACACCCAGGCCGACCGGGCATGAGACACCGGTGCCCTGGATCCCGCAGTATCCGTTCGGGTTCTTGGCCAGGTACTGCTGGTGGTAGTCCTCCGCGAAGTAGAACGCGGGGGCGGGCCGAATCTCCGTGGTGATCTCGCCGTGGCCGGCCTTGGCGAGCTCCGCGGCGTAGGCATCGCGCGTCGCCACCGCTGCCGCCTGTTGCGCATCGGAGTGGGTGAAGATGGCGGACCGATACTGCGTCCCGACGTCGTTGCCCTGCCGCATGCCCTGGGTCGGGTCGTGCTCCTCCCAGAAGACCTTGATCAGCGCCTCGTAGCTGATGCGCGACGGGTCGAAGACTACGCGCACGACCTCGGCATGCCCGGTCTTGGCGCTGCAGACCTCTTCGTACGAGGGGTTCGGCGTGAAGCCGCCCTCGTAGCCGGCAGCGGTCGTGATCACGCCGGGCGTCTGCCAGAAGATGCGCTCTGCGCCCCAGAAACAACCCATCCCGAACTCGGCGATCTCGCTGCCACTCGGGTACGGCGGCTCCAGGAGCGTGCTGTTGACGAAATGTTGGGAGGCGGTCGGGATGGCGCTCGGGCGCCCGGGCAGCGCGTCGGCGGACTCCACCATGTGGGTCTTGGCGCCGGAGAGGAAGCTGAACATGCATGAAGTCTACGCCTGTTCCATGCCAACGCCAGCGCGCCGCGCTTAGATCGTGAGCGCGAGCTGCCCCGGCGCGGGCTCCGGATCGATCCGCACGGAGCGGCGATCCCGGATCCCGAGCGAGCTCCTCGGGCCACTCGCGTTCGAGGACGCCCAGGAAGTGCTCGCGCGTGCCGGGCCGCAGGTTCAGCACGCACGGGTCGGAGAATAGAACAGATGTTCTAGTCTGTGTCCACCGCGATCCGCGCACGACATATGCAGGAGAGTCGGAGGACACATCATCAGACCCGAGAAAGCGTGAGGAACCGGATGCCAACCACCACCACCAGGAAGTCTGCAAGCGCGCAGCACAACGGTCAGCGCTCCGCGCAGCCGCGCTACGCCCAGCTGGGCAAGGAGATCCAGGCTTACGGCTCGATCGAGCAACTGCCCATCGCGCTAGCTGCCGACGCGCGGCGCGAAAGCTGCCAGCTGCTGAACCAGGTCCTGGCCGATACCACGATCCTGTACAGCCTCTACAAGAAGCACCACTGGCTCGTCGCCGGGCCGACCTTCTACCAGCTGCACCTGCTCTTCGACAAGCATGCGGAGGAGCAGCTCGCGCTCGTCGATCTGCTTGCGGAGCGCGTGCAGACTCTCGGCGGCATCGCGATCAGCGACCCGCGCCACGTCGCCGAGGTCACGAAGATCGAGCGCCCGCCGAACGGCCGCGAGGATGTTCCGGCGATGATCAGCCGCCTCCTCGAGGCGCATGAGCTCGTCCTCGAAGCCACGCGCGACGCCATCACGCGCACCGAGAAGAACGAGGATTGGGGCAGCAACGACCTGCTCATGAGCGACGTCCTGCGGCGCAATGAGCTCCAGGTCTGGTTCGTCGCCGAGCACCTCGTGGACGTGCCGCTGGTCGAGGAGTAGCCCGCCGCCGCCGATCCGTAGCGGCGCGCGGCGCGCGTGAGCAGGACTGGTCGCACACTGGGCGGGACTAGTGCACGGGCGGGAGTATCGGAGACTTCTTGACCGATGCTCCCGCCGGCTGGCTGCGTATGACCAACATGGCCCCAGATGGCGGCGCTTGCGTCGCCGTTTGTCCCGCAGATGGTGCAGTTCGGCGAGGACTTGTCCGCTACTCCCGCCCGCGCGCGAGTCGC
>JBDTNK010000005.1:0-60512 GCA_039933775.1 Chloroflexota bacterium | reverse complement strand
ACTTGGCGACCTCCTCGAAGAGGTCGTTGTGCGCGGCAAAGAAGAAGGAGAGGCGTGGCGCGAAGGCATCGAACTCGAGGCCCGCGCTGATCGCCGCATCGGCGTAGGCGATCGCATTGGCGATGGTGAACGCCACTTCCTGCACCGCGGTGCTGCCCGCCTCGCGCATGTGGTAGCCACTCACGCTGATCGTGTTCCACGCTGGGAGCTCGGCGGCGCAATAGGCGAACGTATCGGTCACCAGGCGCATCGACGGCTCGGGTGGAAAGACGTACGTGCCGCGCGCGATGTACTCCTTGAGGATGTCGTTCTGGATCGTGCCGCGCAGCAGCCGAGGGTCGCAGCCCTGCCGCCGGCCGACCGCCTCGTACAGGACGAGCAGGATCGCCGCGGTGGCGTTGATCGTCATCGAGGTGCTGACATCGGCGAGCCGGATGCCATCGAGCAGGATCTCCATGTCGGCGACCGAGTCGATCGGCACGCCGGTCCGTCCCACCTCGCCGACCGCCATCGGGTCGTCGCTGTCGTAGCCCATCTGGGTCGGCAGGTCGAAGGCAACCGAGAGGCCGGTCTGGCCCTGCTGCAACAGATACCGGAATCGCGCGTTCGTCTCCGCCGCCGAACCGAAGCCGGCGTACTGGCGCATGGTCCAGGTCCTGGCGCCATACCCATCGGCATGGATGCCGCGGGTGAACGGGAAGGCGCCCGGCATGGCAGTGGCGCCGTCGGACGGCATGTCGGCGGGTCCGTATGCCGTCTTGATCGGGATGCCCGATGGCGACCTCGGGGCCGTCGCGTCGTCATTCACGCGCTCAATTCTACCGTTCGCCTGTGGCAGACTTTCGGCATGCCCGCCTCCGCCTATCTCCTCGCCGGACTCTTCGTCGCGATCTCGCTTGGCGCCGGGGCGTTGGCGTGGTGGACCGTGGGGCCGCGGCGCGCCGTGGCGCTTCCGCTGCCGATGGTGGTGGCCTTCGCGCTGCTCTACCTCGCCGGACACCGTCTGGGCTGGCAGGCCGGACCGACCGTCGAGCTCCTTGGATTCGAGCTCGCGCTGCCGTTCGACATCGCGCTGGCGCTTGTCGGCGGGTTCGCCGCGGCGGTGATCCAGCGGCCGCTGCTGATGACCGCTCGGGGCGCGCCGGGATCCTGAAGGTTCAGTCCAGGCGCAGGAGCAGCTGCCCGGTCGCGACGGCGGATCCGGCTGCCACGACGACCTCGCCCACGATGCCATCACGCGGCGCGCGGACCTCGTTCTGCATCTTCATGGCCTCGATGGTGAGGAGTGCCTCGCCGGCCGTCACGGTGCTCCCCGTCGCCACGGCGATGCTCACGACCAAGCCGGGGAGCGATGCCTTGACGTCGAGCGGGCCGCCGCCGGCGCTGGCCGTGACGTCGGCCGCGGCCAGCGTGCGCTCACGCCACGACTCGACGATCACCGCGATGCGCCGCCCCGCGACGGTGACGACCCAGCTGGTTCCGCTGCCCTCGACCAGGACGAGCCGGCTGGTCGTCACATCGCTCACGCGCGCCAGGCCGGCCGTCCGGTCGACCCAATCGACGCGCCAGCCGTCGGGCGCCACGAGCTCGCCCCCGATGCGCGCCTCGAGGTCGCTCACCGGCTGAGGCCCTCGCGTCGAGCGGCATCGGTCCATGGGCGAACGCCCGCTGCGATCGGAGCGGCCCCCGCCACTGACGCGGGCGCATCGATCCGTGCGGCAAGCGCGACAGCGCCAGCGATGGCGAGCTGCGCAGGGTCGGCCGCAGGACCGTCGCGCCACCGCTCGGCGATGAGCCCGGTGTCGTAATCGCCACTGGCGAACGCGTCGTCGTCGACCAGCCAGCGCAGGAACCCCGCATCGGTCTGCACGCCGCCGATGAGCGTCTCGTCGAGCGCACGCCGCAGCCGCGCGATGGCGGCGGGGCGGTCGGCCGCGTGCACCAGCAGCTTGGCGAGCAACGGGTCGTAATCGACCGGCAGCCGTGTGCCCGCCTCGACGCCGGCGTCGACCCGGACCCCTGGGCCGTCCGGCATGCGGAACGCGCTGACGTTGCCCGCGACTGGCCGGAAGCCGTCCCAGGGATCCTCGGCGTAGAGGCGCACCTCGATCGCATGACCACTCGGCGTGCGGTCGGTCAGGTCGTCCGGGAGCGGCTCGCCGGCGGCGATGCGAATCTGCCATGCCACCAGGTCGAGCCCCGTGACGAGCTCCGTCACGCCATGCTCGACCTGGAGGCGCGTGTTCATCTCCAGGAAGTAGTGATCGCCGGCGACATCCAGCAGGAACTCCACCGTTGCCGCGCTGTGGAAGGCCACGGTCCCAGCGACCCGTCGCGCGCAGTCGAACATCGCCGCGCGAAGCTGCGGCGTCACGGCCGGCGAGGGCGACTCCTCCACCAGCTTCTGGTTGCGCCGCTGGACCGAGCAGTCCCGCTCACCGAGGCAGACGAGGTGGCCATGCTGATCGCCGAGCAGCTGGATCTCGACGTGCCGAGCGGGGCTGATGAGGCGCTCGGCGTAGACCGTCGCATCACCGAACGCAGTCTGCGCCTCGCGCCTGGCGACGGCCAGTGCAGCGGCCAGCTCCCCCGCCTCGTTCACGCGGCGCATGCCCCGCCCACCGCCGCCCGCAGCTGCCTTGAGCATGATCGGGAAGCCGAGCTGCGCCGGGTCGATCGCGACATCGTCATCGAGCGGCACGGTAAGCCCCGGAACCAGCGGCACGCCCGCCCCGGCGACCGCCCGCCGCGCCGCGAGCTTGTCGCCGAGTGCCTCGATCGCCGCCGGAGGCGGCCCGACGAAGACGATGCCGGCCGCCTCGACGGCTCGCGCGAAGGCGGCATTTTCCGAGAGGAAGCCGTAGCCGGGATGGACCGCATCGGCACCCGCTTCGCGGGCCGCCGCGACAATCCGATCGATCGACAGGTACGAAGCGGCCGGGCTGGCTGCACCGATGAGGACAGACCGATCTGCCAAGCGCACGTGCAGCGCGTCGACGTCGGCTTCCGAGTGCACCGCGATCGATTCGATGCCCAGCTCGCGGCAGGCGCGGATGATGCGTACCGCGATCTCACCGCGGTTGGCGACGAGGAGCCGCCGGAACGGCCGACCCGCAGTCATGGGGCCGTCTTTGCGCAAAGACGCGCGTCGCTCACAGCGGAATGTTGCCGTGCTTTTTCGGCGGGTTGCTCTGTCGCTTGCCTTCGAGCATGGTCAGTGCACGAACGATTCGGTCGCGCGTCTCCGATGGCAGAATCACCTCGTCGACATAGCCACGCGCCGCGGCGATATACGGGTTCGCAAATCGCTCCTCGTATTCGACGATGAGGCGCCGTCGTTCCGCATCAGCGTCGTCGGCCGCGGTGATCCGATCCTTGAAGATGATGTTCACCGCGCCCTCCACACCCATCACCGCGATCTCGGCGGTTGGCCACGCGAGGTTCACGTCGCCACGGATGTGCTTGCTGCTCATGACGTCGTATGCGCCGCCGTACGCCTTGCGCGTGATGACGGTGATCTTCGGGACGGTCGCCTCGCAGTACGCGAAGAGCAGCTTCGCCCCGTGGCGAATGATGCCGCGATGCTCTTGGTCGACGCCGGGCAGAAATCCTGGAACGTCGACCAGCGTCACGAGCGGAATGTTGAAGCAGTCGCAGAAGCGCACGAATCGCGCGGCCTTATCCGATGCATCGATGTCGAGAACGCCGGCGAGCACTTCCGGCTGCTGGCCGATGATGCCGACCGGTTGACCCTCGACCCGTGCAAAGCCACAGATGATGTTGCGCGCAAAGTGCTCGTGCACCTCGAGAAACGAGCCGGCATCCACGATGCCGGCGATGACGTCGTGCATGTCATAGGAGCGTTGCGGCGAATCGGGAATGATCGTGTCCAGGTCGACGGTGCGTGGCGGCGACGGCTCGGAACGCGGCGCCGGGTCGACGTTGTTGGCGGGCACATACGAAACGATGTCGCGTGCGAGCTGCAGCGCCTGTGGCTCCCCGCCGGCCAGGAAGTGCGCGACGCCGCTCGTCTCGTTATGGATCCGTCCCCCGCCGAGCCGCTCGAAGTCGACCTCTTCATGTGTGACGGCCTTCACGACACTCGGGCCGGTGACGAACATGTAGCTGCTGCCGTCAACCATGATCGTGAAATCGGTGATCGCCGGCGAATAGACCGCGCCGCCGGCACACGGCCCCAGCACCACCGAGATCTGCGGCACCACGCCCGACGCCAGCGTGTTGCGCAGAAAGATATCGGCGTAGCCCCCGAGCGAGACGACCCCCTCCTGGATTCGTGCGCCACCGGAATCCGTCAGCCCGATGATCGGCGCCCCGGTGGCCATGGCGAGATCCATCACCTTGCAGATCTTCTCCGCGTGGGCCTCCGACAGCGAGCCCCCGAAGACGGTGAAGTCCTGGCTGTACACGAAGACCCGGCGTCCTTCGATCGTGCCGTGCCCGGTGATGACGCCGTCGCCCAGGTGGTGCTGTTCATCGAGCCCGAAATCGGTGGCCCGGTGCGTCACAAACGCGTCCAGCTCGCTGAACGAGCCCTCGTCGACGAGCAGCTCGACGCGTTCGCGCGCTGTGAGCTTGCCCCGCCGATGCTGTTGCTCGATGCGCTCCACGCCACCACCCAGCTCCGCCTCACGGCGCAGGGCGACGAGGCGCTCGAGCTTCTCGACGGTCGACACGGGATCAGCCTCCATCGGTACATGTGGGCCCAGCAGGGATCGAACCTGCGACCAGCCGGTTATGAGCCGGATGCTCTGACCACTGAGCTATGGGCCCGCGGGACGGTGGACAACTCGAAGTATAGGCGGGTGTCTTTGCACAACGACACGCCGAGTTCTCAACGTTGTGGATAACTCCGTGGACCGAAGCGGGCTGCGCTACCTATGATGGTCGACATCAACCGATGGCCCTGCGCGGCGTCATCCAATCACCAGATCGCCCGAGTCGCACGAGGTTGTGCTGTTGTCCAAGGTCATTGCCATCGCGAACCAGAAGGGCGGCGTCGGGAAGACGACCTGCTCCATCAATCTCGGCGGCGCGCTCGCCGAACTCGGGTATCGGGTCCTGTGCATCGACATGGACCCGCAGGCCAACCTGACGGTCGGCCTGGGCGTCGCGCTCAACGACGTGCGCGACTCCATGGCCGATGTCCTGAGCGAGGAGCGCGTCGCGCTGGAGCAGGTCGTGCGACCGACGCAGATGTCCGGCCTGATGGTCGCGCCGGCAACGCTCGAGCTTGCGTCGACCGAGGTCGAGCTGTTCAGCGCCATCGGTCGCGAGATGGTGCTGCGTGACGCCGTTGCGGGTTGGGCCGAGCAGCAATTCGACGTGATGATCATCGACTGCCCACCGACGCTGGGCCTGCTGACGATCAACTCCCTGGTCGCGTCGTCGCGGGTCATCATCCCGGTCCAGACGCAGTACTACGCCATCAAGGGCCTGACGGCGTTGATGAAGGTGATCAACACCATCAAGCAGAAGCTGAACCATGATCTCGAGATCATGGGGCTGCTCGCGACGTTCTACGACGGGCGAACGGTCCTCGCGCGCGAGATGCTCGAAAATCTGCGCGAGATGGGCGACATGCGCATCTTCAACACGATGATCAAGAACACCGTGAAGCTCGGCGAAGCGCCGCTGACCGGCAAGCCGGTGACCGAGTACGCCACGAACTCGCAGGCGGCTCGCGCATTCCGCGATCTGGCACGGGAGGTGATCGAACTTGGGTAGCAAGCGACCGGCATTCCGCGAGAACATCCACCGCCTCTTCGATGAAGCGCAGCAGGCGGACCTGGGTCCTGGGATCGTGTCGTTGATCGAGTCACGCGCGACGCGCGCCCAGATGCGCGAGCTGCCGCTCGACAAGATCCTCCCCAACCCCGCGCAGCCGCGACTCTCGTATGAAGAGGATTCGCTCACCGAGCTTGCCGACTCGATCCGCGAGCACGGCGTCATTCAGCCGATCCTGGTGCGCCCGGTCGGGCCGCAATACGAGCTCATCGCCGGCGAGCGCCGCTGGCGCGCATCGCGGCTTGCCGAACGCCGCACGATTCCCGCCATCGTGGTGGAGTTCGACGAGAGCACCGCGTTGGAAGTCTCGATCATCGAGAACCTGCAGCGCGAGGATGTCTCGCCGCTCGAAGAGGCCGCGATGTTTCGCAAGATGACCGATGCCTTCGGCTACTCCGTGCGGCAGCTCGCGCAGAAGGTGGGCAAGGACAAGGGGTACATCGAGAATCGTCTCCGACTATCCGATGCCCCGCCCGAGATTCGCGAGCTGGTGTCCGTGCGCAAAGACACCATCAGCCATGCGTACGAGCTGATGCGCATCGGCGACGAGCGCCTTCGGCGACGTCTCGCAAAGAGGGTTGCCGCCGGGGAGCTGTCCCTTGCGAAGCTGCGCATCCTGGCGGGCGGCGCGCCACTCGACGACGATGCGCCGGTGAAGCCACGACGGCGCGCCAAGACCGTGGCCGGTGAAGTCGCCGCGGTCCGTGCCGCGGACGATGCGCTGATCGACGCCAAGGGCAAGCTGGGGGACGCCGTGGAGGACCTGGTCGTGCTGCTGCGTCAGCACGACGTCATGGAGCAGATCCCCGATGTCAACCGCGACAACTTCGCAAAGTATCTGACGATCACGAAGCTCAAGCTCGAGAACGCGATCGCGATCATCCGCGCCGGGACGGGGAACCGCGAGGAGAGCTGACCTCAGGCGGTATAGCTCATCACGTCGCGATGACCAACGAGGAAGTCGACGAGATGCGCCCGGGCCTTCGGGTCGACCCTGCGCAGGCCAGCGACAGCGCACGGCAGCTCGAAGATCGGCGCCGCCAGCTGGCCGGCGGTATCGGTGCCGATGACGTGGTCCGCTCCCCCGCCGACGAGGAATGCGCGCTGAAAGCCTCGCGCGTCGATGCGTGCGGCCGCGCAGAAGCTGGCGATCGCGTTGCCCACGCCCATTCGGAGCGCGAAGTCCTTGAACAGGTCAGACGCCCACGTGTCGATCTGCTCGTCGCTCTGGTCTGACACCATCTCGCGATAGGGCGTCTCTTCGATCTCGTTCACGCGCTCCTCGTTCCTGTTGCCATCGGTCTCATGGTAGCCCAGGAACGGTCAATTCGCGGCGCTTCCGGCGTCGGCCGGCTGCTATCCTGCGGCCGATGATTCGCCGCTCAATCGACCCCCGCACCGAAGACACGCTGGTGTATGAGCTGTTGCGCACGCCGGACGGCGCCGCCACACCCGAGGTGGTCGGCACCGCCACGTTCCAGGGCGGCAAGACGCGGGTCGACGCGCCGGAGGGCGTGAGCATCGCCGTCAAGGAGCTGCTCGATCAGGCTTTCGTCGACCGCGTGCAGGGCGACGAGCGGCCGCGTGGGTACCGCCGGACGGGACGCAGCAGCGTCGACCGCCTCATTCCGGGCATGCCGGAGCATTTCATCGCCCGACTCCGCGGCCTCTGGCTCAGCTACCCGGACGGGTCTGTGGTCACGGCGCGCGAAGCAGGAGCCACGGCAGGCTTCACTCCTGCCCCGGCCGCCGTCGTGGCAGAGCCACCGACCCCCGTCGTGGACCCGGCCGTGCGGCGGGCGTCACTCGCCATCAGTGATCGAACCCTTGGGCTGCGACCACTCGTCCATGCCCATCCGCCGGAGAGCGGTATCCGTCCGCCGGAGGATGCGTCGGGTCCCTCGCGCACCGACTGCGGCTGGCTCGTCTGAGCTAGAATCGGTCCATGACTCGAGGCCGTTACATGCTCCTGCCGGCGGTCATCGCCGCGATCGGCATCATCTACTGGTTCGTGAGCTACGAAGAGGCCGGTGCTGTGCTGCTCGTCATCTTCGCGGCGGCCATGGCGGTGATGGGATGGGTCCTGGTCCCGACCTTCACGCACGCCGGCCCAACCGCACCGGTGGATCCCGACTGGAAGCGAGAGGACTGATCCAGGGCTGCATCCGCGCTCGCCGGTTCGGCGACGCTCGCCTGGGTGCGGAAGATGCCGGGCGCTGCGGCTGCCCTGGCAGTTGCCTGCCAACGCAGCACCCGGCTCTCTTCTAACAACGCTCCGCGCCGCCGGGCGTTACGGTCGGATGGGCTACGGGGCCGCGATATGCACCCGAGATGCCCCTCCACCGCCATGTGAGATCGGGCTCATCCGCGATTGAGCGTGAAGGTGGCTCCGGCGGTAGGATTCGAACCTACGACATGGCGGTTAACAGCCGCCCGCTCTACCACTGAGCTACGCCGGAACGCGCGCGGGAACGCCATGCCGGTCCCCGGGACTGCCGATGATACGACACCGGCCGCGGAGCGTCACATTGGGCCAGCATCACGCGCACACGGCGCGTCGCAGCTCCGGTGTTGCCTGGTTGAGCGGGCACTCTCCTGGCGGATACTGGGTTACTCCATGACAGATGCTCACGAGGCGCGACCTTACGTCGCGCCTCGTGAGCAAATGACCCACCGAAACGGGCCGAAACCGGCCGATCTCGGTGACACTTGCTCGCCGCGCGTGACATTCGGTCATGCAACGGACTCATTTCTGGACGTAACGCCCGGGCGGTGAGCATGTGTCGCCAATTGCCGATGGGCAAACCGCCAACGCCCGATTGGCCATTCGCTGACTGACGAATCGCCGACAGCAGTCGCATGATCAGCGGTCCCAGGTCTCCCACCGCACGAAATCCTCGATGTCTCGCCAGCCGCGCTTCAGCGACGGTGATCGTTTGTCGGGGAGTGGCACGCCGACCGGGATGGCTCCGACCGGGTGGAACTCGGCAGGGATCCCGACCGCCTTGCGCAGGGCCTCGACGTCCTGGGCACCGGCGAACCCGGCCGCGAGGCCTTCGTCAACCGCGGCGAGCAGGATCATCTGGACCGTGCAGCCCACGTCCATCCACCAGTACGGGGTCGGCCACTCGATCTCCGCACCCGAATCGTCCACCTTGTCGGGCTCGCGGTAACGGTTGTGGTAGACCTGCTCGCTGACGCATGGGATGAAGATCGCGGCGCAGCTGCTGACCCACGGGTCGTATCCGGCCTCCACGTAGTCGGACTCGCCCACCGCCACGCCGACCGCACGACGCCGGTCAGGCTCGGTGACGATGACCAGCCGTTGGCCCTGGCTGAACCCGGCGCTGGGTGTTCGCTGCGCTGCGGACGCAATGCGTTCGAGGACGGATCGGTCAACCGGCGAGTCGGCGAAGTGGCGGACCATCCGCCGGCGACGGACGACATCGGCGAATTCCATGGAAAGATCTCCTTGCTTGAGAGAGCAGCGCGGACGGCGGGGGCAATGCGCCGGCCCCTCTGCTCAAGGGCGCTTCCGCCCGGATCGCTCGTTGCCACGCTTGAAGTTGCCGGTGACGCGCGCCATCAACTGTTGCCCCGCCGCTGCATCGGCACCGTCGAACCGCGCCAGGAATCGGACAGCGGCGCTCGCTCGAAGCAGGGTCACCAGCTTGCCGCGGTACGTGATGAGTACGCTCCCGTCCGCACGTGTCGATGCGGCGAACGGCTCGTCCGCGAGCGGATCGTCAGCGGTCATCGGGCAGTTCCGTCGCGATTCCGCGGCGAACGAACGACCGGGGCGGGCGGCCCCGCCGGGCCGCCCCATCGGTCCTTACTCCAGGTAGTCCTTGAGCTTGCGGCTGCGGCTCGGATGCCGCAGCTTGCGCAGCGCCTTCGCCTCGATCTGCCGGATCCGCTCGCGGGTCACGTTGAAGTCGCGGCCCACCTCTTCCAGGGTTCGCGACCGCCCGTCCTCGAGCCCGAAGCGCAGCTGCAGAACGCGTCGCTCGCGCGGGGTGAGCGAGTCGAGCACGCCCTCCACCTGCTCCTTGAGCAGCTGGTGGCTCGCGGCGTCGGCTGGCGCCGTGCTGTTCAGATCCGGGATGAAGTCGCCCAGGTGGCTGTCCTCCTCCTCGCCGATCGGCGTCTCGAGGCTGACCGGCTCCTGGGAGACCTTCATGATCTCGCGTACCTTCTCGGGGCTGACGGTCTGCGGGCCAGTCGCCTCGCGCTCGTCGACCTCCTCCTCGGTCGGCTCACGGGGAGCTTCACCGGTCTTGGCGGCCTCCTGCACAAGCTTGTCACGCAACTCACGCACGATCTCGTCGCGGCTCATGCGCCGTGCGATCTCCTCGACCGTTGGCTCACGACCCAGCTCCTGGAGCAGGGTCCGGCTGACGCGGATGAGACGGTTGATGGTCTCGACCATGTGCACCGGGATGCGGATCGTGCGCGCCTGGTCCGCGATGGCGCGCGTGATCGCCTGCCGAATCCACCACGTCGCGTAGGTGCTGAACTTGAAGCCCTTCTGGTATTCGAACTTCTCGACCGCGCGGATAAGGCCGATATTCCCTTCCTGGATCAGGTCCAGGAAGCTCATGCCACGACCGATGTACTTCTTGGCGATGCTGACCACCAGGCGCAGGTTGGCCTCGGTCAGGCGTTTGCGGGCATCGGTCGATTGCTCGACCAGGCGCCCGGTTCGGCGCTCGAGTGGCACGTCGAGTGGGATCGAAGGGTCGTAGCCCAGCTCGCGCAGGTAGGCGACGTCGTTGCCGTCCTCGACGTACGCGGTCACGATCTGCTCGGCAGTCTCGCGCGCCCAGCGCTCGAGCTCGTACAGCTCCGTCGAGCCGGCATGGCTCACCGCCTTGAACCGATAGGTGTGCACGAAGAGGAGCGCCTGCTTCAGGCCTTCGGCCGAATCCTCCGCGATGAGCTTGAGGACCGATTCGGCCTCCATCAGCCGATTGCGGTCCGCATCCTCCAGGTCGCTCGCCTTGCGCGCCTTGGCCAGCTTGATGACCGGCGGCACGATCGCCTCGTCGCGACGGACCCACCAGTCGATCGCATCGCGGGTGATCCGCGCCGAATCGCGGGGCAGGTCGAAGGCGCGCATGGCGGCCATCGCTCGCGCCTTCGGCTCGGTGCCGAGCGTCACCCACTGGTAGAGGTGGACGAACGCCGTCGCGGGCGCCTCGACCGCGTGCTCCCCGAGCTCGATCGCTTTGGCCAGCACGACCTCCTCCTCGGCGGTGAGCAGCGCGACCTTGCCGATCTCCTTGAGGTACATGCGGACCGGGTCGTCGATGCCGATGAGGTCCGCCGCCAGCGCCTCGAGATCCTCCTCCGCGGCCTCCTTCTCGTCCTTGGTCGGGAGGGCGCGCGTCGAGGCGGCGGGCTCCGCGAAGGTCGGGTTGTTCTCACTATCGAGAACCTCGACTCCCTGCTCCTGCGCGGTGGCGTACAGCTCCTCGACTGCGGCGAGGTTCTCCTCGGGCTGCGGCATGACTTCGAGGATCTGGTCGTGGGTGATGAACCCCTCTTCCTTGCCTCGCGTCAGGAGCTTCGCGAACGGCTGCTTGCCGTTGGACGATGCCTTCGAGGCCGCGGGCTTCCTGGGTGTCGCCGCCTTCTTCGCGGCAGCCGTGCTGGCCGTGGGCTTCGGTGCCGCCGCATCCGGTGGCGTTGGGGTCGTTCGCTGCTTCGTGGTGGTGGCCACGCTTACCTCCTTGGTCCGCCGGCAACAGGCGCCGGCGCATGAATGGTTCGGTTGAGTTCTTCTCGCTCACGCGCGAGGCGGTCGATCTTGTGTTCGATATCGGTGACATGGCTGCGGTCATCGTCCTGTGCCGCGTCGCGCAGCAGCGCCTGGCCATTCCGAAGCCGCTCATCCAGCTGCAGGACTCGCAGCCGCAGGATGCAGACCCGCAGCGTCTCGCGCGCCGAGACCGGGTCGAGTCGGGGCGCGGCGCCGAGCGGCGCAAGAACACTGCGCGCCAGGTCGTCGAGCGGCGCTTCGAGCCCCTCGACGAAGGCGAGGAGATCAGAGCCGTTGCGCTGCGCCGCCGCCCGTGCAAGCGCCGATGCCTCCGCCGTCGTGAAGGTCGCCTCCTCGGTCACTCCATCCGCGCCCAGGTCCGGATAGCGCAGCAGCAGTCCGAGTGCTTCCGCTTCAAGCGGCGGCAGCTGTGGCAGGATCGAGGCGTCGCCGGCGGACGCCTCGACAGGCACGGCCCGTCGCTGGCGTTCCGCGATGGGCCGCTTCAGGTCCTCGTCCAGTGTCTGCTCGGCAACGTCCACGAGGCGGGCCAGCTTCTGCACGTACATCGCGCGCTCGGCGGGGTGGCGCACGAAGCGGAACGCGGGGCGCACGCGGTCGATGATGGCAGTTCGCCCGGCGACGCTGTTGCGGTCACCATTGGCGACGGCGAGATCGATGAAGTACTCCATCACCGGGCGCGCGTTGGTGACCGCGCTGCGCCACGCGTCCGCATCGGTCCTGATGAGCTCGTCCGGGTCCTTGCCGGCCGGAATGCGGATGACCGCGATGCGACTGAGCTCGGCGGCCTGGCCCAGCTCCTCGAGCAGGCCGCGCTGGGTGGCCGCCTCACCGGCAACATCGACGTCATAGGCGAGGGCGATGCCGTCCGCGTAGCGCGTCGCGAGCTCGACCTGGCCGGCCGTCAGGGCCGTGCCGAGCGAGGCGACGACGTTCTTGAATCCGGCTTGGTGTGCCGCCATCACATCGGTGTAGCCCTCGACGATGACGGCGAGCTTCTCGCGGCGTATCGCCGCCTTGGCGAGGTCGATCGCATACAGCGTGCGGCTCTTGTCAAAGAGCGGCGTGGCGGGCGAGTTCAGGTACTTTGGCCCCTCCGCGCCGGGCATGATCCGACCGCCGATGCCCACCGCGCGGCCGCTCGCATCGCGAATCGGGATGATGATCCGGCCACGAAATCGGTCATAGACGCCACCCCGGTTCGAGCTGCTGACCAGGCCCGCACCGATGAGCTCGACCTCCGTGAAGCTCCGCGCCCGAAGCCGCTTCGAGAGCGCGTCCCAGGTGTTCGGCGCGTAGCCCACGCCGAAGCGATCGAGCGTCTCGTCGCTCAGACCGCGCTCCGCGAGGTAGGCGCGCGCCGTGGTCGCCTGGTGCGCCTGCAGCAGGACCTCGCGATACCAGGTGAACGCCGCCTCGAGCGCGTCGCGCAGCCGAGCCTTGTGCCGGTCCTCCCGTGCGCTGCGGTCCGTCAGCTCCACGCCGGCCCGCTCCGCGAGCCGGGTCAACGCCTCGCGGAAGTCGAGCCCGTCGCGCCGCATGAGGAACGTGAAGATGTCGCCGTGCTCACCGCAGCCGAAGCAATGCCACGTTTCGCGGTCCGGAGTCACGACGAACGAGGGCGTCTTCTCCCCGTGGAATGGGCAGAGCCCCTTGTAGGTGGCACCCGCGCGCTTGAGGACGACGGTCTCCCCGACGACCTCGAGCACGCCAATCTTCGACTTGATCTCGGCGACGGAGCCCGAGGAGCTGGACATGGCGATAGCCGCACCTGCGCGCGAATGGCGACTTGTCAAGGGGGATGTCAAGAGCAACTTCCAAATTATACGCCCTTGTCAAGCCCTGGGTCAGGCCGCACGTCCGCGGAGTGCACCATGCGCGATTTTAGCGTGACAACCCCTAGCCAACGCCGGTTCCCACGGAGTCGCCGTCACCGGCGCCGACCCAGAGCCCATTCCTCTGTGAGCTTGCCGCCCATCTGTCCCTGACCGTCGCCGGCCGGTGACAATCTGGCGATATCACGGCAAACTGTGCCAATGCTCACCGCCCGAGCCGCATCTTCCTTCTCGCGTGCCATGTCCCCCAAGCAGGCGCCGCTGATCCCGACCGTGCCCGCGGCGATCGAACCAGTCGCGTGACCCCGCCCGAGGAGTCGGACTGGCACCGCTCCGCAGACATCGACGGCATGCGGGCTGCCTTTCGCACGCTGCACGGACAGCGGCTTCATGGCTTCACGATCCTGCTGCTCCTGGGCGACGAAGCGCGGGCCCGCGAGCTCGCCAGCTCGTCACTGGCCGCCGGCATGGCAAACGTGCTCGCACTGCGTCACCCTGAACGAGCCGCGGCATGGCTGCGGGCCGACGTCCTGCGCCTGGCGCGCACCCGTCGCTCGCGAACCAGACCAGTCGAGCGGCGTGGCCTCGAGCAGATCGCCGTGAGCGGCTCTGTCGCCGATGCCCTCGGCGCGCTCGACGTCACACAGCGGGCTGCACTCATCTCAGCCGATATCGAGCGAATGGACCTTCGGGACGTGGACACGGTGGTGCGGCGGTCCGCGGCCGCGGGCGCGCGTCTCCTGGCCGACGCTCGACGACGATACATGGCCGCGTACAAGGGTCACGCCGACGCTGCCGGTCCGCTTGCGCAGCGCATCGCCGACATCGCCGCCTCGGTGGGCCGCTTCGGGGCGGCATCGCGATGACCGACCTCCACGATCGATTCGGCACCTGGCTGGACGTCTCGCCGCATGACGATCCGCCACGCGACGTCGCAGTCCACGCTGCCTTCTGCGCCGACTGCCAGCGACGCATCGCTGCTCGCGACGCGCTTACCGCGATCGACGTTGGCATCGCGGATGAGCTGACGGTCCCGTCGTCGCTCGCAATGCGGTCGCGCGCGGCAGCTGGTCCGTTCCACATCCGGCCGTACGCGCGGGTCCTGAGCGCGGTCGTCCTGGGCGTCGCAACCGGGCTCATCGTCGTCCGCTCCGTGAGCCTCCCCGCGACATCTGGGTCGTCGCCGACGCCGACTCCCATCGCCATCGGCGCCGTGCTTGGAGCCACCGGCACTCCCCTGCCATCGAGCAATCCATCGATCGAGCCCCGACTCAAGCGGATGTCGGCCGGCGCGCCCCGCAGCACGCCTCCCGCCACGGCAACCGAAGTCGCCCTGCCACCCATATCCGTGCCGCTTCCGCTGCCGACGCTTGCGCCAGTGACCCCGGGCCCGACACCCACCGCATCCCCGCCGCCGACGGCCAGTCCCGTCCCGAGCCTGACCCCCTCGCCCACGCCCACAGGCACCGCGGTGCCCTCTCCGACCGACACCCCGACCTTGCCTCCCACAGACACGCCCTCGCCGACGCCAAGCGCAACCGCGGTCGCCACGATCTACAGGTAGGGCTTGACAGCCGGGCGTACGCTGGCGCCACCTGAACTACCTCAGATTACGAGATACCGATGTCGCCTCTTCCTCGGGCCCAGCTTCTCAAGGGCACGACCGAGCTGCTGGTGCTTGCGGTCCTTGAGGGCGAGCGCCTGCACGGCTACGAGATCGCCCAGCGCATCCGCGATGGTGTGAGCGCCGGCGTCTCCGAGGGCGCCCTCTACCCGGCGCTGCACCGCCTCGAGCGGCGTGGCGCGCTCGTCGGCACCTGGGGCGAAAGCGAGGGCGGGCCGCGCCGCCGCTACTACACACTCACCGATGCGGGCATAGGAGAGCTCGCTGAGGCCCGCGCCGAGTGGGATCGATTCGCTGCGGAGATCGGATCAATGACGCACGCCGCAGAGAAGCCGACCCGTGCCTGACTCACTCAGGACTGCCTACCTGCAGCGCCTCGAGCGGGAGCTGTCGCTCTCCGATCCTGACCGCGCCGCGGCGATCGAGGAGATCGACGGCCACGTCGACGACGTGATCGTCGAACTGACGGAGCGTGGCCTGCCCCCCGATGTCGCGGAGCGTCGCGCACTCGAACGGCTGGGCGCGCCGGAGCGGCTCGCCGAAGCGCTCACCGCCGCGCATCGAACGCCGCGCGACGTGTTCGTCGCGGCCGGAGTTGGTCTGAGGGTTAGCGTCAGCACCGCGCTGTGGTCGTTCATTACAGTCGGTGTGATCCTCTTCGTCGTCGGTGTGGCGTTCGCCGCGCTCTACGTGCTGGCGCAGCGGCTCGCGCCGGTACCGCGCATCGAGCTCGGCGCGGACGCATCGACCGCGCTGCTCGCCTGCGCCGTCGCAATCAGCGCCCATGCCGTGGGACGCGCGATCCTGCGCCCGGTGGCCATCGCCGCGCACCACCGGCCGGCCGATCTGCGGCCCATCGTCCTCACGGTCGGCATCGCGGTCACAACCTGGATCGGACTTACCCTGCTGCGGCAGTCGTGGGGCATCAGCGGCGCCATCATCATGGCGCTCCTGCCAGGGTGGTTCGCCGCGGGTGTCATGGCGCCCAACCTCGTGCCACGGTGGTTGCCCGCCAACCGGCGGCTGGTCGGAGTCGCCGCATTGGCGATCATCGTGTTATCGGTCATCGGTCTGTCCGTGGCTGGCCCCGGCACGCCCGCGGGCGAGGCTCTCTCGCGCGAAAGCGATCCAGCCACCGAATTTGCGGCCATCGCACCGTTCGACCACTGGCTGTCCGCGCCGATCGATGCGACGGCCAATGCGTCAAGCTTCGTGCCGATCGACCGCGGCGCCGGCCCCATCAGCTGGCGCGAGACATGGCATCTCTCCGGCCGGGACGCCCTCGCTGGCTGGACCGACCTGCATGTGGAGGTCTGGGCGTCGTCCGCCAACGTGGGCGCGGATTCCTGGGTCGACGCGGACGCGACCGGTCCGCTCGTCAGTACGCCGCTGGTCGTGCGAGGACGTAATGCGTCAGCAGCGGTCTCCTTTGAGGCGCTGCCGACGCACGGCTTCTACCACCTCGCGGTCGTGGGCACCGACCCGGACGGTGCGCGGCAGCTCGTGACCTGGCCAAGCTTCCGGCAATGGACCTGGGTTGGTACGCCGCTCGAGTTCCTGATCGCGATGGTCGGCTGAGCTACCTGTCGCGCGGCTCCGATGAGGCAAGCGCCGCCTGCGCCGCGGCGAGGCGGGCAACGGGGACGCGGAAGGGTGAGCAGGACACGTAGTTGAGCCCGACCTCGTGGCAGAAGGCGATGCTCGACGGATCACCGCCGTGCTCGCCGCAGATGCCGACCTTGAGGTTCGGCTTCGTGGTCCGGCCCTTCTCCACGGCGATACGCACGAGCTGGCCCACGCCCTCGCGGTCGAGGACCTGGAACGGGTTTTCGGGCAGCACCTTGCGCTCCACGTACTGCATCAGGAACTTGCCTTCCGCATCGTCGCGCGAGTAACCGTACGTCATCTGCGTCAGGTCGTTGGTGCCGAAGCTGAAGAACTCCGCGTGCTTGGCGATCTCGTCGGCGGTGAGGGCGCCGCGTGGCACCTCGATCATGGTGCCGAACTTGTAGTCGACCTGCTGACCGGCCGATTTCACGATCTCGGCGACCTCGGCCTCGAGGATGTCGCGCGTCTGACGCAGCTCGTTCACATGGCCGACGAGCGGAATCATGATCTCCGGAAGCGGCGTCTTGCCCTCCGCGGCCACGCGCGCGGCGCCCGCCAGAATGGCGCGCGTCTGCATCTTGACGATGTCTGGGATCATCAGCCCCAGGCGGCAGCCGCGCAGGCCGAGCATGGGGTTCTGCTCGCGCATCGACTCGACCGCCTGCAGCAGCTCCTCCGCCTCGTCGAGCTCCTTGTCGGTGATGAGCTTGCCGTCATCACGCTGCGTGCGGAGGCGCGTGACACGCTCGATCAGCTCGTCGGCGCTGGGCAGGAACTCGTGCAGCGGCGGATCGATGAGCCGGACCACGACCGGCAACCCATCCATCGCGGCGAAGAGGCCGGCAAAGTCATCGGTCTGCAAACGCTCAAGTTCCGCGAGTGCGCTGTCGAAGACCTCGATCGCCGCAGCGTCATCGGGCCCGATGTCAGTCCCGGCGTCGCGTCGCGCCTTTGCGGCGGTTGCCGCATTGGCCGAGAGGATCATGCGACGCACGGTCGGCAGCCGATCCTCCTCGAAGAACATGTGCTCCGTTCTGCACAGACCGATGCCCTGCGCACCGAAGGCGCGCGCGCGTTCCGCATCCCGCGGGTAGTCGGCGTTGGCCCATACCTCGAGGCGGCGGGCGGCATCGGCCCATGAGAGCAGGGTGGCGAGATCGTGCTCGTCCTCGAAGCGTGCCTCGATGGTCGGCAGCTCGCCGGCGTAGATCTCGCCGGTCGTGCCGTCGATGCTGATCATGTCGCCCTCGTTGACCGACACCTCGCCGGCGCGCATCGTCCGGCCGCGGTAATCGATGCGCAGCGACTCGGCGCCCGCCACGCAGGGCAGGCCGAGCGAGCGCGCCACGACCGCCGCGTGCGACGTCGCGCCGCCACGCGCCGTGAGGACGCCCTTGGCGGCGAGCATGCCGTGGACATCGTCGGGTGACGTCTCGATACGGACGAGGATCACCGGATCGCCCGCGTCACGCGCCTCGACCGCGCGATCGGGATCGAATATCGCCTTGCCGGTCGCCGCACCCGGCGAGGCATTGAGCCCCTTCGCCAGGAATCGGTCGGATGCCTTGCCCTTGGCCGCCTCGTCGAAGCGTGGCAGGAGCAGCTGCACGATCTGCCCCGGGTCGATGCGATTGATCGCCTCCTCGCGGCTGATGATCCCCTCGCTCACGAGGTCGACGGCGATTTTCAGCGCAGCGGGCGCGGTGCGCTTCGCGGAGCGCGTCTGGAGCATGTAGAGCTTGCCGCGCTCGATGGTGAACTCCAGGTCCTGGACATCGCGGTAGTGGGTCTCGAGGCGCTGTGCGATCTCCTCGAACTGCCGATACACCTCGGGCAGCTCGTCACGCATGTGGCTGATCTTCTCCGGCGTGCGGATGCCGGCCACGACGTCCTCGCCCTGCGCGTTGACGAGGTACTCGCCGTAGATCTCCCTCGCGCCGGTGTTCGGGTCGCGGGTGAAGGCGACGCCTGTCCCCGAGTCGTCGCCCATGTTGCCGAAGACCATGGTCACGATGTTGACCGCGGTGCCGAGATCGTGCGGGATCTTGTTGAACTCGCGATAGTCGTGCGCGCGCTTGCCGAACCAGCTGTCGAAGACGGCACGGATCGCGAGCTCCAGCTGGCGGTTCGGATCGGTCGGGAACTCCTCGCCGGTATGCTCGCGCACGATCTGGCGATATCGGTCCGCCAGTCCCGCGAGATCATCGGCAGTGAGGTCGGTGTCGAGCTTTGCGCCGCGATCGGTCTTGAGCTTCTCGAGCGGCTCGTCGAACTCCGCGCCGGGAATGTCGAGCACAATGCGCCCGAACATCGCGGTGAAGCGCCGCCAGGCATCACGCGCGAAGCGCTCGTTGCCGGTCAGGGCGATGATCCCGTCCACGACCTCGGGGTTGAGGCCCAGGTTGAGCACCGTGTCCATCATCCCCGGCATGCTGAAGGCCGCGCCGGACCGGACGCTGACGAGCAACGGGTTCGCCGGATCGCCGAATCCCTTGCCGGTCTCTGCCTCGAGCGCCTTCATGTGCTTGAGCACGCTGTCCCACAGGCCGTCGGGCAGCTGCTTCCCCGCGGCGTAGTAGGCGTTGCAGGCCTCGGTGGTGATCGTGAATCCGGGCGGGACCGGCAGGCCGGCATTCGTCATCTCGGCCAGGCCGGCACCCTTGCCACCGAGGAGCTGGCGCATCTGCGCGTTGCCCTCGTGGAACGTGTAGATCAGCTTGTCGCTCGTCGCGGTGGCCGTGGCCTGCTGCGCGGTGTCAGCCATGAAGCGTGGCGCCTCTCTCTAGCAGTGTGCATGCGTGCGGAAGGCCAATTGTACCCGCCGGCGCGCTTCGAGCCCCCGACGGCACGTGTCTCAGTCGGGCGCCTCGATCGCCAGGAGCACGAGGCCGATCGCCCCGAACATGAGCGTCGTCACGCTTGGTCCGCGCGGCGTCGTCACAGCGGCCGAACCGGCGATCGCCGGTTCGGGCTCGCCCGCGGCTGCGCGCCAGAAGTCGAAGCCACACGCGGAGTAGCAACGTTCGGATCCCTGTCGTGGCGTGCCACAAGTGGGTACGCTCCCCCGCTCGCCGCCACGTCACCACACCTCGCCGCGGCGCCAGGCGACGCTTATCGGCTCGTCCCCGGAGAACGGCGGCGTGGCCGCGACGCGCAGCACCATCACGTCGCCATCATGGCCTGCGGTTCGCAGCCGCTCAGCGTCGCGCCATGCGAACGTCGGGCCGAGCCACGTCTCCCAGCCGAGCCGCTCGTAGAAATGGCGGCTGCCGGTCGCGAGCGCACCGATCTCGAAGTCATCGTCGATGACCTGCGCGATACGGCGCATCACCACCGAGCCGACGCCACGACCGCGCAGCGTGGGGGCAGCGGCCACGTTCTCGACGTAGCCGCATCGCAGTCCAGGCTCACCGATATGGAGCTCGCGCTCGACCACCATGGCGTGGCCAACTGGCTCCCCTGCGACCTCCGCGATGACATGGATTCCAGGACCGATGTTCGCCCAGATCTCATCGAAGCGGCGCTCGAACGCCGCCTCCACCAGCGCGTTCACCTTCGCGAAGCGCTCCTCCTCGAGCTCCGCGCTGCGCGCGACGAGCACGACCGGCGCGGCGCCCGCGGTCACACGTGGAGCCAGCCATTGCGAAACGCCAGGTCCCAGAGTGGACCGATGGCGACGAGGGCGCGACCGAGCCAGCCGGCCCGTTGGCGGTAGAGCGTGCGCGCCTTGGTCGTCACGCGCCGGCGCGGCTCGTCGTGGAGTTCCGAAGCGAGCGCCCGGTAGTCATCGAAGGCCGCCGCATCCTCGCTCGTCAGCCAGCGCGCATCGGCGAGAGCCTCGCGGGCATCGGGATGTCCGCCGAGCAGCCGAAGCGCCGCCCCGGCGGAACGCAGGGCACCCTGCCCGTCGCCGGTCCGTGCCAGCGCCTGCGAAAGGGTGAGCTGCGCGTGGCCGCTGCGCGGGTCGAGCCGCACAGCGCGCTGCGCCGCGTCGACGCTCATCCCCGGCTGCGCCGCCCCCAGCCGCTGCTCCGCCTCGGCCAGCGTCCACTCGCCCTGGCGCGGATCGTTGCGCGCCAGACGCCCGAATTCTTCTGCGGCCTCACGGTGCGCGCCGGCGGCCGCCAGGACCTGCGCCAGCAGCTCGCGGTAGCGAACTTCCTCCGGATCAAGGCGCACGGCGTCCGCCGCGTGGCGCTCGGCCTCATCGACGCGGCCCGCGGCCAGCAGCGCGCGAGCACGCAGCTCGTGCGCGGCGTCGTCGCCCGGGTGTCGCGCCAGCCGAGCATCCGTGGCGGCGATCACGGCCGCGTGGTCGCCGCGCTCCAACGCCGCCTGGATCTCGGGTACCGAATCCGACCCGCTCATGGGGCCATGATGCCCCATTCCGACACCGGCAAGGAAGCCCGGATCGTGTCCGTCACAGCCAGCGCTTCCATCTCGCCACGCCGACCGTGGCGACCGCCATGACCCCCATGACCAGCAGGACCAGCCAGAAGAGGTTGGCGTTCTCGAACAGCCCAACCTTGAAATTCATGCCCATCACCCCGGCCAGCACCACGGACGGGAGCAGGATCACCGATGCCAGGGTGAGCACGCGCATGATGTCGTTCGTACGCTGCGCGGTTCGGGTCATGTGGACGTCGAAGGTCCCGATGAGCATCTCGCGCGCGTGGCCGATCGCTTCGCTGGCTCGGTCGAGTCGGCCCGCAAGCGAGGCGAGTGCGCACCGATCGGGACATCCTCGACCAGCTCGTCGCCATGCGGCGCCGCGTGGCGCGCACCCGACGCTGCTCAGCCCGCATCGCGAGCTGTACGCGGAGCTGTCGCGGCCCGACTTCTTCGGCGAGCTCGAGCCATCCGAGGCCGCGGCAAGCGCGGCATCGTCCAGCTCGTCGACCTCGTTCTCGAGCCGATCGGCCGCCGCGAAGAACGCGTCGACCTGCCAGTCGAGCAGGGAGGCCAGGAACTGCACCGGCGTGAGCAGGCCGAGCTGGCGTTCGTCCGTGATCCGCTCGCGGTGTTCCTCGAGAAAGGTGGCCGGCTGCGCATGGCTGGTGACGATCCAGTTATCGCCGACCAGGATCCGCAACGGAATCGGTTTCGCGTCTTGCTTGGTGGGCGGGAGGATGACGCGGACCTCGATCGCGTCCGCGTGCACCGTGGCGTCGGGCCGCCCGCTCTCCGCCCCCAGGGAGCGCGCGGCGTCGTCGTCGAGCTTCAGGGCGGTGCGGATCAGGTCGCGCTCGTCGGCGTCGGCGTCCCGGGCATGATCCACAGCAGCTCACGCATCGTGACGGCGCGCCGTTTCCACGCCCGAAGGTCGATGGATTCGTCGGCACCATCGGCACCGGAGAGGAGCGCCTCGATACTCACCAGGCAGGCACAGATGCAGCGTGCGTGCCACCGACATCGCGCATCACGCCGGGCGCGGAACGCCTTCCCAGCGCGAGCGGCCCGCCACGAGGTCGGCGATCCGGGTCGGCACGAGGTCCAGGCTGACGCGCTCCTGGGTCATGCTGTCCCGCTCGCGGATGGTCGCCTGCCCGTCCTCGAGGCTGTCGACGTCGACGGTGACGCAGAACGGCGTGCCGATCTCGTCCTGGCGGCGGTAGAGCTTGCCGATGGAGGCGGTGTCGTCGTACTGCGCCGCGACGAGCTGCTTCAGGTCAGCGGTCAGGGCGCGCGCGCGCTCAACGAGCTCGGGCCGGTTGCGCAGCAGCGGTAGCACCGCGGCCTTGATCGGCGCCAGCTCGGGGCGGATGCGCAGCACGACGCGCTTCTCCTTGGCCAGCTGCTCTTCCTCGTAGCCGTCGATCAGCACGGTCAGGAACGCCCGATCGACCCCCGCCGCGGGCTCGATCACGTACGGCACGATGTGCTCGCCGGTCGCCTCGTCGAAGATGGCAAGCCGCTTCCCCGACCCCGCGGCGTGGGCCTTGAGGTCGTAATCGGTCCGATCCGCGACGCCCTCGAGCTCCGACCAGCCGATCGGGAAGTCGTACTCGATGTCGGTCGTCTGCGTGCTGTAGTGGCTCAGCTCATCGGTCTCGTGCGGGCGCAGGCGAAGCCGTTCGGAGGCGATGCCGAGGACATCGGTCCACCAGCGGTGGCGCGCGTCGACCCAGTACGCGAACCACTCGTCCTCGGTCGAGGGGTGCACGAAGAATTCCATCTCCATCTGCTCGAACTCGCGCAGCCGGAAGATGAAGTTGCCCGGCGTGATCTCGTTGCGGAAGCTCCGCCCGATCTGCGCGATCCCGAAGGGCAGCTTGCGGCGCATCGACGTCGCGACGTTCTCGAACTGCACGAACATCGCCTGGGCCGTCTCGGGACGCAGGTAGGCCACCGATGCGGACTCGGCCACCGGTCCCACGTGCGTGGCGAACATGAGGTTGAACTGGCGGGCCTCGGTGAGCGTGCCGCGCTGGCCGCAGCTCGGGCAGGCGATCTCGCTGGGCGGCCCCTTCAGGTCGTCCTCGCGGAAGCGCAGCTTGCAGTTGCGGCAGTCGACCATGGGGTCGCTGAAGCCCGCGACGTGACCGCTCGCCTCCCAGACGCGGGGATTCATGATGATCGCGGCATCGATCCCGACGACGTCGTCGCGCAGGCTGACCATGTGGCGCCACCACGCGGCCTTGATGTTGTTCTTCAGCTCGACGCCAAGCGGGCCGTAGTCCCAGAAACCCGCCATGCCGCCGTAGATCTCGCTCGACGGGAAGACGAACCCGCGTCGCTTGGCGAGGCTGACGATAACGTCCATGTTCGGGGCGGGCACGGCTGGCTGCGGCTCCTCTCGCGTGGGCTGGCATCGGAGTCTACCGGAGTTGCGCTCGGGCACCTTCGCCCATGGCTGATTCCGCGGTGAATCGTTCGGCCGGCAGCTCCAGGCGCCCACTGATTCTGCGGTGAATCCTTGGGCCGGCAGCCTCGAGTTCCCCTCTGCCCGATTCATACGGGAATGAAACCGGGCGCAATCGGAGCGGTTTCGGTCGATCCGGCCCGATTCATTCGGTGCCGAATACCACGACGGTTAGCTCCGACCTCCCGGCTACCTCATTCACCCCAGAATC
Organism: Chloroflexota bacterium; assembly: GCA_039933775.1. GTDB lineage: Bacteria > Chloroflexota > Limnocylindria > QHBO01 > QHBO01 > JBDTNK01. The sequence goes on along the minus strand of JBDTNK010000005.1, from coordinate 36,785 downwards.
GCGCGAGGGAGCTTCCGAGGGCCACCCGCCTCATGCCGCGTGGCGCTCCTTCCTCCACCCCTCGCTCCGAGCGCGGACCGCGTCCGGGATTCGGGCGCAGACGTCGGTCACGTGGTGATCAAAACAGCGGGTGAACGGGCCGATGCCAGATGCTCGCCATGTGGGCGTTACATAGCTGCCCACGTCCGGTTCATGACCGGATGTCCCCCGCCGTGAGCAAGGGTCGCCGAAGTGCCCCGTTTCCAGTAGATCGGCGCCGTCTGCGGCTGCGCAAGGTCGCGCCGGGTGAGCATGTGTCGGCAAGCGACGCGCGAGCCACGGCCGCCGGCGCGATCAGCGCTCTCCGGTGACCGCCTCGCGCGGCACGAGCGGCTCGCGCGGCACGAGCGGCTCGGGGCCCGGCGCGCGATCCCGCGACTCGACCTCGTCGAGGAAGTCACGTGATCGCAGCTCCCGCTCCAGCACGGCGGAGATCGTGGCGTGCAGCAGCCGTTCCGTCTCGCGCGCCACGCGCACCGGCACCCCGAGGCGCAGCACGTCGACGAGCTGGGAACGGGCCAGGTGCCGCAGGACCTTGAGCGCGTCGGCGCTGACCGGCCGCGCGCCCAGCGCGGCGTGGGCGCAGTCGGGGCACAGGACGCCGCCGGCGACCGGCGAGTAGGCATTGCCATCGGGCTCGATCAGGGCGCCGCATTCCAGGCAGCGGGTCAGCTGCGGGCGAAATCCCGTGGCGTCAAGGAGATGAAGCTCGAACCATCGGGCCACGACCTCGCGCGAGATGCCCTGCGACGAAGCATCCAGTGCGTGGAGTGCCTGCGACAGGAGGACGAAGGCGGCGTGCGATTCGGCGCGCTCCTCGCAGAAGCGGTCGGCGAGCTCGACGATGTACCACGCCGAGGCAGTGGATCGCAGATCGTTGCGCAGGCCAAGGTGCGGCTCCTCGAGCGCCGTCTGGGTCACGACGTCCCAGGTTCGGCCAATCGCCAGGACGAGATGCACATCGCTGAACGGCTCGAGCCCGCCGCCGATCCGTGATCGCGGCCGCCGAATGCCCTTCGCCACGACGCGCAGCTTGCCGAGCCGCGGGGTGAGCACGGTGAGCACGCGATCGGCCTCGCCCAGGTCCATCGAGCGCAGGACGATGGCCTCGGTCTTGTAGAGACGGGCGCGCGGGCTCATCGGTCCGGGTACCCTTCGCGCGTGGACATCAGGAGTGAGTTTAACGACCTGCTGGCGGACATCGAGGCCGAGATGCAATCGGTCCTCGACGGACGCCGCGGATCGCATACCGAGCCGCTCTACGCGCAGCTGGCGTATCACCTGGGCATCGACCGCAGCGATGGGTCGCGCGGCAAGCGGCTGCGGCCGCTCCTGGGGCTGCTCGCCTACGCCTCGCTGGCGGGCGACTATCGCAAGGCGCTGCCGGGCGCGGCTGCCGTCGAGCTTGGGCACAACTTCAGCCTCGTGCACGACGACATCGAGGACGCCGACCGGGAACGCCACCATCGGCCCACGCTGTGGGCGATCTGGGGTGTCCCGCTCGCCATCAACGCCGGTGACGCGCTCTTCGCGCTCAGCAGGCTCGCCCTCTACCGGCTCCTGGCCGACTTCAGCGAGCACAAGGTGCTCGCCCTGATGCGCGTCTACGACGAGACCTGCCTGGCGCTGTGCGAAGGCCAGTTCCTGGACATCACCTTTGAACGCCAGCCCGATGTCAGCGTGCCGCAATACCTGGAGATGATCGGCAAGAAGACCGCGGCCCTCATCGGCGCCTCGGTCCAGGCCGGGGCCATCCTGGCCACCGATGACGAGGCAACCATCGAGGCATACCGACGCTTCGGCTGGAACCTGGGTTTGGCATTCCAGATGGCCGATGACGTGAAGGGCACCTTCTGGTCGAGCGCCGAGTCCGGCAAGCCGGAGGCGGGCGACGTGCGCAAGCGCAAGAAGACGATGCCGGTGGTGTGGGCCATGGAGCATGCGCCTGCGGCCGATGCGGCGCGCCTGCGGCGGCTGTACGGGCCCGCGATGGTGGCGACCGACGGGTCGCGTCCTCCCGACGACGAACCGCTTGGCGAGGCGGAGGTGCGCGAGGTGGTCGCGATCCTGGACCGCTGCGCCGCGCGGCAGCACGTGCTCGACGAGGCGCACCGGCATCGCGATGCCGCGCTGGCCGATATCGACGCACTGCCGCTCGACGAGGAGCGCCGACGCCAGCTGCGCGAGCTGGTCGGCGCGGTGATCGCGGCCTAGGCGCTCTCCAGATCCCCAGCCTCGGGCGGACGATCGCGGGTCGCAAGCACCTTCGCCACGCGGCGCGAGTCAGCGGCCTCGACCTTGAGCGTCACGTCACGGAAGGGCACCTCGGAGCCGGGGAGCGGGATGCGTCCGACACGATGCACGATGAAGCCGCCGACGGTGTCGTATTCGTCCTCGTCGGGCTCGTCGTCATCGGGCAGGTCGAAGAGGTCGCGCAGGTCGTCCATGCTGACGCGGCCGTCGAGCCTGTACGAGTCGCTGCCGTTCGACTCGAGGAGCTCGACCAGCTCCTCCTCGGTGTCGTACTCGTCCTGGATCTCGCCCACGATCTCCTCGACCACGTCCTCCATGGTGATGAGGCCCGCGGTCCCGCCGTACTCGTCGACCACGATCGCGATGTGGCGCTTCGCGGTCCGCATCTCGTGCAGCAGCTCGTCGACCCGCTTCGACTCTGGCACGTAGACCGCGGGGCGCAGGAGCGCGCGCAGGTCGATCTCGCCGTTGCGCGCCTCGGCCCGCAGGTATGGGAGCAGGTCCTTGGCGTACAGGATGCCCAGGATGTTGTCGAGGTTTTCCTCGAAGACCGGCAGCCGCGAGTGTCCGGCGCGCACCAGGAGGTCGAGCACCTCGTCCATGGGGTCGTTGACGTCGACCGCGCGGATCCCGATGCGCGGCACCATGACCTCGTGCACGCTCTTCTCGGCGAGCTCGATGACCCCGTGGATCATCTCCTTCTCGTCCTCCTCGATCCCACCCTGCTCGGAGCCGGTCTCGACCAGCATCTTCAGCTCCTCGGTCGAGAGGTAGCCACCCTGTGGCTTCTCCGTGCCGCCCAGCGCGCGCACCAGGATGCCCGAGACGCTGGCGATGGCCCATACCAGCGGGGAGAGAATCCGCTCGAAGAAGCCGATCGGGCGTGACACGGCCAGCGCGAAGCGCTCGGCGAATGAGAGCGCCAGGGTCTTAGGCACCAGCTCACCGAAGATGATCGAGGCCAGCGCGATGAAGAGCGTGATCAGCACGAACGCGAGCGTGTCGGCCGCCGCGTCCAGGGCGTCGATGGGGATGAGCCGAATCCAGCCGGCCACGACGTGCGAGAGCGAGAGGGCACCGACCGCCGACGCCAGGAAGCCGAGGAAGGTGATGGCGATCTGGATCGTGGCCAGGAAGCGGTTCGGGTCCGCGGTGAGCCGCTGCGCGGCGCGCGCCGAGCGACGACCCTCGAGCACCAGCTGGGTGAGCCGATGCTGCTTGACCGTGATGAGCGCGATCTCTGCCGCGGCGAAGAAGCCACCGATGAGGATCAGGACAAGCACGATCAGCAGGTCGATGATCGGGCTCCCGGTGGCGCCGGTACTACTGCCTTCAGGCATCGTGGGGCGTTGGGCTGCCTCCGGGCTGCGACGTTGGTTCAGCGATTGTCGCCGCGCGGCGACGGCGAAGCTGAATGGGCCGGGCCGGCATGCCGACCACGGTCGTGCCCGGGGCGACATCGCGAGTGACGACCGCCCCGGCGCCCGTCTTGGCGCCCGCGCCGATCGTGATCGGGGCGCGCAGCATGGTATCGACGCCCAGGAACACATCGTCACCAATCGTCGTCGGGTGCTTCAGGCTGCCGTCGAAGTTGGCGGTGACCGTCCCGGCCCCGACGTTGACTCGCTCCCCCACACTCGCGTCGCCCAGGTAGCTGAAATGGTGCTGCTGGGTGTCCGCGCCGAGCCTGCTGTGCTTGATCTCGGCATAGTTACCAATGCGGCAGCCGGGCCCGATCTCGCAGCCCGGGCGCAGGTGGCTGTACGGACCGATCTCCACATCCTCCGCCACGACCGATGCCTCGACGACGCTGGCCCAGACGCGGGTGCGCGGCCCGATGCGGCTATCGGCGACATACGCGTTCGGACCGATGATCGCGTCATCGCCGATGATCGCGTGCCCGAGGAGCGTGCTTCCCGGTTCGATCCGGGCGTCCTGCCCAATCTCGACCGTCGCGTCGATGCGCGTCGATGCCGGGTCGACGATCGTGACTCCGGCCCGCATGTGGCGCTCTGCGATCCGGCGCTGCAGGACCACCTCCGCCCTGGCCAGGGCGACCCGGTCGTTGATGCCCATCGCCACGTCAGCTTCGTGACCCGTGACGACCGCCGTGCGCCGCCCGTCGGCAACCGCCATGCCCAGCAGGTCGGTGATGTACAGCTCGCCAGCGGGGCTGGTCTCGACCCGAGGCAGCGCCTCGCACAGCCAGGCCAGATCGAAGCAGTAGCTGCCCGCATTCACCTCGCTGATGTCTCGCGTGGCGTCGTCGAGCTGCGCCTCCTCGCGGATCTCGGTCACGGCGCCGGTCGGGTCACGCACGATGCGCCCGTAGCCGCTCGCGTCCGCCACCTGCACGCTGAGCAGCGTCATGACCGCCCCGCTGGCCACGTGCTCGGTGTGCAGGGCGGCGAGCAGCTCGCCGGGGAGGAGCGGCGCGTCGCCCATCGTGACGAGCACGCTGCGCGTGCCGGCCGGCACCTGGTCGAGCGCGACGCGCACGGCGTCGGCGGTGCCGAGCTGCGCGGTCTGCCGCACCGTCAGCGTCCCGGCACGGTCCTCCAGCAGCGCCTCGACGGCAGCAGCGCCGTGCCCGACGACCACGATCGCCGGGGAGGCGCCGGTTTCGGCGACCGCGAGCAACACGTGCTCGATCATCGGCCGCCCGGCCAACGGGTGCAGGACCTTGGGAAGGCGGGAACGCATCCTGGTTCCCTGCCCGGCGGCCAGGATGATGGCCGCGGAAGGTGTCAAGGCTGGGGTGCGCTCCTGATGATGAGGCACGAGTGGCGCCGATGGTAGAGGCGACACGAAGCGAGCGTCAACTCGCCGCCCGGGCCTCGCCGCCCAGGGCGACACATTCGATCTCGACCAGCGCGCCGGCGGGCAGCCCCCTGACCGCCACGGTCGAGCGCGCGGGGAAAGGCGTCTGCATCGCGGCGGCGTATGCCTCGTTGACCGTCGCAAAGTCGGCCATGTCGGCCAGGAAGATCGTCGTCTTCACGACGCGATCGAGCCCGGTGCCGGCGGCCTCGAGTACCGCCGCCAGGTTCGCGAGCGCCTGCGTGGCCTGCGCAGCGACGCCCTCGACCAGCTGCTGGCGAGTCGGGTCGATGCCGACCTGCCCGGCGGTGAAGACGAACCCGCCCGCGCGGACGGCCTGGCTGTATGGCCCGATGGCGGCGGGAGCCGCATCGGTCTGGATCGTTTCGGGTGTCATGGGTCCTCCTCGTCGATGAGCTCGATCGTAGCGGGATGCGAGCGGCTGCGCGTCCGCGCCACGCGCAGCCCGGCGCGTTCGAGGCGCCGCGTGATGCCAGCGGCCCGCTCCGCATCGTCGGTGATGCAGAAGAGCGTCGGTCCGCTGCCGGAGAGGCGTGGCCGCCCGCCGGCGGCGGTGATGAGCGCCGCGAGGTCGTCGAGCTCCGGCGCCAGGCGTCGAGCGGCGGGCCACAGGTCGTTGCGCCCGTTCCGCAACGCATCGTCCATCGTCGTCGCCGCTTCCGCGCTGCCGTCGCGTGGCCGGTACGCGGCAAAGACCGCGGCCGTCGACAGGCTGCGTGGCGGATGGGCCAGCACAACCTCCTGCGGCTGCGGCGCATCGATCGGATCGATCCGCTCGCCGATGCCGCGCACCCGGGCCGCCGGGGTACTCGCGGCGAAGAAGGGCACGTCGGCACCGATGCGCGCCAGGGCAGCGAGCTCGTCGCTGCCCGGGAGCTCGTCGCGGCCGAGCCATCGGCGGCCGAGCCGCCAGGCGGCTGCCGCGTCCGACGACCCGCCGCCCAGCCCGGCGGCAACCGGCACGCGCTTCTCGAGCTCCAGGCGGCCCAGCCCGTCGTGCGGTGAGCCTTGCAGGCCGGCGAGTAGCCCGCGCCAGGCGAGATTCTGCGTCGACTGCGCCGGCACCCCGGTCGCCGGCTCCCCCGCCGCGTCGCTGACGCGAAGGCCGCTCCCGCCGCGGACGAGGCACAGCCGATCAGCGAGCTCGATGAGCAGCATGACGCCATCCAGCTCGTGATAGTCATCCGGGCGGCGGTCGACGACCCGCAGGGAGAGATTGAGCTTTGCCGGTGCCTCCAGCCGCAGGGAGGTCATGCCAGCCGGTCGCCGACGGCCTCGAACAGGCAGCGCCACTCCGCCACGCTCAGCGTCTGCGGCCGTCGTTCCGAGTCGATGCCGCAGCCGGCGAAGGCCGCCTCCAGCTCGTCGCGCGGGATGGGCAGCTCACGCCCGAGCGCGTTGTGCAGCTGCTTGCGACGCTGCCGGAAGCCGGCCTGCACGAGCCGGTAGAACGGCTCGCGCTGCGGACCCGGCGCGATCTCCGGAGCCGCGCGCCGCCGTAGCCGCAGGATCGCCGAGTCGACCTCGGGCGCCGGCTCGAACGCGGCCGCCGGGACGCGCGCCACGACCTGCGCCTCGGCCACGTTCTGCGCGAAGACCGACAGATAGCTCATCTGGCCGGGCGGAGCGGCCACGCGCTGGGCGACCTCCAGCTGCACGAGCAGGACGGTCAGTTCCGGCGGCCGCTGCCCCTCCAGGAAGGCGTGCAGCAGCGGGCTCGTGATGTGGTACGGGATGTTGGCCACGAGCTTGAACGGCGCCTCGTCCGGCACCACGTCACGCGGGTGGACCGAGAGCGCGTCGGCCTCGATCAGCTCGAAGCGCGGCACGCCGTCCAGCTCACGACGCAGGTAATCGGCCAGCCGCGGGTCCAGCTCCACCGCGGTGACCGATGCGCCGGCGGCGAGGAGTCGCCGGGTCAGCACGCCCAGGCCCGGCCCGATCTCGACGACCCGATCGCCGGGCTGCAGCTCTGCGGCGTCGACGATCGCGTCGAGCGCAGCCGGATCAGTGAGGAAGTTCTGCGAAAGCGCCTTGCGCGGCCGCAGGCCTTCGTCGCGCAGCAGTCGACGCAGCTGCCCCGGCGTCGGCGGCTCCAGGCGCTCCGGCGCCAGCGGGTCGCTCATGCGTCGAGCCACGGCAGCGCCAACGACGGGATCGCGTCGAGCGCCGCGTCGGCCAGGTCCCCCGCGGCGAAGCGAAAGCCTGCCGCCGCCCCGATCATCGCGCCGTTGTCGGTGCACAGCTGCGGCGGCGGCACCATGAACGGCAGGCCCAGCTGTTCGGCGCGGACGGCCAGCTCGGCACGCAGCGCGCGGTTGGCGGCGACGCCGCCGCCGACCGCGATGGCCGCCACGTCGTGTGCCTCCGCGGCGGCGAGCGTCTTCGTCGCGAGTGCGTCGACCACCGCTTCCTCGAAGGCGGCAGCGATGCCGTCAATGGGGATGGCGTGGCCACGTTCGCGGTAGCCGTCCAGCTCGCGGCGCACCGCGGTCTTCAGGCCGGAGAAGCTGAAGTCGTAGGCGCCCGCGGTGCGGGCGCGCGGGAAGCGCGTCGCGGGCACGGCGCCGATCGCGGCGGCGCTGATCGCAGGACCGCCCGGATACGACAGGCCCAAAAGGCGGCCCACCTTGTCGAACGCCTCGCCGGCGGCATCATCGACGGTCTGTCCCAGCAGCTCGTAGCGCCCGTGGTCGTGCATCAGCACCAGCTGGGTGTGCCCGCCGCTCACCACCAGGCAGAGCAGCGGGAAGCCAGGCTCCGGTGGGAGTGGGACCGCGGCGTCGGCATCGGTCAACCAGTTGGCGTAGATGTGGCCCTCGATGTGGTTGACCCCGACCAGGGGCAGCTCGTGGACCGCGGCGAGCGCCTTGGCGACGTTCACGCCGACGAGCAGCGACCCGATCAGGCCCGGTCCGTACGTGACAGCGACCGCGTCGATCGACGCCCAGTCAGCCGATGCCTCGGACAGCGCGGCGTCGAGCGTCGGCACGATCCAGCGCAGCTGCTGGCGAGCCGCGACCTCAGGCACGATGCCGCCGGTCGCCGCGTGCAGCGCGACCTGCGACGCCACCTGGTTGGCCTCCATGCGGCGGCCACCGACCACGACCGCCACGCCCGTCTCGTCGCAGCTCGATTCGATGGCCAGGATGCGCGGCCCGCTCATCGGTCCGGCTCGGGGATGCCGGTCAGCTCCTCGCGAATGGCGCCGAGCAGGCGCGCCTGGGGTGGATGGCCGAGCGGCGGCGTGGTCATGATCAGCGCGTCCTCGCCGTTGTCGGTGTAATACGCCTTGCGGCGACCCACGATGTCGAAGCCGAACCGCTCGTAGAGTCGCTGCGCCGCCTCGTTCGAGGCGCGCACCTCGAGCGTCAGCCGCCGTGCGCCGATCTCGCGCGCCAGGTCGGCCACGCCCATGAGCAGCTGCTGGCCGACGCCATGGCGGCGCCAGTCGGGATGGACGCTGAAGGTGGTGATGTGCGCGTCGTCGACCATCAGCCACACGCCGGCGAAGGCGACGATCGTGTCTCCGGCGCGCGCCACGACGTAGCGCGCCAGGCGATTGGCGGTCAGCTCCTGCTCCAGGGCGTACGTCGGCCACGGCGAGCTGAAGCTCAGCCGCTCGATCTCCTGCACCGCGGGCAGGTCGTCCAGCGCCATGGGATCCAGGCGCACCGGCGTGCTCACAGCCATCGCACGATGCCTTCCGGGACAGGTCCCAGACCGCGTGGCGGGCGCCCGTAGCCTGGCTCGAGGCTCGCCAGGTCCGATGGAGCGGCGCCGGCCGCCAGGCGCGCGACCGCGGCCGCCGCGCGATGCGGCGCCACGGTGCCGACGAGGCCGAAGGCGGCCACCAGCTCCGCGGGCGCGATGACGATCCGTCGCTGCGAGAGCTCCGCGGCGGCGTCCGGCTCGACGACGAGCGGCTCGGTCTCGCCGCGCGGCAGCAGGTACGCCTCGCGCGCCCCCGCGCGGCACAGCGCGGCGTCCGCCTCCGGCTCGGCCGCCAGCCACCCCTCGAGGCTCGGTACCCCGACGATCGGCACGCCCAGCGCGTGGGCCAGTCCCTTGGCCAGGCTCAACCCCACCCGCAGCCCGGTGAATGATCCCGGACCGATGCCGACGCCGATGCGTGACACCTCGCGCAGGCCACGACCGCCCAGCAGGGCCTGGACCCGTGGCAGCAGCGTCCCGTTCTGGCGCGCATCGCCGGAGCGCCCGTCGACCGCGACGAGCGTCCCGTCGTCCGCAGCCAGCGCCACCGAGGTATCGGTCGAAGCGGTCTCGATGCCCAGGATCATCGGGCCGCCTCGAGGGCCGCGGCCAGGCGGGCATGGCGGACGCCGACGGCGGTCCATGCCAGCTCGCGCGCCTCGTCGGTCGCGAGCTGGCGCAGCTCGATCTCGAGACGCTCGTCGGGTAGCCAGCCCTCGAGCCGATCGGCCCATTCGATGACCGTCACGCCCTCCGCCTGGCGGTCGTCGAGCAACCCGGCGGCCCAGGCCTCCTGCGGCTCGCCCAACCGGTACGCATCGACGTGGAAGAGCCGCAGCCGCCCGGGGTGCTCGTTCATGAGCACGAAGGTCGGGCTGTTCACGACGCCCGTCACGCCCAGCCCCTGTGCGATGCCCTTGGTGAGCTGCGTCTTGCCGGCGCCGAGCGGCCCGGTCAGCGCGATGAGGGTGCCGGCCTCCGCGGCAGCCCCAAGCGCGCGGCCGATCTCAAGCGTGCGCGAGGCGGAGTCGCTGCGCAGCGTTGAGCGACGCTGCGGCGTGGCGGAGAGGACGGGATCCATGTCGGAACAGGATACGCAAGGCTCGCCCCATCAGTCGCCGGCGTCATTCTCCGGGCTGTCGACGGTGACCGCCTCGACGTTGGCGAGCGGCACCGGCGCGACGCGGCCATCCGCGAAGCGCACCAGCCCGACGCGGGTCGCGATGCCCGACGGCACCACGTGCGGTCGGTCCAGGATCTCCAGCAGCACCCCGCCCTGCCCCTGGAACGGTCGCCGATGGATCACGACCCGATCCCCGACCCTGGGCAGGGCCCTTCGCAGCGGCGGCCGATCGGCGTCATACACGTAGAGCAGGTGCTGGTCGCCGAAGAGGCTTGCCTCGTGACCCTCGTGCTCGACGAACCAGGCATGCACCAGCGGGTCCAGGCCGACCTTGCCGAAGCCCTCCACCAGCAGCACGCCGAACGTGCCGCCGATGCCACCCAGCTCTCGGCGGCGGCGCTGGATGGCGATGAAGTCGCGCAGCTCCTTGTCGAGCACCCCGCCCAGGACGATGCCGGCCACGCCCATGGCCCGCGCACGGGTCAGGGTCTCGGCCGATGCCCGCGACCCGCCCACCACGATCCGTCCCGTGGCGCCGACGTCGATGGCTGACGCGCGGAGTTCGTCCGCCGGGTCACGCACGCCCATCACCAGCGGACCGTGCACCGCCTCGCCGGTCCCGCCGACACCGACGATGCGCGCGCCGGTGACGCCGACGCTGAGCGCCGTCTCCTCGATCCGCTCGACGCGGCCACGGAGGTGCGCGACGACCTCCTCTTCCTCGCCGAGCGGCGCCAGCGTCGCCGTCCCGTCGCTGAGCGAGTAGGCAAGGAGCAATCCGGCGACCGGCGCCAGCACCTCGCGGCCGCGCGGCGAGCGTGCCAGCGCGTCACCCGCCTCCAGGACGGTGCCCGGCGCGTGCAGCAGCATGCCCGCGGCGTGCGCCGGCGTGGCATGCAGCGGCCCGGCGATCGGCACGCTGCGCGCCGAGCCCGGGCGACGTCGCGTGGCGACGCGGCCGTCGGGCGTGATCTCGTCACCCAACACGACGGTCGGCGTCGCCCCGCGGCCGATCGGAATGCGATGCAGCACGCGGCTCACGAGAACCCGTCTCCATGCTCGGGTTGTGCGGGCGGACGGGCCTCGCGCAGCCACGTGTCGCGCCATGCGCCGAGCACGGCGCGCCGATCGTCGCCGCGCCGCGGCAGGCGCAGCGGCGCGTCGCGCGCGTCCAGGATGATGCCCACCGCGCCGCCGCTGACCCGTGCCCGGGCCCGACGTCCGCGACGCGCGGTGCCGAGCGACGCGCCGCCCACGAGCTCGATGGCGACCTCCGCCACGCGTCCGCGGGCCAGCGGCACGATGCTGAGCTGCCCGCTGCGCACCTCGATCGGCTGCGGATCGTCCTCCCCGTCGACGCTGATCGTGACGCGCATGGCGACCTGCCCGGTGCGGCCACCACGGCACACGATGGCGGTGCCGAGCGGGACGACCAGGTCATCGCGCAGCAGGGCGATCCCCTCGGAGATCTCGGCGTCGTCGAGTGAGCCGAGCGGGCCCAGCCCACCGGACACGTCGACGGCCAGCTGCGTGACGCCCACCGGTCGCAGCCCATCGACCAGCATCCGTGCCGCATCCGCCAGGCGCGGCGCGCCGGCGATCGTGCGCCCGGACCCGATGACCAGGTCGACGTCAGCCGTCGCCGGCTCGTCGCCGGCGATGCGCGCCAGCTGGTGCTGCGCGGCGGCCTGCACGATCGCCAGCTCATCCTCGGTCTGCGGCACGGTCGCGGGACGGGCACGGATGTTCTGCAGCGCATCGGCCACGGCGAGCTCGTCGATCGAGGCGGCAAGGTCGCGCGCGATGCGGGCCGCGGCACCGTTCTCGGTCAGCGCGTCGGCGCACAGGCCGCCCTTGGCGAAGACGCGGGCGTCCACCTCGCCTTCCGCGTCGCCCACGATCCAGGTCGCGTAGCCGGCGCCGATGTCGATCCCCAGCACACGCAGGTCGGCGCTGCGCGCCAGCTCGGTGATGGCCCGTCGGTAGCTGACCGGGGCCGCGTGCTGCGAGCCGCGCGGCTCGACGACGCGCTGCAGGAGCGTCTCGAGCTGTGCTCGCAGCGGCGCGGGACGCTCGACGCCATCCTGCGGCGCCGGGTTTGGCACGACCGAGATGCCGCCGGCGAAGAGCGCGCGCACCTCGGCGTCGAGCTCGCTCGAGCCTGCCCAGATCACCGGTTGCGCGCTCGCTCCGCGTGCCGCCGCGGCCAGCGCCGCGATTTCGAGCGCCTGCGGCGAGAGCGTGCCCTCGAAGCCGCCGCCGATGAGCCACGCGTCGACCTCGGCGCGCGCCAGCGCCGCGAGCCGATCGGCGAGCGGCCGCCCGTCGTCGGCTGTCGCCTCCTCGACGATGACCCAGCCGGCCGATTCGGCTGCTCGGCGCAGCACCGGCGCGGAGAGCTCGCGCGACACCGCGGCGAGCGCCAGCCGGCCGGGACGTCGTGGCGTGTGGCTCTCGATCCGCGGCACGGAGCGGAGCCGCTCCGCCAGTCCATGCGCGAGCCGCGGATCGGCGTGTCGTGCGACGCCAGCCGCCAGCGCGGCGATGAGTGGCTCCTCTCCCCAGGCCGTTGGCTGTGCGGCGGCGCCGATGATGCGCCAGCGCCGTCCATGGCGCGCCACGAGGATCAGCTTGGTCCATGCCGAGCCGGTATCGCTGAGCAGGACGAGATCGGTCGGCTCGATGCTCACGGCAGCAGGCCCAGCCAGTCTCGAAGCAGGAACGCGATCCGGTCGACGAGGAGCACGAGCGAGGTCAACAGCAGCAGCCCGAGCCAGGCGCCCATGCCCGCCACGATGAGCCACCGCCCGCCGCTCGAGGCAGCGCCCAGGATGGGTCCGCTGGCCATGCCATGCACGAACGCCACGAGCACTAGGGCCGAGACGGCCGCGCCGGCGATCCCTGCGCCGAGGGTGATCGGATCGCCGCCGCTGATTGTCACGCCGGCGGCCAGCTGGGGCAGGATCGTCCCGACGACGGCCCCGCTCAGGGCGAAGGCCGCGATGCCGCCGACCAGGATCGAGATGGGCACGATCGAGGCCGTGCGCGGCAGGTGGCGGGCGACGATGAGCGCGATGACGAGCATCGCCGCGGGCCACAGCTCGAGCCGCTCCGCGGGCGCGGCGACGAGCGGCTCGACGAGGCGCGGCATGAGCACCTCGCGAACCGCCAGGACGGCAAGATAGCCGCTCAGCAGCCCCGCGAGCAGGTACTGCGCCCACGTGAAGAGGCGTCGCTCGCCGGCCAGGTGGCCCCACACCACCAGCGTCGCGACGGCTGCCGTCCACGTTCCGACCGTTCCGGCCAGGTCGCTGCCGAAGAAGCCGTTCATGCCGCCGCCTCGTCCGCATCCGCCGACGCCGGCCGGCGACGTGCGAGATGCGGCCACAGGCCGCTGAGCAGCAGGACCAGGATCGTCGCGAGCGACCCCAGCACGACCGCGTCGGCGCGGCGGTCGAGGGCGTCGTCAGGACCGACCATGGCGGCGACCGCGTCGGGCCCGGCCACGAGCTCGGCCAGCTGCCCCGATGCCAGGTACGGATCCAGCTGCGGGCGCTGCACGGCGGGCACGATCCCCGCGATCGGCAGCTCCGGCGCGCGCGGCCGCACCTGCTCCACCCAGCTTCGCGGACCGATGTCCCCGCCGCCGATCACGATTGCCAGGTCGAAGGCCGCGAGCCCGCCTCCCCCGGCACGGATCGCGTCGGCGACCGGCCCGGCCGCGGCCACTCCCACGATCCCGCGCACCGCCGACACGAGCCCCGCCTCACCGCCGGGGATGAAACCGAGATCGAGTGGCGTGGCCGCGACGTCCAGCCGCGCGAGCTCCGCCGCCCCCAGCGCGCGGCCCTCGGGGCTGAAGCTCGCGATCGCGACGCGCAGGCCGGCGCCGGTCAGCGTCTCGAGCACCGCGCGCGCCGCTGGCCGGATCTCGGCGTACGTGGTCAGGTCGGGGTCGAAGGCAACGAGCACGAGCGCCCCGGGTGGCAGCGCATCGATGCGCGCGAGCAGCGCATCGGCAGGCACGGCATCGACCCCGTCACGGTCCCATCTGCCGATCCCCGGCCCGGCGAGCAGCGCCGCCGCGAGGAGCAGGATCAGCGCGATCGGCGCAAGGCGCCGCGCCAACACGAGCCGCTCACGCATCGGTGTGCTCCACGCCGAACAGGAAGCGCGCCGCGGTGACCGATGCGGCGATGGCGACGCCGATGAGCAGGCCGCGAAAGACTGCTGCCACCGGACCCTCGAGCATCCAGCGCGACACGTCGCCAAGCAGCGCTCCCACGCCGCCGCCGATCGGCAGCAGGACCACCACCGCCGCGGCGGCCACGGTGAGCAGGAGCGTGGCCTCGCGCGGGTTGACGCGCATCCCACGGCCGGCGCCGCGCAGCAGGAAGATGAAGAGCAGGCCACCCAGCGACGCGCCGATCGGGACGATGAGCGCCGCGACGATCCAGCGCAGCGCGGGGTCGGCCGCGCCGGCGCTGTCGGGGCGCAGTCCGACGGCGAGCACGCTCACCAGCCCGATGAGCAGGACCGCCGATCCGATGCGATCGCCACGACGCAGCAGCAGGTCACCGCCATGGCGCACGAACAGCGCCACGACCCCGGCGATCGCGGCCGCCGCCGCTAGCAGGACGAGGTAGTCGGTCAACAGCCCTGCGATGGCGTCGAGCGTGGGGTTCGCGACGAGCGCATCGGCCAGCAGCAGCAGCCCCACGACGATGACGATCCCGCCGCCGATCGAGCGGCGCACTATCGGTCCACGAGCAGCAGTGATGCAACGTCAATGATCCCCGCGGCGTCGAGCACCGCCCCGACGAGGAGCAGCGCGGCGGCGAGCAGGACGAGCCGGTTGTGCACGAGGGCGGCGGCGCGCTCGACGGCCCCGCCCTCGAGATCGCTCGAGGCGAGGTACAGCTCGGGTCCGATGAGCCGCCCATCGCCCTCGAGCAGCACCTGGCCGGTGAGCGCGGTGGCCGCGGTGCCGAGCGTGGCGCTCGTCGCGCGCGTCGCGAGGGCGTCGAGCAGGATCGGGCCCTCGAGCGCGAGGTCGCCGAGCACGAAGGTTGTCCCGCCCGGCCTGGCGCCGGCCACCGCGCGCGCCGCGGCGGTCGCGCGCCCCTCGCCCACGAAGCGCACCTCGGACCGCGTCGCCCGCTCCAGCGTCTCGGTGCGCCGGTGCGCATCCGCCACGACGCCGCTGGCCACCACGGCCGCGATCGGATCGTTGGTGGTGATGTCGATCGACACGCCGCTTCGAGCCGCGGCGCGCGCGATGTGCCCCAGCAACGGTAGCGCCGCGAGCGTGGCAAGCCGCTCGATGGCGCCGGTCGAGCGCGCGATGCCAGCCGTTCCGAGCGACACGCTGGCCACGGCACCCGACTCCGCGGCGAGCGCCATGGCGCGGGCCACCGAACGGAGGCCGCCGAGGTCACCGGGGCTCCAGCGACTGGCCGGCCGCGCCACCAGCGACAGCAGAAAAAGCAGGATGCCGAGCACCACGATCGTGGCGGGCACGCCAAGGCGCAGCGACGATGAGCCGACCACGTCACCGATGAACGTGATGAGCTGGCTGATCAGCCCTCCGATGTCGGGCATTCGTCGCGTGGCGGATCGATGGCGGCGGCAAGCTCATCCCACGCGGCGTCGGTCCGCAACCGCTCGACGGCCGTGGCCGGCACGGGCAGGAAGCCGGAACCGAAGGTAAGGCCGGCGCCGATCAGCGGGCGCAGCGGGCGCAGCGCCTCGAGCGCGATCCGAGCCGGAACCGCCAGCCCCCGCCCGTGAAGCCGCACGGCGAGCCGGCGCGCGTCATCGCTCATCGTGCGCCGCTGCCGCTCGCCGCCAAGGCACCGCGCATGGCGGTGAGGTCGGCGGCAGAGGCGGCCACGACCACCACGGATCGCAGCGCGCGCTCCGGGCGGCGAGCGTGGCGCTCGAGCGCTGCGGCGAGGGCGGCGGCGGCGGCATCGGCTGCATGAACCCCACGTTCGGTGCCTAGCAGTGGAATGGCGATCCGCGTCGCCCCGAGCATCTCCGACATGCCCAGCACATTGTCGAGGGCCTGCTCGAGCGCCGCGGCATCGGGCCGCAGATCATGGCCGACCGCGACGGCATGGATGATGTAGGGCGTCGCGAGCTTGCCGCCGGTGGTGATCGTGACGGCACCCGCAGGGAGCGGACCGCGCGCCACAGCTTCGACCTCGACCGCCTCACCGGCGTGGCGCTTCACGTCCGCGGCGACACCGGTGGTCATGAACAGGCTCTCGTTGGCGGGGACGACGATCGCGTCCATCTCGAGCTGGGCGATCTGGCCCTGCCACACGTCGATCTCGATCGAATTCGTCATCCGCGTCTGGTCCATCGGCGTCGGTCCCTGCGGCGGCTCTACGTGCCGCCGATGTGCAGCCGCGGAAGCCGTTCGCGGAGGGCGGTGGTGACCTCGTAATTGATCGTCCGGCGTTCGGCGGCGACCTCGTCGGCGGTGATGCGTTCGTTTCCCTGCTCCCCGATCAGGACGAACTCGTCGCCGTAGGTTACTCCATCCACCTCGCCGATATCCACGGTCAGGGCGTCCATCGAGACGGCGCCCACGATCGGAACGCGCATCCCGCGCACCAGCGCCCAGCCGTTGTTGCCATGCGCCCGTGGCCATCCATCGCCGTAGCCGATGCCGAGCGTGGCGATGTGCGTCGGGCGGCGGGCGCGGAAGCGCAGTCCGTAGCCGATCGCCGCGCCGGCCGGCAGGTCGAAGAGGCGCAGCGCGCGCGCATGGATCGAGAGCGCCGGACGCAGGCCGACATCGCGCTCGCCGGCCCACGGCGGCCGCATGCCGTACAACAGCAGTCCGGGCCGCACCGCGTCGCCAACGCGTGCAGCGCTGCTGAGCAGACCTCCGCTGGCGGCGATGTGCACCAGTCCCGGGTCGATGCCCGCCGAGCGCATGGCGTCGACCGTGCGCGCCAGGCGCATCACCTGCACGTCGGTGTAGGCGTCGTCCTCGCCCGGCACCGCGAGGTGCGAGAACGTGCCCGCGATCCGCAGATGCGGGCTGCGCGCGATCGCGATGGCCAGGCTCACCGCTCCCTCGGGCTCGATCCCCTGTCGCCCAAGCCCGGTGTCGACCTTGAGGTGGACCGATGTCGTGCGCCGCGAGGTCGCCGAGGCACGCTCGACAAGTGCCGCGCTATCGGCGTCGTAGACCACCGGCTCCAGGTCGGCCGCAACCGCGCGATCGACCTCGGCCGGGGTGATCCGGAAGAAGACCATGATCGAAATCCCGATGCCGGCCGCACGCAACTCGAGCGCCTCGCCCAGCGTCGCCACCGCGAGCCGCTCGACGCCCTCGGCCACGAGCGTTCGGGAGACCTCGACCGCGCCGTGACCATATGCGTTCGCCTTCACCACGCCGATGAGCGACTGGCCGCCCGCGAGCTGGCGCACCGCGGCCAGGTTGCCGCGCAGCGCCTCGTGATCGATCTCGATCCAGGCCCGGTGCGCACTGCCGCGGGAGCGGGCATCCCCTTCGTTCACGCCGGCTGGCCGGCGCGCAGCGCCTCGAACGCTGCCGGCAGGAAGCTGGAGATGTCGCTCGCCATCGTTCCGGAACGCCCGATGCGGCGCTCCGCGATCACGCCGGCCGCGGCGTGCGCGGCGACGCCGCAGACCGCGGCCTGCCACGGCGATGCGCCCGCCGCCAGGAGCGCGCCGATGGCACCCGACAGCACGTCGCCGCTGCCCGCCGTGGCGAGCGCCGGCGTGGCCACGCTCGAGCACAGGATCTCGCCGTCCGGCGAGGCGATGACCGTGTCGGCGCCCTTGAGCACCACGACCTGTCCCCAGCGGGCCGCGGCCTCGGCGGCAGCCGCGGCGCGTGGCGCCGGCTCGTCGGGCAGCGGGCTGGTGCCGCGACCGGAGAGGCTCGCGAACTCACCGGGGTGCGGCGTGAGGACCAGCGGCGCGTGGAGCGGCTCCCACCATCGGTCCTGCTCGGCAAGGGCATTGAGGCCGTCGGCGTCGACGACCGCGGGTGCGCGCAGGTCGTTGAGCAGGCCACGCGCTCGGCGCAGCGTGCTCGGGTGCCGTCCCAGGCCGGGGCCGATGACGGCCGCGTCGTACGTCCGCAGCTCGGCGTGCGCGCGCCGCCAGCCGGCTGGTGAGATAAGGCCGGCGCCCTCCTCGGGCAGCGGAATCGCTATGAGCTCAGGGATGCGCCCGAGGATGTGGAGCGCGACCGCCTCCGGGGTTGCGATGGCGACAAGGCCCGCACCGGCGCGCGCCGCCCCCAGGCCGACGAGCAGCGGGGCGCCGGCATACTCCAGCGATCCGCCGATGACGAGCAACCTGCCGAAGGTGCCCTTGTGCGCCCGTGCGGAGCGATCGGGCAGGTTGGCCGCCACCCAGGCCGGCTCGATCGGTGCCGGCGCGCGCTCGGTCACGTCCCAAGATGCGCGATGGCGACCGCCACCGCCATCGTGCGCTCGTGCGAGATGGTGACCGTCAGCTCCTCGAGGCCCAGGTGCTGCGCGCGTGCGGCGGCGCGCCCGTGGAGGTGGACCTGCGGCTGGCCGGCCCGGTTCGGCAGCACCTCGATCTCCCGCCAGCCGACGCCACGCACGCCGAGGCCGAGGACCTTGCTGATCGCCTCCTTCGCCGCCCAGCGGCCGGCGACGCGCTCGACCCTGGGGCCGCAGTAGCGGTCCTCCGAGGGAGTCAGCACGCGGCGGCGAAAGCGCTGCGGGTGGCGTCCCAGGACCGCGGTGATGCGTCCGATGTCGATGAGGTCCACGCCGATCTCGTGCCGGCTCACTCGACGGTGACCGACTTGGCCAGGTTCCGCGGCTGGTCGACATCGGTGCCGCGCGCGACAGCGGCCTCGTAGGCGAGCAGCTGCAGGGGCAGGATGGCGAGCACCGGGGCGAAGGCCTCGAGCGTCTCCGGCACGTACAGGACGTCCTGCGCGTAGCGCGTGATGTGCTCGTCCCCGTCGGTGGCCACGGCAATGACAGGCGAGGTGCGTGCTCGTGCCTCGGCGATGTTGCTGACCAGCTTGTCGTACGTGGCGCCCTTGGTCGCGATCGCGACAAGTGGCGTCTGTGGGTCGAGCAGCGCGATGGGACCATGCTTCAGCTCGCCCGCCGCATAGCCCTCGGCGTGGACGTAGCTCAGCTCCTTGAGCTTCAGCGCGCCCTCCATCGCCGTCGGGAAACCGAGCGCGCGCCCGATGTAGATCACGTCACGCACCCCTGCCAGCGATCGCGCCAGCTTGCGAATCGGGCCAGCTCGGCGCAGCGTTTCGGCGGCCTGGGCCGGCAGTCCGCGCAGCCCGACGCCGTAGGTCCGCAGCCGGTGCTCACCCAACGTGCCGCGCAGGCGGGCGAGATGCAGCGCGATCATCGAGAGCACGACGAGCTGGGTGACGAACGCCTTCGTCGACGCCACCGCGACCTCGGGGCCGGCCTGCAGGTAGCAGACCGCGTCCGCTTCGCGGGTGATCGCGCTGCCGACAACGTTCGTGACCGCCACGACCAGCGCACCCGCCTCCGCTGCCAGCCGCTGCGGCGCCAGCGTGTCGGCCGTCTCGCCCGATTGCGTGACGCTGATGACAAGGGTGCGGGCGTCCATGGGCGGCGGCGAGTAGCGCATCTCGCTGCCCACCACGCTCACCGCCGGCAGCCGGGCCCAGTCCTGGATCAGGTAGGCGCCAACCTGCGCCGCGTAGCTCGCCGTGCCGCAGCCCACCAGGTAGACGCGGTCGATGCCGCGCAGTCGGTCGTCGATCGCGGCCAGCTCGTCCATGTGCAGCGCGCCGGTGGCGTCCACGCGGCCGCGCAGCGCTTCCTGCAGCGCGTGCGGCTGCTCGTAGATCTCCTTGAGCGTGAAGTGCGCGAAGCCGCCCTTCTCGGCTGCCTCGATGTTCCAGCGGATCTTCGTGACGTCACGCTCGACCTCGCCGCCATCGAGGCCCAGGATCCGCGCGCCGTCGGCGGTCACGTCGGCGATGTCGCCCTCGTGCAGGATGATGACGTTGCTGGTGTGCTCCAGGATCGCGGGGACGTCGCTGGCCAGGAAGCCCTCGCCGTCGCCCAGGCCGACGATGAGCGGCACATTCATGCGCGCGCCAACGATGCGATCGGGGTGGTCGGTGTGCATGACGCCGATGGCGTACGCCCCGCGCACCTCGCCCAGCGCACACCGCACGGCCTCGACCAGGTCGCCGTCGTACTTCGTCTCGATCAGGTGCGCCAGAACCTCGGTATCGGTCTCCGACTCGAACCGGTGTCCCTCGGCCGCGAGCCGCTCCTTGATCTCGGCGTAGTTCTCGATGATGCCGTTGTGGATCAATGCCAGGCGGCCGGTGCAGTCGGCGTGCGGGTGCGCGTTCAGGTCGTTCGGCACGCCGTGCGTCGCCCATCGGGTATGACCGATGCCGGGATGCCCTTTCGGGGCCCCGCCATCGAGGTGATCGGTCAGATTCGAGAGCTTGCCCGCCTTCTTCTCGATGAAGACGCCACCCTCGGCGGTCATGAGCGCGATGCCGGCCGAATCGTAGCCGCGGTACTCGAGCCGCCGCAGCCCTTCGATCAGGATGGGCGCGGCGTCACGCGGACCGACGTACCCGACGATGCCACACATCGTGCTCCTCCTTGGTCAGTTGAGCCGCGACTGCGCCAGCGCGTCGAGCTCGCGAGCGACAGCGTTGATCTCATCGGGGTCGTCTCCCTCGACCATGATCCGGATCTTGGGCTCGGTGCCTGACGGGCGGACCAAGATGCGGCCACGCGACTCGAGCCGCGCCGCCGCCCGGGCCACCGCGACGGAGAATTCCGGGTCGATGTGCCACTGGTCCTTGTGGCGGACGGCCGAGTTTATCACCACCTGCGGCAGCCTCGGAATCCGCGCGGCAAGCTCGGAGAGCGTCGACCCGCCGGCGGCGACCAGCATCTTGATCAGCTCGATGCCGCTCAGGATGCCATCGCCGGTCGTGGCGCGGTCGCGGAAGATGATGTGGCCCGACTGCTCGCCGCCCAGCACGGCCCCGTATCGCTCCATGGCGTCGAAGACATGGCGATCGCCGACCGGCGTGCGCAGCACCTTGCCACCGGCCGCGACGACAGCACGATCCAACCCGCCATTGCTCATCACCGTCGCGACGAGAAGGTCGTTGCGCAGCGTTCCGTCACGCAGCATGGCCAGCGCGCAGATGCCCATGATCGCGTCGCCGTCGACCAGCTCGCCTCGCTCGTCGACGGCGATGAGCCGATCGGCATCGCCGTCGAAGGCGAGCCCCAGGTCGGCGCCCTCGCTGCGCACGTGCGCCTGCAGGCGCTCCGGATGCGTCGAGCCGCAATCGAGATTGATGTTCGTCCCGTCCGGCTCGGCCGAGAGCACCTGCACCTCGGCGCCAAGCTGACGGAACAGCTCCGGGGCGACGACGCTGGCGCTTCCGTTGGCGCAATCGACTGCGAGGCGCAGGCCGTGGAGCGCTTCGCCGGCAGCATCGCGCAGGTGGGCGAGATAGGGCTCCGCCGCGCCGGGATCACGCCGGATCACCCCGATCTCCGCGTTGGCGCGGCCGGGCAGCGCCTCCGCCTGGAAGATGAGGCGCTCGAGCGTCATCTCGGCCTCGTCATCGACCTTGCGGCCGCCCGAGATGACCTTGAGCCCGTTGTCCTCCGCCGGGTTATGTGATGCGCTGACCATGATGCCGGCCACGAAGCCGCCGCTCCCAGCGATGTAGGCGAGTCCCGGGGTCGTGATCACGCCCACCGGCACGGCATCCACGCCGACCGCCATCAGTCCTGCGCACAGCGAGGAGACGAGCATGTCGCCTGAGCGACGGGTGTCCTGGCCGATGACCACAGCGCCGCCTGATCGGCCAACCAGGTGCCCCACAGCCCGGCCGAGGTCATAGGCCAGCGTCGGGGTCAGGTCGACGTTCGCGACGCCCCGGATGCCATCGGTCCCGAAGAGGCGGCTCACGGCGCCCCCGGCGTCGTGGTCGGTTCCGGTGTCTGCGGAGGCGTGATGGTGACCGTGACGCTGCCCGGCACGATCGTCTGTAGCTCCGTGTCGGCCGGCAGGCTCAGGCTGGGCGCGACGGCATGCTGGCCGGGTCCCAGCCCGGTGACGTCGACGGTCACGGCAAGGTCGGTCGGGCCGAGCGCTGAGAGGGTCGCAACCGGTCCGGCGAGCGTCACCGCCACCTGGCCCTGCGCCGGCAGACAGGTGCTGCCGCTCGCCACGCCGACGCACGTCACCCCCACCGCGAAGGTGCGCGTGACATCGGTCGACACGATGCTGATCTCGACCGATGCGTCGCTCGACACGTCTTCGGCCAGGCTCGTGCCGTCGGGAAGGATGAGTGCCACGTCGCTCGTCAAGCCCTCGGTCGCGCCGTCGATCGAGATCGCCTCTGTCGGCACCTCGGTGATGCCGGTCAGGTCAGCCGGCAGGCCGACGAGTGTGACGACGGGCGGGCTGACGGTGATCGCGGTGAGCGAGTAGCCGCCGGCCGGGGTGCCGCTCAGCTGCGGCGTCACCGGGACGGTCTTGCGCGTCTCGACCTGCTGCACCTCGATATCGACCGTGGCCGTCGAGGGCGTGAGCTCGATACGCCCCTGCACCGGCTCGCCGTTGGCATCCACCGCCACCAGCTCGACCTGCTCGCTCACCGTGATCCCCGACGGGTCGATGCTGACGCGAGCCTGCGCGTGGTCGACGCGGCTCAGCAGCGAGGCGGCACCCCGCACCGAGACCTCGTCGACGCTGAGCTGCGGCTCGCTGATCTCGAGGCCATCGGGGATTGTGCCGCGCTCGACGCGCACCGGGATCGACCGGCTGGTCACCTTGTCGACGGCGATGGTGCCATCGGCCGGCGTGACGGAGAGGACGGTGATGCCGTCGAGCAGCGGCCGGATCGAGACCGGCAACGACTGCGGCTCACCTGCCTGGGCCTGGTCGTAATCATCGAAGTCCACGGTCGCCGTGAAGGACTCGGGGAAAATGAGCTGCGCCGAATCTGCCGCGACGCGATACCGAACCTCGACCGTCTCAAGCTGGGTCAGCGGGACCCAGTCATCGGGCTGACCGACCATCTCGATCGGCACGCCGGAGACCGTCTGCTCGGTGAACGAGCCGGAGAAGACGAGCCCGGTGTACAGCACCGTCGCCAGGAAGACGGCCCCCAGCTTCAGGTGCCAGTTGCGCAGCAAGATGCCCATCAGGGGCGATGCTCGCGTGCGTGCCCGCGCGTCTCGGAGCGCGGCGCGCCCTCCGGCCGGTTGATGACCCGCGCCTCCGGCTCGATGAGCTCGTCGTCCTTCGGGTCCTGCGCGCCCATCTCCCAGCGCCCCTCGATCGTGCGGCGGATGAGCGGCATGGCGCGACGCGGCGCCTGCGGTCGGATGAGGTTGAAGATCCGGCGCCGCAGCTTCTCCTCGGACAGGTTGCGCTCGATGCGACCGCGAATGACGAGCGAGATCGAGCCGGTCTCCTCGCTCACCACGACCACGATGGCATCGGTCTGTTCGCTGATCCCGATCGCCGCCCGATGCCGCGTCCCGTAGCGCTCGGAATCGAGCACGTTCTGGGAGAGCGGCAGGAGCACACCGGCCGCTTCGATGCGTTCGCCGGAGATGATCACCGCGCCGTCATGCAGCGCCGTGCCGCGGTAGAAGATCGTGACGAGCAGCTCGGCGCGCAGATCGGCGTTGACGGCCACGCCGGAGTCCGCGGCCAGATCCTGCAGCCCCGTCTCACGCTCCAGGACGATGAGCGCGCCGTGCCGGGAGCCGGCCAGGATGCGCGCCGCGCGACTGATCTCGCGCGCGACACGCTCGGCGCTCGACACATCGCTCGAGACGAAGAACCGGCCGACCGAGCCGAAGCGCCCGATCTGCTCCAGCGCGCGTCGCAGCTCAGGCTGGAAGACGACCACGATAGCGAAGAGGCCAACCACCGCGCCGGTCTGGAGCAGGGTCGAGAGCAGGCGCAGGTCAAGCAGCTCTGCCACGAGGTAGACCAGATACAGGATCGAGAGCCCGATCACGATGCGCACCGCGCGCGTGCCGCGAATGAGCACGAAGATCCAGTAGATGACGATGGCGACGAGCAGGATGTCGACGAGCGACGTCCAGCTGCCGCGAAGGTAGTTGTCGAAGAACTCGCGAATGGCGTCCAGCACGGATCAAACGATAGCATCGGGCCCCGACGTAACCGTCGGGGCCCGTGGGACGATCGTGGCCATTCGCCTGTTACGGCGCGGTGCTAGCGCTTCGTGTACTGCGGCGCCTTGCGAGCCCGCTTGAGCCCGTACTTCTTGCGCTCCTTGGCACGCGGGTCGCGCGTCAGGAAGCCCGCCTCGCGCAGCACGCGGCGCGCGTCGGGATGGGCCGAGAGGAGCGCCCGCGCAATGCCATGGCGAATGGCACCCGCCTGCCCGGACGTGCCGCCACCGGCAACCAGGACGCTGGCCGAGTAGCGACCCTGCGTCTCGGTGACGCGGAAGGGCGCCTGCAGATGACCGAGCGCCGGACCGCGGCCGAAGTAGTCGGCGGCATCCTTGCCGTTGACGACGATGCCACCATCGCCGGGCAGGAGGCGGACCCGCGCAACGGCGGTCTTGCGCCGGCCGGTGCCGTAGATGTAGTTCGTGCTCATGTGCGTTCCTCGTCCCTACAGCTCGTAGGCAGCGGGCTGCTGCGCCTGGTGCGGATGGTCGGTGCCGGTGTAGACCTTCAGCTTCTTGATCATGGCGCGTCCGATCCGGTTCTGCGGCAGCATCCCCTTCACGGCTCGCTCGATGACCGCCTCCGGCTTGCGGGCGAGGAGCGCCTCGAGGCTCTCTTCCTTCAGGCCCCCGGGATAGTTGGAGTGCCGGTAGTAGCGCTTCTGGAGCAGCTTGTTGCCGGTCACCTTGATCAGCCGCGCGTTGAGGACCACGACGTGGTCACCGACGTCGATATGGGGTGAGTAGGTTGGCTTGTGCTTGCCCTCGAGCAGCGTGGCGATCCGCGTCGCCAGCCGGCCGAGCGTCTGGCCGCTGGCGTCGACCAGCCACCAGCTCGACTCGATCTCGCTCGCCTTGACTGCGTATGTCTTCACGGTTCGCCTTCTGTTACACGGTATTCGTTCACATTCGATTCGTAGATGACCCGCTCGAGGGTCAGGCCGCGCGCCGGTGCCGCCCTGCCGTGCAGGACACGCTCCGGAGCCTCGACCAGCGAAGCCGCTGCCGCCGGGGAGAGGCGTCCCTGCCCCACCTCGATCAACAGTGCCACGATGCTGCGCACCATGCGCCGCAAGAAGGCGTTCGCGATGACGCGGACCTCGATGAGCGTCCCGCGTCGCACGACCGCCACCTCACGCAGGTGCCGCACCGTTCGCCGGCCCGGTAGGACCCCGCCCAGTGACGCGAAATCGCGCTCACCGAGCAGCTCCTGCGCCGCGGCCTGCATGGCCGCTGCGTCGAGCCGGCTATCGATCTCGAGCGTCCGATGCCGTTCCCCGGGCCGGCGATCAGCGCCGGTCCGGATCCGATAGCGGTACACACGCCAGGTCGCGTCGCGCCGCGGGTCGAATCCCGGAGCCGCGGCGCGCAGCGAGCGCACAGCAAGGTCGGGCGGCAGCGCCCCGTTGAGGCGGCGCCGAAGCTCCGACCAATCGCCGATGGACCGCGTCGGGCTCGATGGGAGGCAGAACGCCACCACCTGGCCCGAGGCATGCACCCCGGCATCGGTTCTCCCGGCGAGATGGATTCGCACCCGCTCGCCAGTCAGTCTGTTAAGGGCCTCCTCCAGCGTTCCCTGCACCGTCCGAGCATTCGGCTGGTGCTGGGATCCGGCGAAGGCCGTCCCGTCGTACTCGATGATCGCCCGGGCGCATCGCTGCGCGTCGCGCGGCATCGGTCGATATCAGTTCTTCGGTTGCTCAGACCAGCTCGATCTGAACGATGAGCGCCGCGTCGCCGAGGCGTGGCCCGATCTTCGTGATCCGGGTATAGCCTGAACCGCGATCAGCATATTTCTCGGCGATCTCGCCCATCAGCTTGGCAACGATGAGCGGCTCGTGCGGCATCTGGCTGACCAGCTGCCGGCGTGCCGAGAGATCGCCCTTCTTGGCGAGGGTGATCATGCCGTCCACCAGGCCGCGAACCTCCTTGGCCTTCGCCTCGGTGGTCTTGACGCGCTCGTAGCGCAGCACCGCAACGGCCAGGTTGCGGAGCATCCCCATCCGGTGCGGAGCCCCGCGCCCGAGCTTGCGCCCGGAGATGCGATGCGGCATGGCTGCTATTCCTCCCGGTCGAGCTGGGCGACGGCGGCCTCGTCCAGCTCCGCCGATGCCGGCAGGTCCGACTCGTCGCTGCTGCCACCGTTGGTCTCGACCGCGTCCGGCGCGATGAAGCCGCGCAGCGCGAGCCGCTCCTTCATCTCGTCCAGGCTCTTCTGGCCGAAGTTGCGCATGCGCAGCAGCTCCTCGTCACCGAGCGCCAGCAGCTGGCCGATCTTGGTGATGTTGTTGCGCTTCAGGCTGTTGTAGGCGCGCATCGGCAGATCGAGCTCCTCGATGGGCGCATCGAGCAGGTTGGTGCTCGACGTGGTGCCGAGCTCGTCCGCGCCGGTGACGCCGACGCGACGGCCGATCTCGGTGAAGCGGCTGAACTCGCGCACCAGGATGTCGGCCGCCTGGGAGAGCGCCGCCTGCGGCGTCGTCGTCCCGTCGGTCTCGATCTCGAGCATGAGCTTGTCGAAGTTCGTCATCTGGCCGACCCGCGTGTTCTCCACCTGGAAGTTCACGCGTCGTACCGGCGAGAAGATGGCGTCAACCGGGATGACCCCGATCGCCATGTCCTCGGTGTGCTCGGCGGGTCGATAGCCGACGCCGGTCTCCACCGCGAGGTCCATCTCGATGGAGCCCTCATCGGAGTCGAGCGTCAGCAGCACGAGATCGGGATTCACGATCTCGAGGTCCGCGGACTCGGTGATATCGGCGGCCGTCACCGGACCGGCGCCGCGCTTGGTGAGCTTGAGGCTGACCGCATGCCGCGCGAACGAGCGCAGACGCAGCTTCTTCACGTTCAGCACGATCTGGGTCACGTCTTCCTTGACGTTCTCCATGGTGCTGAACTCGTGGAAGACTCCGCCGATCTGCACCGACACGACGGCCGCTCCCTCGAGCGAGCTGAGCAACACGCGACGCAGCGCGTTGCCGAGCGTGACGCCATAGCCGGCCTGGAGCGGGTTGACCTCGAAGCGGCTCAGGTTGCCGCTCGTCTCCACCTCTTCGATGCGAGGCGTTTCAAGTTCGATCATGGTGTTGGGGTGACTCCTAGCGCGAGTAGTACTCGACGACGAGCTGCTCGTTGAATTCCAGCGGCATCTGCTCCCGAGCCGGCTCGGACAGCACGCTGCCGGAGAGCTTCGACGGATCGGCGCTGACCCATTCGGGGACCTGTGCCGCACGCATCGTCTCGGCGGCGGTCTTGAAGATCTCGCGATCGCGCCGGCTCTCGCGCACCTCGACACGGTCACCGATCTTCGTCGCGAAGCTCGGGATGTTCGTGGGACGTTCGTTCACCGTGAAATGGCCGTGGCCGACGAGCTGCCGCGCCTCGGCTCGCGAACGAGCCAGGCCCATCCGGAAGACGACGTTATCGAGCCGCATCTCGAGCATGCGCAGCAGGTTCTCGCCGGTCATGCCCTTGCGCTGCTCGGCCTTCGCGAAGTAGTTGCGGAACTGGCGCTCGAGCACCGAGTAGCTCTTGCGAACCTTCTGCTTCTCGCGGAGCTGAAGGCCGTATTCGCTCACCTTCCGGCGGCGCATGGTGTTCATGCCGGGCGGGGTGCTGCGGCGCTCGAAGGCGCACTTGCGGGTATAGCAGCGGCTGCCCTTCAGGAAGAGCTTCAGCCCTTCGCGGCGGCAGATGCGGCAGACGGGATCGGTGTATCGGGCCATATCTTCGTTCGTTCCTGGCTCAGACTCGGCGGCGCTTGGGCGGACGGCAGCCGTTGTGTGGGATGGGGGTGACGTCGGTGATCGCGGTCACCTCGAGGCCGGCGCTCTGGAGCGAGCGGATCGCCTGCTCGCGGCCGGCGCCGGGGCCCTTGACGAAGACCTCCAGCTGCCGCATGCCGTGCTCCATGGCGCGACGTGCGGCGGCTTCCGCAGTCTGCGCAGCGGCGAACGGCGTGCTCTTGCGCGAGCCCTTGAAGCCAACCTGGCCCGCGCTGCCCCAGCTGACCACATTGCCCGAGGGGTCGGTGATCGTGACGATCGTGTTGTTGAACGTCGACTGGATGTGCGCGTGCCCGACCGGCACGTTCTTCCGTTCTCGCTTCTTGGTGCGCTGCGGGCGCTTGCGTTCGGCCATGAAACTCCTGCTTACTTCTTGCGACGGACCGAGACGATCTTTCGGGCGCCGCGTCGCTGGCGTGCGTTCGTCTTGGTGCGCTGGCCGCGCACCGGGAGGTTGCGCCGATGGCGAAGGCCGCGGTACGAGCCGATCTCCATGAGGCGCTTGATGTTGAGGCTGACTTCGCGGCGCAGGTCACCCTCGACCTTGAAGCCGCGGTCGATGATCTCGCGCAGGCGGTTGACCTCGTCCTCGGTCAGATCCCGGACGCGCGTATCGGGCGAGACGCTCGCCCCGCTCACGATCTTCGCGGCCGAGGTGTCGCCGATGCCGTGGATGTAGGTCAGGCTGACGATCACGCGCTTTTCACGCGGGATGTCGACGCCGGAGATCCGTGCCATGACTTGCTGCTACCCCTGACGCTGCTTGTGCTTGGGAACGACGCAGATGACCATCACGACGCCGGAGCGACGGATGACCTTGCAGCGCTCACAGCGCGGCCTGACTGATGCTGAAACCTTCATCTCATCCTGTACGTGATTCGGCCTCGGGAGAGGTCGTACTCGGAGAGCTCAACGCGCACGGTATCGCCTGGCAGGATGCGGATGAAGTTCTGGCGGAGCTTGCCGGAGATGTGGGCAAGTACCTCGTGCCCGTTCTCGAGACGAACCCGGAACATGGCGTTCGGCAGGGGCGTGATGACCTCGCCCTCTACCTCGATTGCATCCTTACGTGCCAAGCGCTGCGCACCCTCGTTGAGCCTTACTGACATTGGTTGGGAGAAAAACACACGGAAAGGCCGCCGCACACGGCGACCCACGGAAGAGGGAGTATACATCGGGCGCTGGAGGCCCGCAAACCCTCGGATGGACCGATGGTGCTCATCGGGTGGTCAGGATCTGGGGGCCGTGGGCGGTGATCGCGATCGTGTTCTCGAAGTGGGCGGAGAGCGCTCCATCCCGTGTCACGACGGTCCAGCCGTCGTCGAGGACTTCGACATCGCCGTCGCCCAGGTTGAACATGGGCTCGATCGCCAGGCACATGCCCTCCTCGATGCGCAAGCCCGTTCCCGGCCGACCGTAGTTCGGCACCTGTGGCTCCTCGTGCATCGAGGTGCCGATCCCGTGACCAACGAACGGTCGCACGATGCCGTAGCCGTGCTCGACGGCGACGGCCTCGATCGCGGCGCCCACATCCCCCAGGCGGTTGCCCGGCTGCGCGGCCGCGATCCCCGCCTCCATGCCGCGACGCGTGGCATCGACCAGGCGCAGAACCGGCTCGGCGGCAGGGCCGACGATGAAGGTTCGCGCACAGTCGGCGTGCCAGCCCTGCCAGATGCAGCCGATATCGAGGCTGACGATGTCACCGGGGCCCACCTGCCGCGCCGATGGGATGCCGTGCACGACCTCGTCATTGATGCTGGCGCAGATCGATCCGGGGAACGGCGGGTTGCTGCCGTAGCCCTTGAACGACGGGATGGCGTCCGCGTCGCGGATCATGCGCTCGGCGATCTCGTCGAGCTCGGCGGTCGTGACACCGGGTTGCAGCGTCGCCTCCAAAACGTCCAGGATCTCGGCCAGGATCGCGCCCGCGTGGCGCATCCTGGCGATCTCCTCCGGACGCTTGATCGTGACCATCGTTGCGCGTTGCGGCATGCCCATCTGCATCGGCCCTACGAGGTGGAGGCCGTCAGGCCGCGCAGGATCTGCGCGGTCACGTCGGCGATGGGCTGCATGCCGTTGATGTGCTCCACGACGCCGCGCGCGTCGTAGTGCTCGACGACGGCGACCATCGGGGGCACCTGCTTCGCCATGCGCGCGCGAACGACCTCCGGCCGATCGTCGTCGCGCTGGGTGAGCGGCGTGCCATCGTTATCGCAGCGGCCGTCCACCTTTGGCCGATCGTTGGTCGCGTGATAGGCCGTGCCGCAGATGGGGCACTGGTAGCGTCCCGCGACGCGACGGATCAGCTCCTCGGTGGGGACCTCGATATAGATCACTCGCCAGATCCGCTCGCCGTGATCAGCCAGCGTCGCGTCGAGCGCCTCGGCCTGGCCGACCGTTCGTGGGAAGCCGTCGAGGATGGCACCACCGGCAGCGTCGGGCTGCGCCAGGCGCTCCATGAACATCGCGATCGTGATCTCGTCGGGCACGAGCTCACCGCGTCCCATGTAGTCGCGCGCCTGGTCGCCCACCGCGGTCCCGTCGCGCAACGCCTGCCGGAACAGGTTGCCCGAAGCGAGATGCGGCAGCCCGAGCTCAGCCGACAGGATATCGGCCTGCGTCCCCTTGCCGGCACCCACCGCGCCGACGAGCAGCACGATCCGACGATCGGAGCCTGGTCCCTCACTCAACGGATGAAGCCCTCGTAGTTGCGCATCATCATCTGCGCCTCGAGCTGCTTCATCGTCTCGACCACGACGCTGACAACGATGAGGATGCTCGTCCCGCCGAGCTGCAGCTGGCTGGTGCCGGGGATCAGGAACGAGACGATGAGCGGCAGCACGGCGATGGCGCCCAGGAAGATGGCGCCTCCCAGCGTGATCCGGTTCGTGACGCGTGCCAGGAAGTTTTCGGTCGGCTTGCCGGGTCTGATGCCGGGGATGAAGCCGCCGTTCTTGCGCAGGAAGTCGGCGGTCTGATCGGGCTTGAACTGGAAGGCGGTGTAGAAGTACGTGAAGAAGACGACGAGCACGAAGAAGAAAATGCCGTACACGATCGGCGTCTCGGTCGACAGCATCCGGGCGATCCACGCCGCCGAGGCCGACACCCAGCCGATGTCGCTGCTCACGAAGTAGCTGGCGATCGTGGCCGGGAAGAGCAGGATGCTGATCGCGAAGATGATCGGGATGACGCCGGCCATGGTCACCTTCAGCGGCAGATACTGCGTCTGGCTCTGGTACATGCGCCGTCCGCGGACACGGCTGGCGTACTGCACCGGGATCCGACGCTGCCCCTCGTTGATGAACACGATCGCGGTGATCACGACGAGGGAGATGACGAGGAACGGCACGATGGTCAGCGGCTCCGGCCCGGTGATGATCGGTGCCGCCTGGCTGGGCAGCGCCGCCACGATGCCGGCGAAGATGATGAAGCTGATGCCGTTGCCGAGCCCCTTCTCGCTGATGAGCTCGCCAAGCCACATGAGCAGGATGGTCCCCGCCGTCCACGAGACCAGCAGCGCCAGCGTATCGGCACTGAAAAGGTCGGAGCTGGGCAGCACGCCGGCGGTGGTGAGGACCACGCTGAAGCCGTAGCCCTGTGCCAGCGAGAGCGGCACGGTCATGAGCCGCGTGTACTGGTTGATCTTGTTCCGGCCGTACTCGCCTTCACGCGCCAGCTCGCTGAGGCTGGGAATGACCCCCTGCATCAGCTGCATGATGATGCTGGCGTTGATGTATGGGTTGAGACCGAGGCCGATGATCGAGGCCGTCGCCAGCCCGCCGCCCGAGAACGTGTCGTACAGGTTGAGGAGCGCGTTCGTGGCGAACAGGTCGCTCAGCGCCGCCGTGTTGACGTTCGGGACGGGGACGTTCGTCAACGCGCGGAAGACGAGCAGAATTCCGAGCGTGTACAGGATCTTGCGGCGGATGTCCGGCGCGCGAAGGGCGGTGCCGACGGTCTCGAGCACTCAGCCCTCCGCCGGCGGGGTGGGAGGCTCGTCGGCGGTGAGAGCGTCGGCGGTGAGCTCGTCGCTCGCCGCGTCCGCGGTAGCCGTCTGTGGGCCGTCCTCAGCGGACGGCGTCGCTTCCTCCTCGGCCTCGGGCTCGTCGTGGATCGGGGCATTGTCAGGCCAGCTCAGGAGCTGGACCGTGCTGCCCGCCGCGGTGAGCTTGTCGAGCGCCGTGCGGCTGAAGCCGTGGGCGTGAACCGTCACCCCGCTCGGCGCGTCGCCGTAGCCGAGGATCTTGATCGGCAGCTTCAGGTCACGGA
Organism: Chloroflexota bacterium; assembly: GCA_039933775.1. Classification (GTDB taxonomy): domain Bacteria; phylum Chloroflexota; class Limnocylindria; order QHBO01; family QHBO01; genus JBDTNK01. The sequence continues at coordinate 4,528 of JBDTNK010000005.1, read as the reverse complement.
CCAGGCCGTCGTGCTCCAGCACGTTGGGCGTGATGAGCGTTCCCTTCTCTGCCTCTGAGAGGCGGGCCAGGTTCACCGGCGCGTATGCCACGCGGAAGCGGTTCTTGAAGCCGTGCAGCTTCGGGGTGCGGATGTGAAGGGGGGTCTGCCCACCCTCGAACCACGCCGCCGTCTTGCCGCGAGCTTTCTGACCCTTGGTGCCGCGTCCGGCGGTCTTGCCGCGCCCCGAGCCGTGCCCGCGGCCGACGCGGCGCGCCGGCCGGCGCGAGCCCGGTGTCGGATGCAGATCATGCAGCTTCATCTACTGAGAGTCTCCCTGGTTGTTCTGCGTCTCCCCCGTCGATCCCGGCTCCTCAACCTCGAGGAGAAAGGCGACGCGCCGCAGCATGCCGCGGTTCTCGGGGGTATCGGCGATCTCGACCGTCTGGTGCAGCCGGTGCAGGCCGAGCGCACGGATGGTCCCGCGCGCGGCCTGCTTGTGGCCGATCACTGAGTGCACCTGCGTGACGCGGAGCATCACCGCGTCCCGCTTCGCAGCGCGTCGATCAGCGGCCACGGCCACCTCCCGGCCCGCCGAACGCCGGAGCGGCGCGCTCCGGAATCTCGTGCGGGCGACGCGCGGCCTCCGCGCCGCGCTTGCCGAGCAGCTGCTCGGCGGTCTTGCCGCGCGCGGCGGCAATGGCATCGGCGCTGCGCAGCATGGTCAGGCACTCGATCGTGGCCTGGACGACGTTGACCGGGTTGGTGCTGCCCTGGTTCTTGCTCAGGATGTCACGGATTCCCGCGGCCTCGACCACGGCGCGCACCGAGCCACCGGCGATGACGCCGGTGCCTGGCGATGCCGGCTTGAGCAGCACGCGTGCGGCGCCAAAGCGCCGCTCAACCTCGTGTGGGATGGTGGATCCGACGAGCGGGACGCGCACGAGACGCTTCTTCGCGTCCTCGACGCCCTTGCGGATCGCCTCGGGCACTTCGCCGGCCTTGCCGAGCCCGGCACCCACGACGCCGTTGCCATCGCCGACGACGACGACCGCGCTGAAGCTGAAGCGCCGTCCACCCTGGACGACCTTCGCGACGCGATTGATCTGGACGACCTTTTCCTCCAGGTTCAGCCTGGCAGGATCAATTCTGGCCATGTTCGACGCTCCTCTACAGCTCGAGGCCGCCCTCGCGGGCGCCCTCGGCGAGCGAGCGGACCCGCCCGTGATACTGGTAGCCGCCCCGATCGAGCACGACGACCGAAACACCGGCCGCTTTGGCGCGCTCGGCGACCGCACGACCCACGGCGTGGGCCACATCGGTCTTGCCCGGACCGCCGGTGAGCTCGCTCTCGCGGCTCGATGCGGCGGCCAGGGTGCGGCCGGTCGTGTCGTCGATGACCTGGGCATAGATGTACTTGGCGCTGCGGAAGACCGACAGGCGTGGCCGCTCGGGCGAGCCCACAAGGCGGAGCCGAATGCGGTCGTGGCGCTTCTGTCGCAGCGTGTTACGCGAGGTGGTCATGTCGTTCTACTTCCCGCCGACCTTGCCGGCCTTGCCCGCCTTGCGCAGGATCTGCTCGCCCGCGTAGCGGATCCCCTTGCCCTTGTACGGCTCGGGCTTGCGGCGCGATCGAATATAGGCAGCGGTCTGCCCGACCAGCTCCTTGTCTGCCCCGAACACGGCGAGGCGCGTGGGAGTGTCGACCCGGAACTCGATCCCCGTCGGAGCGACGACCTCGACCGCGTGCGAGTAGCCGAGCGCCAGGACGAGCTTGGTGCCCTGCAGCTGCGCGCGGTACCCGACGCCGCTGATCTCCAGCCCCTTCGTGAAGCCGGTCGTGACCCCGGTGATCATGTTGTTGACGAGGGTGCGCGTCAGCCCGTGCAGCGCCCGATGACGTGGCTCGTCGCTGGGTCGCACGACCCGCAGCACCCCGTCCTCGCGCTCGAGCTTCATCTCCGCGTGGATCTCGCGCGACAGCTGCCCCAGCGGTCCCTTGACCGTGAGCTGGCGCCCCTCCTGGTTCACCTCCACGCCCTGCGGGAGCGCGATCGGCATTCGACCGATTCGTGACATCTTCGCTCCTTACCAGACGTAGCAGAGAACTTCGCCGCCGAGATTCAGCTTGCGGGCCTGCGGCCCGGTCATGATCCCGCGGGAAGTGGACAGGATGGCGAGGCCGAGCCCGCCGAGGACGCGTGGGATCTCGGTCTTGCGCGCGTAGACGCGCAGGCCCGGCTTGCTGATCCGCTTGAGGCCGGAAACGACCGGCGTCTTGCCCTCGACATAGCGCAGCCGCATCGTGAGCTTCTCCTGGACGCCGCCGTCGGCGGTCTCGAAGCCGTCGATGAAGCCCTCCTCGGCCAGGATTCGCGCGATCTCGCGCTTCACCTTCGAAGACGGCAGGCTGACGTCGAGATGCCGCGCCGCGCTCGCGTTGCGAATGCGGGTCAGCATGTCTGCGATCGGGTCACTGGTGTTCATGTCGGTGGTGAGGTCTCCTCGGCGGTGGTTCGCTCGAACGCATCGTCGCGTCGGCGCCTACCGCTGATGGTGGGTTGGCGGTGGTGATCCTGGTTCGAAAAGCCGGTGCGCTACCAGCTCGACTTCGTCACGCCCGGCAGCTGGCCCTCGAGGGCACGCTCCCGGAAACAGATGCGGCACAGCGCGAAGCGCCGCATGTAGCCTCGCGGCCGCCCGCAGATCGAGCAGCGATTGTGCTGCTGGACCTCGAAGCGCGGCGCCCGGCGGGCCTTCGCAATACTCGACTTCTTTGCCACGTGGTCTCCAGTCCTAGTTCGAAGCGAACGGCATGCCCAGCAGCTGGAGGAGCTTCAGCCCCTCCTCGTCGCTGTGCGCCGTCGTCACGATCGTCAGCTCAAGCCCGCGCAGCCGATCGATGCGGTCGTAGTCGATCTCCGGGTACACGAGCTGCTCCCGGAGTCCGAGGGTAAAGTTGCCGCGGCCATCGAAGCTGCGGGTGGGGATGCCGCGGAAGTCGCGGATGCGGGGCAGCGCAAGTGCCAGCGTGCGCTCCAGGAAGTCGTACATGCGCTGGCCGCGCAGCGTGACCTTGGCGCCGATCGGCATCCCGGTCCGAAGTCGGAACTGCGCGATCGAGCGCTTGGCACGGGTCACGATCGGCTTCTGGCCCGTCACCCGGGTCAGATCACCAACGGCGGCGTCCAGCGCCTTGGCATTCTGGATCGCCTCGCCGAGCCCGATGTTGACCACGATCTTGTCGACACGCGGCACCTGCATCGGGTTCGGATACGTGAACTCGCGCCGCAGCGCCGGCACGACATCGTCGTGATAGCGCTGTCGCAGCCCGATGTAGGTCGGCGGCCGATACGCGTCACGAACCTTCGCCGTGCGTTCGGCCTTGGCCGTGCCATCGGCCTTCGCCGTGCCATCGGCCTTCGCCGCGCCGTCGGCCTTGGCCTTCGCCGCGCCGTCGGCCTTTGCCGCGCCGTCGGCCTTGGTCTTCGTCGCGCCGCTGCCGGCCGATCGTCGAGTCGAGCCAGCGCCGGCCGCCGTGCCGCGCGGAGCGCGTGCCTTCGTCGGCTTCGTTTCGTCGCTCACTTCGTCACCTCGATCTGCTCGCCGCAATGGGCACAGACGCGAACGCTCCGCGCATGCTCGCCCTCGAGGCGCTCGTGGCGAACCCGCGTGGCGCGGCCGCAGCGCGGGCAGACGAGCTGCACGTTACTGACATGGAGCGGCATGGGGACATCCAGGATGCCGCCCTGTCGGCTCTGGCCGGCGGCACTCTGATGCTTCTTGGCCACGTTGATCCCCGGCACGACCACGCCCGGACCGCGCTTGGTCTGCTCGATCCGCTCCACCTGTCCGCGCTTGCCGCGGTCCTTGCCGGCGAGCACCAGGACGGTGTCTCCCTTGCGTACGTCCATCTACAGCACCTCCGGCGCGAGCGACACGATCTTCATGTAGTTCCGTTCACGCAGCTCGCGTGCGACCGGGCCGAAGATGCGCGTCCCGCGGGGATTCCCCTGCGGGTTGATGAGCACTGCGGCGTTCTCGTCGAAGCGGATATGGCTGCCGTCGGGGCGGCCGTACTCCTTCTTCGTGCGTACGATGACGGCGCGCACCACGTCGCCCTTCTTCACGCCCGAGTTCGGCAGCGCCTGCTTCACGCTGGCGACGATGACGTCGCCCACTTCCGCGGTATCGGCCTGCGACCGCCCGAGGATCGTGATGCACATCAGCGTCCGCGCGCCGGTATTGTCGGCCACGCGCAGCCTGGTGTACTTCTGAATCATCTAGCCCACCAGCTCCTCGTGGGAGCCGCGCGCCACGATCTCGACCACGCGCCAGCGCTTCTCGGCCGAGAGCGGACGGCTCTCCTCGATGCGCACGGTGTCGCCGACGCGTGCGCTGTTCTCCTCGTCGTGTGCCTTGAACTTGCTCGATAGCCGCACAACCCGCTTGTAGACCGGGTGCCGGCGGAGCCGCTCAACGCTCACGACGACTGTCTTGTCCATCTTGTCGGACACCACGCGTCCGACCTTGCTTCGTCGTTTGCCCT
>JBDTNK010000004.1:0-61214 GCA_039933775.1 Chloroflexota bacterium | reverse complement strand
CGGTGGCGGCGATGCAGGCGGTCGAGATGATCGGGCTGCCGGAGGCGCAGTACGCCCTGGCCCAGGCGGTCGCCTACGTCGCATCGGCCCCCAAGTCGAATCGAGCCGGTGGCGCCTACTTCGCCGCGCTGGCCGACGTCGAGCAGAAGGGGCGCCTGCCGGTGCCGCTCCACCTGCGGCCTTCGTCGCATCGGCGCCTGGCGCGCGAGCATGGCTACGGCAAGGGCTACCAATACCCGCACGACTTCGAGGGCGCGGACGTCGACCAGCAGTATCTGCCCGACGAGCTCGTCGGCCGGGTCTACTACGAGCCCTCGAACGCGGGTCTCGAGGCGAAGATCGGGGAGCGCCTCGACCGGCTGCGCCGCGAGCGCCGCGCGGCACGCAAGGGGGACGCCGGCTAGCTGGGGCCGATGCCGATGGCGTTGAGTACAACCGTGGCGATGATCAGCAGGACGAGCATGACCGCCACCAGGACGCCGATGTTGCGCAGGTCGCGCTCCACGTAGTGGTACTCGAGGTGCGCCTGCTCGCTGAGCCGTGACGATCCGTACAGCCCCGCGAACTTCGAGGCCGGGCGCGTCGAGCGCGCCGCGGAGGAGCCTGAGGCCACAGCAGGTGCGGATACCGACGGTGTGGGCGCCAGCGGTGCTGCCGGAGTCACATCGGGCGCGTTGGTCCCAGCCACATCGGTCGGCCGCTGGAGGGGCGCACGCTGGCTCGACCGCTGCTGCTGGCGTCGCTGTCGTGACTGACGGCTGCTGGCCTTGCCGGTGCGTTTGGCTGGCATGCGCTCCTCGGGGTTTCTGTGGGCACGGCGCATCGGCTCAGGCGAGCCGGGCGGAGCGCTATGATACCGACCGCCGTGGCCGACCTCAACCGGATCCTCCTCGAGAACCTGGCGGTCGCCTTCGCGATCGTCGCGGCCCTGCTCATCATCCTGCTCGCCCTGCTCGTCACCCAGTCGTTCCGGCTGCGCGGCGCGGTGCGTCGCTACGAGGCGCTCCTGGGCGGCGGCACGGACGGTGGCTCGTTGCGCGAGATGCTGGAAAGCCATGTCGGACGGGTGACCGATGTGAGCGGTCGCCTGGATGAGGTGAACCGGCTGCAGACGACGCTCGAGGAGCGGACGCGGAGCAGCCTGCGGCACATCGGGATGGTGCGCTTCAATCCGTTCGAGGACACCGGCTCGGACCAGAGCTTCGCGATCGCCCTCCTCGACGACGCGCGCGACGGCATCGTCATCAGCAGCCTGCACGGGCGCTCGAACACGCGCATCTACGCCAAGCCGGTCGAGGGCGCCACCTCGAGCCACGCCCTCTCCGAGGAGGAGTCGCGGGCGATCCGCATCGCGGTCGAGGGCACGCGCGGCGTCGCCGGCTGAGCCTGGACTTCTAGAAGGACCGATGAAGCAGCCCGGCCCGGACCGGCTTCGCCTGACCGCCGAACGCCGGCTGCTCAACACACTCGGGCGCCTCCACGGCCGCGATCCACTGGTGCCCGATATCCGCGTCGACGCGGTCGTCGCCGAGCTGCGCCGCTCCGGGGCCTCCCGCCCCGCCTCGCATCGCGGCGGGGGCACACTGCCCCTGACCGATGCCGAGCTGAGGTCCGTCGTCGATGATCTCGTCGAGCGGGGGGAGCTCGTGCGCACCGGTCACCGCGTGCGCCTGCCCTCGCACGTCGCCACGTTGCCCGACGCATGGCGGGAACGCGCCGACGCGCTCCTCGCGGCTCTGCGTGCCGAGAGCCCAGCACCACCGCGCGCGGATGCGGTTGCGCGCCGCCTTGGCCTGCCGGAGGCAGCGCTCGACTACCTGCGCGGCAGCGGCGAGCTCGTCTCCCTGGCGCCGGGTATTGACTACCCCGCGGACGTGGCCGAGGAGCTGATCGCGGTTGCTCAGACGCTCGCCGAGGAGGGCACGCTTTCGGTCGCCGCCCTGCGCGAGGCGATCGGCGGCACGCGTCGCTACGCCGCCGCCATCATCGGCGCCCTCGACGACGACGCGGACGCATCCTGAGCACGCCCAGCAGTGCGACACGCGAGCTGTCAGGTAAGCGTGTGATAACGGCGGTGTGACCCCCCAACCGGCTACCATCGGCGACGTGCCCGCGGCCATTCCGTCCCCGAACCAGCTGCCCATCTTCGAGGAGCTGGTCGCGCCGCCCGTGCGGCGCTCGCGACCGCATCTCCGTCTCCAGCCGCCCCTCCTGGCGGACCTCACCGCGCGGCAGCGGGCCGCCGTCACTCACGGCGAGGGGCCGCTCCTCATCGTGGCGGGGGCGGGGACCGGCAAGACGACCGTCATCACGCGCCGCATGGCGTGGCTCATCGCCGAAAAGCTGGCGGCGCCCTCGGAGATCTTGGCGCTGACCTTCACCGACCGGGCCGCGGCCGAGATGCAGGCCCGCGTCGACGAGCTCGTGCCGTACGGCTACACCGACGCCACGATCAGCACCTTCCACGCCTTCGGCGACCGGATCCTGCGCGAGCACGCGCTCGAGGCGCAGCTCTCGGATCGCTCGACGGTGCTGTCGCGTCCCGAGCAGCTCATCTTCCTGCGCGAGCATCTGTGGGAGCTGCCGCTCGAGCGCTACCGGCCGCTCGGGGACCCGACGCGCTTCCTCTCGGCGCTCGTCACGCTCATCAGCCGCGCGAAGGACGAGGACGTCTCCCCGGCCGACTATCGTGCCGCGGCCGATCAACTGGCAGCGGCCGCCACAACGGATCCCGACGAATCGCCGCAGGAGCGCGCCGCGTTCCAGGGCGAACTCGCGGCTGCCTACGAGGCGTACGAGGGGCTGATGCGGGGCGCGGATCGCCTCGACTTTGGCGACCAGGTCTATCGCGCCCTGCGACTGATGCGCGAGCATCCATCGGTTTTGGAGGCCGAACGAGGCAGGTATCGGTACATCCTCGTTGACGAGTTCCAGGACACGAACCATGCGCAATGGGAGCTGGTCCGCATGCTCGCGCAGGGAACAAAGCCGAACATCACGGTGGTCGGCGACGACGACCAGAGCATCTACCGCTTCCGCGGTGCCGCGCTGAGCAACATCCTTGGCTTCCGCGAGGCGTATCCGAAGGCGAAGCGCGTCGTGCTCGTCGACAACTTCCGCAGCCGCCAGCCGATCCTCGATGCCTCCCATGTCCTGATCAAGCACAACGACCCCGAGCGGCTCGAAGCGCGGGAGGGGCTCGACAAGCGCCTCAAGGCACGCGCCACCTTCCGTCGTCCAGCGCCTGCGACGGGACCGATCGAGCTGCTCCCCTTCGTCACCGGCTCCGACGAGGCCGATGCCGTCGCTGACCGCATCGCGGCCGGCATGCGGGCCGGACGACGCGCCGGCGAGCACGCGGTGCTCGTCCGTGGCAACCGCGACGCTGATGCCTTCCTGCGTGCCCTGAACATGGCGCACATCCCGTGGCGCTTCAGCGGCACCGCGGGCCTGTATCAGCAACCCGAGGTGCGGGTGCTGGTCAGCTTCCTGCGCGCGGTGAACGAGCCGGATGACTCGATCAGCCTGTACGACCTCGCCACCTCCGAGATCTTTGGCCTGGGTGCGACCGATGTCACCGTCGCGCTGAATCGCGCGACGCGCCGGCGGGCGCCGCTCGCCTCGGCGCTGCGCGACGCGGTGCGCGATCCGTCGAGCGCGCCGTTCGGGCGTCGTGCGCTCGAGACGGTCGAGCGCCTGCTTGCCTCGATCGATCAGCACCGCGCCATGAGCGCGGAGCGCGGCTGCGGGGAGTTGCTCTACCACTTCATCAGCGCCAGCGGCTGGCTGGCGCGGCTGACGCGCGAAGCGCGCGAGACCGGCGACGAGCGCCTGCAGAATGTCGCCCGCTTCTTCGAGATCGTGCGGCGCCAGGGAGCGCTGCTGCGCGACGACCGGCTGCCCTTCCTCGTGGCACAGCTCGACACGCTGATCGGCGCCGGAGATGATCCCTCGACCGCAGACGCCCAGCCCGACGACGGCGACGCGGTCCACGTCCTTACCTACCACAAGGCCAAGGGCCTCGAGTTCCCGGTCGTGTTCATGGTCGGCCTGGTCGAGGATCGCTTCCCGAGCCGCGATCGTCGCGATCCACTGCCGCTGCCCGATGCATTGGCCGGTCCGCCGCCCGGGCGCGAGGGACACCTGGCCGAGGAGCGACGCCTCTTCTACGTCGGCATGACGCGCGCCCGCGAGGAGCTGATCCTGACCTGGGCCGCCGACTACGGTGGCCGGCGAGCACGCCGCATGAGCCAGTTCGTGCTCGAGGCGCTCGACCTGCCGCCGGCCACGCCCATCGACGCGGTTCGTCCCAGCGCGGCCGAACAGCTCGCGCGACACGAGCGCCCGGCGCGCCAGCCGGTCGCCCCGGGGACCCGCCCGCCGGCCCTGGCCGAGCGGCCGCTGTCACTGAGCTTCTACCAAGTCAACGACTACCTGGACTGCCCGGCGAAGTATCGGTTCGGGCACGTCATCCGTATCCCGACGGCCCCAAGCCATCCGCTCGTCTACGGGCGCGCGCTGCACGCCGCGGTGCAGGTCTTCCATCGGCGCCAGATGGCGAATCGCCCCATGAGCCTCGCCGAGCTGCACACGGCCTTCGACGAGGCGTGGGAGTCGGCCGGCTTCCTGACCCGCGAGCACGAGGAGGCGCGCCGCAATGCGGGCCGTGACGCGCTCGCTCGCTTCTGGCAGGAGCAGCAGGTGGATCCCGCGCGGCCGTCCGCGGTCGAGCAGGACTTCACCGTGGCGCTGGGACGCGACCGGATCCGGGGACGCTATGACCGCGTCGACGTCGATCCCGACGGGCGCGTCGTGATCACCGACTACAAATCGAGCGACGTCCGCGATCCGGCGACCGCCAACCGTCGCTCGCGCGAGTCACTCCAGCTCTCGCTGTATGCCCTTGCCTGGGAGGCGCAGCACGGCAAGCTGCCCGACGAGCTGTCGCTGCACTTCCTTGAATCCGGCCTCGTCGGCCGCTCAGATGCGAGCGAGAAGCGCCTGGAGAAGGCGCTCGACCAGGTCGGCGTGGCCGCGGAGGGCATCCGCGCCGGTCGTTTCGATGCGACACCGTCCGCCATGCGCTGCGGCTACTGTCCCTTCCGCGAGATCTGCCCCGACGCGCAGCGGTGACCGGCCTCACCCGCGTGGGCGTCGTGGCGCTGGTGCTCCTGGCGGTGCTCGCGGCGATCGCCCTCGTCGCCGTTGCAGCCAACGCCTGTCCGGGAGGCGGTGACGCCGCATGTCCCGATGCGACGCGCAACCGCATCGCCGTGGTCGGGCTCGCCGCGCTGGCGATCGCGCTGTTCATCACGCCGTTCGCCTTTCTGGGTGAGTTCCTGGCGCGCCGGCGCATCGTGTACCGCGGCGCCTGGTGGCGTGCCGCACGGCGGGCGACGCTCGTCGCCGCGGTCGTTGGCGCGCTTGCGGCGCTGCGCCTCGGCGGGGCGTTGACCGTGCCGGTCGCGATCTTCATCGCGCTGCTGGCAGGCGTGCTCGAGTGGTTCGCATCGGTCATGCTCGACCAGACATGAGCCAGTCGGGCGCCGACATCTTCGCTGCGCAGCCGGCGTCGGCCGACGAGCTGGCCGAGCTCTACGACCTCGAGCATGACGACGTCACCGAGGACCTGGTCTTCTACCGCGAGCTCGCTCGTCGGTCGCGCGGCAACGTGCTGGACCTCGGCTGCGGGTCCGGACGCCTCTTCGAGGCGCTGCTGCCGCATTCGCGGCGCCTGGTGGGCGTGGATGGCTCGCCGGCGCTGCTGGCCCGTGCGCGGCGCCGCATCGCCGCGACGCGGCGGCTGGCGATGGCGGCCGGCGAGGGGCGCTTGGAGCTCGTGGAGGGCGACGTGGCGACGGTCGGCGGGCTGCGCGGACGGTTCGGGCTGATCGTGCTGGCCGGGGTATTGCCGCACCTCGATGGTCCTGCCGCGGCCGCCACCGTGCTGGCCGGCGTCCGCCGCCGATTGACCGATGCCGGACGCGTAGTGGTCGACCTGCTCGGACCGGCCGCGCTGCCCGAGCGTGATTTGCCGCTGAGCGTGGATTGGGAGCGATGGGTGGATGGCGATCACATCGTCCGCCGCAGCAGCCTGATGCGCGCCGCAGGCCCCGACGGGCTGTCCGTGGCCTTTGCCACCGCCGTTGACCGGATGCACCCCGATGGTACGATAGCGCGACTTCCGGCCGGCTTCCGACTCTGGTACCCATATCCCACACAGCTTGTCGAGCTCCTCGAGGGAGCGGGCCTGGGTGTCGAATCGGTATTCGGATCGCATGATCTCGACCCGTTCGACGACGAGAGCGAGCGCTGCATCGTCGTCGCACGGAAGGATCCGGTCCGGCCGACCGGCGCGCGGGACTGACAAGCCTGCGAACGGATACGGTCAAGAAGGAGACGCGTTGGCGGGCGAGCAGATTCGACTGCTGGTGATCGAGGACGTGCCGCAGGTCGCAGCGCATATCCGTGCACTGCTGGCCGCGCAGTCGCAGATCAAGATGCTCGACGTGGTGGCCGAGGGAGCCCGCGCCGTGGACGCCATCAACGAGCTCAAGCCAGACGTGGTGATCGTCGATGCCCTGCTCCAGGGACGAGTCAACGGCACGCAGGTCGCCCAGCAGGTCCGTGCCGCCCATCCCACCGTGGCTGTCGTCATGCTCACGGTGCCGCAGAACCCGATCAGCGAAGCACCGGACCGCGGCATCGACGCGGTGCTGAAGATGCCCTTCTCCGGTTTCGACCTCACCACGCTCATCCGCCGCACGCACGAGGAGCGGTCCGTGGAGTCGGCTCGCTCCGGATCGCTGCTCATCAGCCTCTTCTCGCCAAAGGGCGGCGTCGGGCGCACCACGATTGCGTACAACCTGGCGGTCTCGCTCGGTGCGGAGCACCGGGTCTGCCTGATCGACGGATCGCTGCAGTTCAGCGACCTGCGCGGGCTGCTCCGCGTTCCGGCGGTCGCGCCCTCGATCGTCAACCTGCCGACGGACCGCATCAAGGAATCGGACCTGACCGACGTCATGTGGCGCGATCCATCGGGCATCGACATCCTCCTCGCACCGCCGCGCATCGAGATGGCCGAGATGGTCACGATGCGGGACATCGAGAAGGCGCTCTCGATCCTGCGCCAGCTCTACGAATTCGTGATTGTCGACACGCGCGCCTCGCTGCAGGAGGACGTGCTGGTCTTCCTGGATGCATCGGACATCATCCTGCAGGTCCTGACCTACGACGCCATGGCCATCCGCGGCCTGGCGATGGCCAATGAGACCTTCTCCGCCATCGGGTATTCGCCCTCCAAGCTGGTGACCGTGCTCAACCGTGCGGATGCCACCGGTGGCTTCGTGAAGGCCGATGTCGAGGAGGCGACCGGGAGCCGCATCGACTACGAGATCGTGTCGGACGGGCGCCTGGTGCTGACCGCCAACAACGAGGGCGTGCCGTTCGTTTCGGGCAGCCCGGATGCGCCGATTTCGCGGGGCGTGAAGCACATCGCCGACTCGCTTGCCGCGCAGCTGCGAGAGCGCAGCCCGGCGCTCGCCCGGCGCTGAGCGCCCCGGTGCCGCTCACCGGCGATCCACGCCCGATCGGCGTGTTCGATTCAGGCGTCGGCGGACTGACGGTGCTCGCCGAGCTGCGCCGCCGACTCCCTGCCGAGCCGACCCTGTATCTCGGCGACAACGCGCGCGCGCCGTACGGGCCGCGACCGCCAGGGGAGGTGCGTACCTTCGCGCGCGAATCGGCGCGCTGGCTGGCCGCGCAGGATGTGAAGCTGCTCGTGATCGCCTGCAACACCGCGACAGCTCACGCCCTCGAGGGGATCCGCGCGGCGGTCGATGTGCCGGTCATCGGCGTCATTCGCCCCGGCGCCGTGATGGCTTCGGCGGCAACCCGTGCCGGGCACGTGGGAGTCATCGCCACGGCCGGCACCGTGGGCTCCGGCGCCTACGAGCGCGCGATCCTGGAGGCGAATTCGGCGATCGAGGTCTCGCAGCAGGCCTGCCCCGATCTCGTGCCGCTCGTCGAGGGCGGTCACGCTGGCACGCCCGAAGCCAAGCAGGCCGTGGAACGCTACCTGGGGCAGCTGTTCGAGGCGGATCCGGCGATCGACACGCTGCTCCTGGGCTGCACCCACTACCCGATCCTGCGTCCTTCGATCGAGGCGGTCGCGGGGCCGCGGGTCAGTGTCGTGGACTCGGCATTCACGACCGCCCTGGCGACCGAGGATCTGCTCGACGCGCTCGGTCGGCGATCGGGCGGCACGGCCCCGGGCTCGAACCGGATCACCACCACCGGTGACGTCGACGCGTTCACGATGGTCGCGCGTTCGGTCTTCGGCGCCGAGCTGCCCGCGGTCCATGCCGTCTCGGTCGCGCCCGCGTCGGGAGTCGCTGCCGTAGACTCGTGACATGACCCGCAATACCAGCCGCCTGGGGATGGGCATCCTCGTCGGTGGTCTGCTCGCCGCCGGCCTGACCGTCGCGCAGCGCGAGATCATGCGCCGCGCCGGCACCCGCCTGCTCGACTGGCAGCAGGTCCGCGCCATCGCGGCTCGCCGCCTGGGAGCAGCGGCCGCCCCATTTACTGCAGCGCAGCGGGCGGAGGCGGAGGACTTCTACCGCGGAGCGCTGCTGCGCATCGAGCCGATCGTGGCCGCGGAGATCGGTGCCGAGCTGCCGCATGCGCTCGAGGTGCCGGCGGTCGTCGATCGCATGGAATGGATCGACCTGAACCTCGCCACCTTCGAGCACCTCTTCAGCCGCGTCGAGCACATCATCGAGGCGGCACAGAGCGGCGCCGACACGCCGGGTCGCGCGCTGTCGCGGATCGTGAATCGCAAGATCGGGAACCAGCAGCTGGGCTTCCTGCTCTCGTTCCTGGCGCGCAAGGTGCTGGGCCAGTACGACATCAGCCTGCTGGCCGCGAACCCCGACCCGCGCGGCCGGCTCGCCTTCGTGGAGGGCAATATCGTCGCCACGGCGCAGGCCCTGCACGTGCCGCTCGACGAGTTCCGCACCTTCATCGCGCTGCACGAAGCGACGCACGCTTTCGAGTTCGAAGCATACCCATGGCTACGGGCCCATTTCGCGACGAACGTCGCCGAGGCGATCGAGGCCTTCGCCACCGATTCGGGCAGCCTGCCCGAGCGCCTGCGCCAGGCGCTCGGCGGCGGCGAGGGGCACTGGCTGGAGCGCATGATGAGCCCGACGCAGCTGGACGGATTCCGCCGCACGCAGGCGCTCATGTCGCTGCTCGAGGGCTACTCCAACCACGTCATGCACGCCGCCGGTGAGCAGATCCTGCCGGGCTTTGCACGCATCCACGACCAGTTCGAGCGCCGCGGGGAGCGGCGCGGCGCGATCGAGCGCGCGATCATGCGCATCACCGGGCTTGACCTCAAGATGGAGCAATACGCGGCGGGGGAGCGCTTCGTCGATGCGGTCATCGAGCAACGCGGGCGGCCGTACATGAATCGCGTGTGGGAAGGTCCCGACATGTTGCCCACGCTCGACGAGATTCGCGCCCCGCAGGCCTGGATCGCGCGCATCGACTCGCTCGAGGCGCGCGCCTGACGTGGCAGCTGACCTGATCGTGCTCGGCACGCCAATCTTCGGCGCGCCGATCGACGCCGATGCCGTGGCACAGATCGAATCGGTCCCCGGCGTGCGCTTCGTGCAGATGACACGCGACGGGCGCCTGCACACCGAGGCTGCGGGTGCCGACGTCGAGATGGCCAGCGCGCGCGTGTTGTTCCGGGGCGGGACGCCGACATCGGTCCTCGAGCACGTGCTGACGCGGGCGCCGCGGGTCGAATGGATCCATTCGTTTTCCGCTGGAGTCGAGCGTGTCGCAACGCCCGCCGTGCGCGAGCGCGGGCTCCTCGTCACCAATGCCCGCGGCGTCTTCAGCCGCCCGATCGCAGAGTACCTGGTGATGATGCTGCTGGCCGTTGCACGGCGCCTGCCGCAGCTGCTCGAGCTGCAGCGCGAGCGCACGTGGCAGCCGCTGCGCGCTCGCGAGCTGTCGGGCATGACGGTCGGCGTCATCGGCTTTGGCAGCATCGGTCTCGAGCTGTCGCGCCTGCTCGAGCCGTTCGGCACGCGGGTCATCGCGGTACGCCGCCACCCTGAGCGCGGTGCCGATGGCACGAGCGCCGAAATCCACGGCGCCGATGCGCTCGACGACGTGCTGCGCGCGGCGGATGCCATCGTGCTCACGGCGCCGCTGACCGGCGAGACAGAGGACCTCATCGGGGCACGCGAACTGAGCGTGATGCGCCCCGGCGCCTGGCTCTACAACATCGCGCGCGGCCGGCTCATCGACGAGCGTGCCCTTCGCGCCGCCCTCGCCGCCGGGGCGATCGGCGGCGCCGTGCTCGACGTGTTCCGGGACGAGCCCCTGCCGGCGGACTCGCCGCTCTACGACGTCCCGAACCTGATCATCACGCCGCACACCAGCTGGGCCAGCGACCAGGTCGTGCGGCGCAGCTTCGAGCTGTTCGTCGCCAACCTGCGCCGCTTCGTGGCTGGCGAGCCGCTCGACAATCTCGTCGATCTCGACGCGGGGTACTGAGCGATGCAGGTCACGATCGTGGGCCTTCCCGGCTCGGGCAAGACGACCGTCTTCAACGCGCTGACCGGTGGCCATGCCGAGACGGGCACCTTCTCCGGTGGCCGGGCGGCGCCGAACGTCAGCGTGGTGAAGGTCCCCGACGAGCGCGTCGACCGCCTCGCCGAGCTGTTCAAGCCGAAAAAGACGACGTACGCCGACGTCACCTACGTCGACGTCGCGATTCCCGCCGGAGCCGCGCGCGAGGGCACGGTCAACCCCGATGTCCTGGCGCTGATCCGCAATGCCGATACGCTGCTCCACGTCACGCGCGCCTTCGACGATGCCTCAGCGGCAACGCCCGCCGATCCGTGGCGTGACGTCGATGACCTGGACCTCGAGTTCACCGTCGCTGACCTGTCGGTCATCGAGAAGCGCCTCGAGAAGCTGACGACCCAGGGGCGCCATGGCAACCCCGCGGAGCGCGAGCAGGCCCAACGCGAGCAGGAGCTGCTCACGCGCATCGAGCCACATCTCTCCGACGGCAAGCCGATCCGCTCCTTCGGGCTCACGACCGACGAGGAGTTTCTGCTGCGCGGCTATCGGTTCCTGACCCAGAAGCCGGTGCTCGTGATGCTGAACATCGACGATGGTCGCCTGCCCGAAGCGGCGGCCCTCGAGACTGCCGGGCGTGCGCGGTACCCACAGCCACAGACCGATGTCGCCGCCCTGGCGGCCAAGATCGAGGCCGAGCTCGGCGAGCTGCCCGACGACGATGCGCGCCTCTTCATGGACGACCTGGGGATCGCCGAGCCGTCGCGTGGCCGGATCATCCGCCTGACGTACGCGTTGCTCGGGCTCTTCAGCTTCTTCACCGCCGGCGACGACGAGTGTCGGGCCTGGACGCTGCGCACCGGGTCGACCGCGGTGGATGCCGCCGGTGCGATCCACTCGGACCTGGCACGCGGCTTCATCCGCGCGCAGGTGATCGGCTTTGACGACCTCATCGCCGCCGGTTCGATGGCCGAGGCGCGCAATCGCGGGACGCTGCGACAGGAGGGCAAAACCTACCAGGTCCGCGACGGCGACGTGATCGAGGTGCTCTTCAACGTGGGCCGCTAGCCCGCGAGCGACCTAGGAGCGCTCCAGCTCCGTCACGATGCTGCGGAACTCGTCGCTCTTCTCGACCAGGTAGTTGTCCGCCTCCTCCATCCCGACGTTCATCGAGGCGTGCAGCTTCTCGTCGCTGATGAAGGTGAAGCCGTGCGACCGCTCGAGCTCACGCGCGATGGCCTCCGCAAGGCTGTCCTCCTCGAACGTGTCGAGGATCGCGCGGCGTGCGGTCTGCACCATCGCCTCGAACTGGGCAGGAGTATGGTCGCGCTCCGAGACGAGAAGCGCATCGGTCATCAGGTCGGTGGCTCCCTCGTGGAGCTCGAAGAAGAAGAGTTGCATCTCGCCATGGATGATAGACCGATGCCTCCCGGACCGCCGCCCAACGGCATCGACCTCCTCATCGTGGGGGCGCTGACGATCGACCGCTTCGCCGACGGCCACGCCGCGCCCGGCGGCTCGGTGCTGCACGCCGCGCGCGCCGCCGCACACGCCGGGCTGCGCACCGCCGTCATCGCCACGGCCGGCGATGAGTCGGAGGCACGTGCCGGACTGACGGAGATCGGGCGCCTGGCGATCCTGCACCACCAGGCCGTCGATCCAACGGTCACCTTTCGCCACGACGAATCCGGGCCGATGCGGCGCCTCTTCCTGGAGGCGGCGGCGGCGCAGCTCGAGGCACCGCCCCCGACGCTCGCGCCGCGCGCCGTGCTCTACGCGCCGGTCGCGAACGAGCTCGGGCCGGCGCTGGGCGGGCAGCGCTTCGACGGCTGCTATACCGCCGCGATCCTGCAGGGCTGGCTGCGCACGCTCGAGCCGGGGAGCGAGGTCACGCCGCTGCCGCTGGCCGCGCTGCCGCTGGCTCTCGTGGCGCGTCTGGCTGAGCTGGACCTGTTGATCGCCAGCCGCGAGGACCTCGTGGCGGATGCCACCGATCCGCTGGCGCAGCTCGACGCGCTGCGCGCCACGGTCGGGCCGCGACCGGCGCTGGTGGTGACGGAGAGCGTTCATGGTGCGTGGCTCGATGCCGGCGGCGAGCGCCGCCACGTCGGCGTCGCCGACCGGATCGATGGCGTGCCGTCGGTGGGTGCCGGCGACGCCTACGCAGCCGTGCTGGTCGCGGAGCTCGGTGGGGGAGCGACACTCGATGCCGCGGCGCGCGATGCGGCCGGCGCGGTCAGCCGCATGCTGCGCGCGCGTCGCGCCTAGCGATTCAGGCGGCCACGCGTGCCCGTCGCCGCTCGGCGGCGGCGACCCAGCGCCGCAGGCGACGCAGTCGTCGGTCGACGATGAGCCTGGTGCGCGCGATGGCCTCGATCGATCCGCCGCGTCCCAGCGCGAAGGCCAGGTCGAGCACACGTGACGCGGCCTGTGTGGCCTCGAGCGCGCCGCGCAGGTCGCCACGGTGTCGCTCTCTGATGCGCGCCACCTCGACCCACGCGGTGGCCGCCTCGATCGAGGCTCGCCGCGTGCCGTCGCGCCAGAGTGCCTCGGCGCGTTCAGGCTCGCCACCGGCGAGCAGGAGGCGCGACGAGAGGCGCCGCAGGCCGGCCGCCTCGGCCGGATCGACGGTGCCATCGAGCGCATGCTCCAGGACCTCGAGCGCGTCGGCGCCACGCCCGTCACGCAGCAGCTCGATCGCCATGCCGCGATGGTCGAGCGCGGCAGCGTTGCGCCAGCCCCCGGCGCGCAGGCGCAGCAGCTCGCCCTCGAGCAGCGCCAACGACGCGATGTCCTGCAGGTTGTGGTCGAGCACCGCCACCAGCAGCTCTGGCGAGCCGCCGCGCAGGTAACCGAACCAGCGTCCGGGCACCTCCCAGCTGGGGCAGTCGGAGGTGCGTTCGACACCGAGCACGCCGCGCTCCACGTCGGCCAGGCGCGCGCCGCCCAGCGACCGGCGCCAGAGGCGGCGGGCGACCGGCAGCAGGTCGTCGTGGCGCTGCGGGATCTCCGCCATGGCGGAGAAGAGGCCATTCACCGTCAGGCGCGCGACGACGAGCGGCAGGTCAAAGGCACGTCCGTTGTACGTCACGAGGCGCTCCGCCACTGCCAGCTCTGCGGCGACGTGGCGCAGCAGCGCCAGCTCATCGGGATAGTCGGGCAGCAGGTACTGGTGCACGACGAGCCGCTGGCCGTCGAGGCGGCCCAGCGCCGCGAGGAAGACGACGGTCCCGGCTCCGGTCGAGAGACCGGTCGTCTCGGTATCGAAGTAACAGGCCGCCGGCAGCGTGGCGAGTGCCGCGGCGACGTCGACCGGCAGCGGAATCGAGCGCTCGATCAGGATGACCCGCCCGACGTCGGCGACGCGCAGCTCGGCGCCGAGCCAGCGGGCGAGGCCATCGGCCCGGTCCGCGGCGAGAGGCCGCGACGGCGAAGCCGTGCCCTGCGAGCGTCGGACGGCGGCGAGCTTGTCCGCCAGCAATCGCTGCGTGAGCATCGGTCAGGACATGCCGGCCAGGAGCTCGATGACCGTTGCCTTGCCCCGCGCTCCGACCTCGATCGCGGGTCCGACGCAGGCCGGGCAGCCGTCGCTGCACGGGCACGAGGTAACGGCATCGCGACAGGCGCGCACCAGCTCGTCGGTCAGGCTGAAGAGCCGCTCGGTGAGGCCCACGCCGCCCGGCACCGCGTCGTAGAGGTAGAGCGTCGGGCGGCCCGTGAACGGCGCCTGGACCTGGGCCAGCACGCCCAGGTCGCGGACATCGGACATCAGCAGCAGCGCGGCGGTGGTGCGCGCCACGCGCCCCAGGCCGATGAGCGCGCCGTCGAGCGTGTCGCGGTCGTAGCGATTGACGAGTTCGGCGGGTGGAATGAGCCACGTCGCGGTCGTGTGCATCTCCTGCTCGGGGATGCTGATCGAGCCCCAGCCCACGTTCTCGTGGGTGTGGAACTTGATCTTCTTGAACATCGTCACCTTCCAGGCGACCATCACCTCGCCGCGCTGGCGCCCGCCGGCGGGCGCCGCATCGGTCTCATCTGCCACCTCGAGCACCTTGAGCGTGATGCCGAGCGACGCATCGGTGTAGTAATCGACGTCGGTGCGCGTGACATACGCCTTGCGCTCATCCCAGTCGAGCCGGTCGACGTGGTGCTGTACGCCCTCGTGGATGTAGATCGCCTTCTCGTGGACGAGGAGCGGCGCGGCGAAGAGGTCCACCTCGCCGAGCACCCGGTGCCGATCGCCGGTCGTATCGACGATGACAACGTTCTCCGGCGCCCCAGTGCGCAGGCTGAAGTCGCTGGCGGGGAAGTTCTCGTGACTCCAGTAGTAGCGATCGTCGTCGGCGCGGCGGAGATAACCGTCCTCCTGCAGCATGTCGAGCAGCAGCGGTGTCTCCTCGAGCCCGAATCGCTCGGTGGCGGGCACCGGCAGTTCGAAGCTCGAGGCGCGCAGGTGGTTGAGCAGCACGTACAGGTTGTCGGGATTGATGAGCCCGTGCTCGGGTGAGCTGTCGAAGAGGTACTCCGGATGCGCGGCCAGGAACTGGTCGATGGGGGATGAGGAGCAGACGAGGACCGAGATGCTGGTGCCCGATCGCCGACCCGCGCGGCCCATCTGCTGCCACGTCGACGCGATGGTGCCGGGATAGCCGACGCTGATCGCCGCATCCAGGCTGCCGATGTCGATGCCGAGCTCCAGGGCATTGGTGGCCACCACGCCTCGCACGCGCCCTTCGCGCAGCCCACGCTCGATCTCGTGTCGCTGGTTGGGGAGATAGCCGCCGCGATAGCCGCGGATCGTGCTCGGGTGGCCGTCCGGCGCCGGGATCGCTTCGCGCAGGTAGCTGGTCAGCACCTCGACTGCGGTGCGGCTGCGGGCGAAGAGGATCGTCTGCACCCCATCGCGGATCAGCTGCTCCCCGAGGCGTTGGGCCGTCAGCACGGAGCTGCCGCGAATGCCCAGCTCCCCGTTGGCGACCGGCGGATTGACCACCAGGATGTGCTTACGCCCCGACGGCGCACCGTTATCGTCGATCAGCTCGACGGGCGCCTCGATGATGCGCTCGGCCAGCTCGCGCGGGTTGGCGATCGTGGCGCTGGCGCAGATGAAGATCGGATCAGCGCCGTAGTGGCGGCAGATGCGCCGCAGGCGGCGGATGACGTTGGCGACATGGCTGCCGAAGAGGCCGCGGTAGGTGTGCAGCTCGTCGATCACGACGTACTGCAGATTCTCGAACAGCTTGAACCACTTCGTGTGGTGCGGCAGGATCGCCGCGTGCAGCATGTCCGGGTTGGTGATCACGACCTGGCCCGCGCTGCGAACCACGCTGCGCACGTTGGCGGGCGTGTCGCCGTCATAGGTGTGCGTCTTGAGACCGATGCCCGCGGCGTCCGACAGCGCGCGCAGCTCCACCAGCTGGTCCGCCGCCAAGGCCTTGGTCGGGAACAGGTAGAGCGCGCGGGCCGCATCGTCGCGGGCCACCGCGTCGAGGACCGGCAGGTTGTAGCACAGCGTCTTGCCCGATGCGGTCGGCGTCACGACGACGGCGTTGCGCCGCGCGCTCGCGGCCGCGAACGCCTGTGCCTGGTGCGTGTAGAGCGCCTCGACGCCGCGGTCGTGCAGCGCCTGGCGAAGGCGAGGATCGAGATTCTCGGGCCAGGGTGCGTGGCGCGGCGGGCGCGGCTCGAGCACACGGTGCGCCGTCACCATGGCCTCTATGGTCGGGTCGGCGACGAGCCGCGCGATGGCCTCCTCGGCGTCGCGGGCAGGAACGGTCAACATCGCTGGTCCTCCGGCGCATCGGTCGAACGATAGAACAGATGTTCGAAACGCTACCACGCCACGGGCCATGCTGGTCGCGCGACGCGACACCTAGCCTGTCGCGCCCCGGCGCGGTGATGTGGATAACCTGCACGCCGATCCCGTAGACTGCGCGCTGGTGATGACGAGCCTCGACGCCTCAGCCAGCGCGCCGGCACGCCGTTCGCGGCGTCCGCGATTCCAGCTGCCGACGACCGGCAGTCGACTGGGCTGGATGGTGGTGCTCGTGGTGGCGGGACTTTTCCTGGCCGTGCAGGTCGGTCGCGAGGTCTACCAGAACTGGCAGATCACCGATCAAGCGGCGGCCGCGCGCCTCGAGATCTCGCAGATGGAGGCTCGCAACGACGAGCTGCGAGCCGAGCTGGAGTACCTGCAGAGCGACGCCTACATCAGCTCCGAGGTCCGGGCGCTGACGAGCATCGGCACCGGCGACGAGCACCTGCTCATCATCCCCGAGGGAGCGGAGGCACCGCTGCCGCCCGAGCTTGCGCCGCCGATGCCCGCACCGAAGCCGCTGCTGGAGCAGTGGCTCGACCTCTTCTTCGGAAGCTGAGGCCCGCTCAGACCTCCAGCCGGCGGCCGATCTCCTCGGCCAGCACGACCGCCTGGTTGTGCTCCTCGTCTCGAGCCCCGTAGACCAGCGTCAGGCGTTCGCGACGCGCCCGCTCGGCCAGCTCATCGAGCAGCGCGGCCTTGTCGGGCGACGCCAGCTCCGCTTGATATCGCTCGCGAAACTCGTTCCAGCGCACCGGGTCGTGCCCGAACCAGCGGCGCAGCTCGGTGCTCGGTCCCAGGTCGCGCGCCCACTGCTCGATGTGGAGCTGCGCCTTCGTGCGCCCGCGCGGCCAGACGCGGTCCACCAGCACCCGATGGCCGTCGTCGGCCGCCGGCTCGAGGTAGGCGCGCCGGATCTGGACGTTCATCAGTTCGAGCCGATCAGCTCGCGATGGCGGTGGCGGCGCGAGCCGGATGACGATGCGACACGTAGTCGCCGGCCGGCGTGCGGAAGCCCACGTTGAGGCGGTTCCAGCCGTTGATGGCCACGATCCCAAGCGTGAGCGCAACCTGCTCGGCGGCCGGGAAGAGCGCCGCCATGGCGTCATACGCCTCGTCGGGCGCGCGGCTCTGCGCCAGCAGCGTGAGCGCCTCGGTCCAGGCCAGCGCGGCGCGCTCGCGCGGCGTGAAGACGTCGGTGTCGCGCCACACCGCGACGAGGTGCAGCCGTCGCTCCTGCTCGCCGATGGCACGCGCGTCCTTGGTGTGCATGTCGACGCAGTACGCGCAGCCGTTGATCTGCGAGGCGCGCAGCTTGACGAGCTCCATGAGCTCCGGCTCGAGCTCGCTCTGCTTGACCACGTCCTCGAGGGCGATCATGGCCCGCGTCGCCGCGGGAAGTGCATGGGCGTAATTCAGTCGCATCTCGGTGTCGTCTCCTTGGTCTAGGCGCTGGCGGGAACCCGTCGCGCGCCACGATTGGGCGCCACCACGATCGCCGTCGCGGATGTGGCGACGAAGAGCAGCAGCGCGATGATGTTCAGCAGGCCGCCGATTCGGAAGGCGGCGTCCCAGCCCAGCAGGTCCCCACCGCCGATCCGCAGCAGCAGACCGACGTGCAGCAGGGCGAGATGGACGTAGAAGCGCGGGTGATAGGGGAGTGGCAGGTGCAGGACGGCGGGCAGGATGATCGGTGCGTGGCCGAAGACCATCGAGATCGCGAAGCCCAGGAAGAGCGCGTGGAGCATCGCGTCGTACGCTGCGCCGCCCTCGACGGCCCCGAAGGCGACCCAGCACAGGCCCGCAACCGCCAGCCACGCATACCCGATGAGCAGCGAGAGCGCCACGAAACGCGTGATGCCTGGCATGCGGACGGTGCGCCGAGCGACATCATTGCGCGCCAGCCAGACGGCCAGACCCACAAGACCGATGCCCGCGATGCGGATGCCCGCATCGCGGGTCGCGAGCGTCAGCAGGACGCCGCCGGAGAAGACGATTGCGCCGACGACGAACGCGGTCCGCGCGCGATCCGACAGCCGAGCGAGGCGCGACAGCTCCAGGCGCTCGCCGGCGATCGTCAGGAAGAGGAAGGCAGCGAGCCACGGAGCGGCCTCGCGCGCTGACCAGCCGGCGACGAGCAGGATCCCGGCGCCGAGCCAGGCCAGCGCGCCGAGGGCCTGGATGCCGGTGTGCAGCGAGCGCTCGATGCGGTCGAAGGCGACGTACATGACAACGAAGACGGCCGCCCCGATGGTCAGCAGCAGCATGCCAATCCGCTCTGGCGCGCCGACGGTGAGCGCCATCGCGCCGGCGCCTGCGGCGAGCGGGGCGAGGTAGCCCCACCCGCGGCCCAGCGCGACGGCGCGCTCCAGGGCGATGAGCGTTCCCAGGAATCCCAGCGTCATGAGCACCCCGTGGCTGCCGGCCAGGCGCGCGGCGGCGGCGGGCATCGGCAGTCGAAGCAGGACGAGCGCCCCGATCAGGCCGGCGAGCAGGCCGGCGCCACCTAACGCCAACAGCCCGTATCGCCAGGCAGGCACCCTCATCGGGCCCAGCCGAGCTGGCTCTTGGCGAACGGGGTCATCATGTCGGGCGACCAGCGCGGATCATGGGTGATCTCGACCTCGACGTCGAGCACGTCATCGATCTCCAGCAGCGCCCAGCGGATGTGCTCGGTGAGGTAGTCGCCAAGCGGGCAGGCGGGCGTGGTCATGGTCATCAGGATCTGCGCCACGCCGTCCACCACCGCGGCGTCGTAGACCAGGCCAAGGTCGACGATGTTGACCCCCAGCTCGGGATCGATCACCGAGTGCAGGTGCTCCAGCAGCGTGCCGGGTTCGACGGGCGCACCGAGCAGCCGGCCGACATTCATGCCGCCATCAGGCATCCCGCCGTCAGGCACTGTTGCGGCTCGCGAGGTGCGCCAGGCACAGGTCAGGCGTGACGAATGGCTCCAGGCTGGTCGCCTCCAGCGGCGCGCCCATCTCGCGCAGGGCACCCTGCATGAGCCCCAGGTGCACGCCGCAGATGACCGGCTCACGGCCGACCGCGAGCGTGCCGAACGGGCAGTTCCGCAGGCGGATCGTGGCCCCGTCATCAATCGGCGTCTCGGGCGCGAAGCCGGCCTCGTCGAGCAGCTCGACGATCCGCTCCGTCGCTGCCTCGGCCGTCGGCGCCGCGACCATGCCGGCGGCCATCGCCTTGCCCCAGCGCCGGCCCGCACGTCGAGCCGTGGAGGACGCGTTCGGCAGCTCGGCCAGCTGGTCCGCCAGGACGCGCGAGAGGGTCGCGTACGGTCGCGCCTCGCCGGTCAGCGCATCGGGCTGCAGGGTGAAGCGAATCGCGGGACGGCCGCGGCTGCCCGACGAGACGACCTCGCGCGTCACGAGTCCGGCATCAGCGAGGAGCTGCAGATGCTCGCGCACCGTGTTGGGATGGAGCGCGACGGCGCTCGCCAATTCCCGGATGCCCAGCGGTGCGGCCGAGGCACGGAGGACCGCCAGGAGCCGGCTGCGCGTCGCGCCGGCGAGCGCTCGATGATGCTGCGTGGACGTCATGCTTGCATTTTGCACGGAAATGGCCGTAAATATCAAGTGCCGACTTCAGCACGCGCCCCAAGGAGCGACGAAACCCATGTCCATGACCGATGCACAGGCGGCGGATGCCATCCGCGCGCACCACACACAGATGCAGACAGAGCTGCGAGAGCGCGTCGACGCGCTCATCGAGGCTGCGCGATCCGGCGCCCCGCACGGCGCCGCGCAAGAGCACGTCCTGGAGTACCTCCGCGATGAGCTGCTGCCGCACGCCTCAGCCGAGGAGGGGGCGCTGTATCCGGCCGCCGACACCGGCCTCGCCGCGCTGCTCGTCCGCTCGATGCGCGACGAACACCGCAATCTCATCGCGCATGTGGAAGCGCTGGGCAACGCCGCCGATGGCGTGAGCGCAGCGGCACTCGCTGCCGCGATCCGGGCGCTCTTCGAGTCGCATCTGCACAAGGAGAACGACCTGTTGGTTCCTGCGCTGGTCGCGGACGCAAATGTCTCGATCAGCGAGCTGCTGGCGGGCATGCACGAGCTGATCGGCTGACCATGCCCGATTCCGCCGTCGATCGGCTCACCGCCGTCCTGGTTCGTGCGCTGCGCGAGCTGGGCAAGGCCGGTGAGCCGCAGGCGGCCAACCGTTTCGCCGCGGACGCGTACGCCGGCCTGCGCCGCGACGAGCCCCGAGCCGCCGAGCGGCTCAACGGCGTCATGCACTACCTGGTCCGGCTCGAATCGGCCGGCCAGCATCCTGAAAGGAGCCCCCTGATGACCGATACCCCCAAGCTCGACGTTCGCAGCGAGCCCCCCGTTCGCCGCCACGCCCTCATCTTCGAGACCTTCGGGAACCTCGATGCGGGCGCCGGCTTCGAGCTCGTCAACGATCACGACCCGAAGCCGCTCTACTATCAGCTCGACGCGGAGCAGCCGGGCACCTTCACGTGGGACTACCTCGAGCAGGGCCCCGAGGTGTGGCGCGTCAGGATCGGGCGCGTGCCGTCCGCTGTGGCCGTGGACGCCGTCTCATGACCGCCGCCGGAGCGTCCGACGCCGCCGTGCTCGATGCACCGCGCGAGCCCGATGCGGGAACGCGCTCGGATCAGCGCAGCTTCAACGCCTGGCAGTGTGGCCTCTCCGACGAGGATGGCGAGGTTCACTGCGAGGTCGTGCCGGAGCTGATCGTCGAGCTCCTGTAGCGGGTGGACGCGGGTCAGGTCTTCGGGCCCGCGTCGCGCACCGCGGCCGGCAGCCCGTCGGCGTACGCCGCGAAATTGGCCGCGAACATGGCGGCCAGCTCGCGCGCCTTCGCGTCGTATGCCGCGGGATCGGCCCACGTGCCGCGGGGACGCAGGATCTCGGTGGGCACGCCGGGAACCATTACCGGCACCTCGACCCCGAAGACGGGGTCCATCTCGTATGCGACGTCCGCGAGCTGCCCGTTGAGCGCGGCGCGCACCATGGTGCGGGTGTGGTCAATGCCCATCCGCTTGCCGACGCCATATGGGCCGCCCGTCCAGCCCGTGTTCACGAGCCAGACCGGCACGTCGTGCTGGGCGAGCCGCTCGGCCAGCATGCGGGCATAGACCCCGGGATGGCGCGGCAGGAACGGCGCGCCGAAGCCCGCTGAGAAGGTCGCCTTTGGCTCGGTGACACCGATCTCGGTCCCGGCCAGCTTGGCGGTGTAGCCGCTGATGAAGTGGTACTGCGCCTGTTCGCGCGTCAGGCGGCTGATGGGGGGCATGATCCCGAAGGCGTCGGCGGTCAGCAGCACGACGTTGCGCGGGTGGGTCGTCATGCCGGTCGGGTCCACGTTTCCGATGAATTCGAGCGGGTAGGCCGCGCGCGTGTTCTCCGTGAAGCGCTCGGAGTCCAGGTCGAGCTCGCGCGTGGCGGGATCCAGGTCGACGTTCTCCAGGATGGTCCCGAAGCGTCGCGTAGTGGCGAAGATGTCCGGCTCGTACATCGGGCTCAGGCGAATCGTCTTGGCGTAGCAGCCACCCTCGAAGTTGAAGAGGCCGTCGCCCCAGCCGTGCTCGTCGTCGCCAATCAGGCTGCGCTCCGGATCCGCGGAGAGCGTCGTCTTGCCGGTCCCCGAGAGGCCAAAGAAGACCGCCGGATCCTCGTTCGACCCGACGTTGACCGATGCATGCATCGGCAGGACGCCTTCATCGGGCAGGAGGTAGTTCATGACCGTGAAGGCCGACTTCTTGATCTCGCCGGCGTACTCGGTGCCGACGATGATGATCTCCATGCGCTGCAGGTGCAGCAGGACCGCCGTCTCGCTGCGCACCCCCTCGGTCGCGGGATCGGCCTTGAACGAGGGGGCGTCGATGATCGTGAAGTTCGGCGCGAAGCCGGCGAGCTCCTCGGCCGGCGGCCGTCGGAACAGGTTGCGGCAGAAGATGCTGGCCCACGCGGTCTCCGTCGTCACGCGCAGTGAGCGCTGATGCCGCGGGTCCGCCCCGATGTAGCAGTCCTGGCTGTAAAGGTCGCGCTCCGACAGGTAGTCGAGCAGGCGCGCCCGCAGCCGGTCGTAGTGCTCCTCGCTGATCGCGTGGTTGACCTGGCCCCACCAGATGTTGTCGGTCGAGGTCGGCTCATCGACGATGAACTTGTCGAGGGGGGAGCGGCCGGTGTGCTTGCCGGTGCGGACGACGAGCGCGCCGTGGGCGGAGATGATTCCCTCGCCGTTGCGCACCGCCTCCTCGTACAGCTCGGCGCTCGGGAGGTTGGCACGCATGGTCCGGCCAATGGCGTTTGAGGTCGAGGTCGACGGCTGGGCTGCCTGCACGGTCCTTCTCCTTCTCGCCGGCGCTTCGCGACGGCGTCAGCGGTGAAGACCGGCCGCGCGTCACAACGGACTGATCCGTCGGAGTCGGCTTCCGCAGCCTCTATCGAGTTCGCACAGAATGGACCGATGCCGGCCAATCCGTGCCGACCAGTGTGCCACAGCCATCGAGCGGCGTCGAAACCGAATCGCAACCTGTTCCAGATCATCC
Organism: Chloroflexota bacterium; assembly: GCA_039933775.1. Lineage (GTDB taxonomy): Bacteria > Chloroflexota > Limnocylindria > QHBO01 > QHBO01 > JBDTNK01. Next base: position 38,253 of record JBDTNK010000004.1, on the reverse strand, counting down.
ATCATGTCTCTTGACGAAACGGAGGCTCCGATGCGATTCCACACCGCGCTCCTCCAGGGCGACAAGACCGCCACAGGCATCGTCGTACCCGACGAGGTCGTGGAGGCGCTCGGCCAGGGCAAACGACCGCCCGTGAAGGTCACGATCAACGGCTTCACGTACCGCAACACGATCGCCGTCATGGGCGGCGTCTACATGGTCGGGGTGAGCGCCGAGAATCGCGCCGGTGCCGGCGTGGCGGGCGGCGACGAGATCGACGTGGAGATCGAGCTGGACACGGAGCCGCGCGTCGTCGAGGTGCCGGAGGAGTTTGCCGCCGCGCTCGACGCGGAACCGCGGGCTCGCGAGACGTTCGACGGGCTCTCGAACAGCAACAAGGGATGGCACGTGTCGCAGGTCACCGGCGCGAAGACGGACGAGACGCGTCAGCGCCGCATGGCACGATCGGTCGAGATGCTCAGGGAAGGCCGCGCACGCTGACAGCCGGCTGAGGTTGCAGGGGTCATGGAGCGTCGGTATCCTCGGACCGTGCTCGTTCGGTGCGCCCGGCTCGGACTGAGCACGAAATCGGCGGCGGAGTAGCTCAGTGGTAGAGCAGGGGACTCATAAGCCCTTTGTCGGTGGTTCGAATCCGCCCTCCGCTACCACCCATTTGATCAAGGACGTGCGCGTCGCGAACGGTACACAACCGGCGATTTGCTCCACACGCACGCATCGGCCAGGTTGCCGCGATTTAAGGCTCCTCGATGGCCGATTCTTGCCGGCGGATGCACCCGGCGGCCACCGACAGCCCGCATGTTGGCCGATGTGTGCATCCCGCGCACGCGCCCGCCGCCGACCCGCCGCATGCGCGTCGATCAGTTGACGCCGCTCGGCGACGCGGTCCGTCACGGTGCGGACTCGATGCGGATCCCCTCAGACGCCGCGCTCGTGCTCGCCGTCTCCGGCGGCGCCGACTCGATGGCGCTGCTGCACGGCGCCGCGCAACTCGTGCAGAGCAGCGCCCGCCAGTGGCGCCTCTCCGTGGCGCACCTGGATCACGCGTTGCGGCCTGGGAGCGCGGACGACGCCACGTTCGTCGAGGATGCGGCAGGACGCCTGGGCCTGCCGTTCACCCTGCGCAGGACCGATGTCGCGGCGCTGGCGCGCGCGGAGGGACGATCGATCGAGGATGCCGGACGCGAGGCGCGCTATCGCTTCCTCAACGAGGTCGCCGCGGAGGAGGCGGCCAGCATCGCGACTGCGCACACGGCCGACGACGCGGCTGAGACCGTGCTCCTCAACCTGCTGCGGGGCGCCGGACCCGCCGGCGTGCACGGCATCCCGCAGCGCCGCGGCCGGATCGTGCGGCCGCTCATCGGGGAGCGCCGTGCCGCGCTGCGTGCCGCGCTGGACGCAGCCGACGTCGCGTACCGCGACGACCCGTCGAACGAGAATCCCGCGTACCTGCGCAACTGCGTGCGTCACGAGCTGCTGCCGCTGATGGAGAGGCTGCGCGCCGGCGCCGTTGACGCGATCGCCCGCTTCTCGGCGATCGCCGCGGCCGATGACGCTCTGCTTGATGAGCTCGCGGCCGCGGAGCTCGCGCGACGCCGCGATGGCGACGAAATCGACTGGCGCGACCCGCCGCCGAGGGCGCTCGGGCGCCGCGTGCTGCGCATCGCAATCGGCCAGCCGACGCCCAGCCTCGAGCGCCTCGACGCGTTGCTCGACGCCGCCGAGGGCGAGCGTGGCGGGCTGCGTGTCGAGCTGGGCGGCAAGATCACGGCATCGGTCCTGCATCGGAGGATCCGCGTCGATCGGTGAGACAAACCGTCACCGGCCGCGTACCAATGGCAGACGTGCGGAATGGCATGCCGCCAATGGTCCGAATGGGCCGTTTGTTCGCATGATGGGCCGCACCTATACTCACCCCACCTGTCCGCGCGACAGGTCGGCTGCTGAAGACGAGAGTTGGCGGCACGCCGTCCCCATACGGAGGCGAATAGAAACTTACCTTGAGCAGCCGACTCGTTCGCAACAGCGTCGTGCTGGTGGTCCTTGCCGTATTCGGCCTGGCACTGGTGTGGACCTACTTCCTCGAACCAGACCAGCAGGCGGCCTATACCTACACCCAGCTCCTGACCGATACCAAGGATGGCAACGTCGACAAGGTCGTCCAGGACGGCACCCGGCTGAGCGTCACGCTCACCGGCCAGGTTGACCAGCCCAGGACGGTCATCGTGCCCTCGCAGTTCATCAACGTGCGCGAGGAGCTGTGCGCGGCGGCGGGGTCGAGCAATCCCGCGGACTGCCAGCTCAACTACTCGGCCGTCGAGGAGAGTGCCGCCGGTCAGTGGCTCGGGCTGCTCGTGACCGCGTTGCTGCCGGTCCTGATCATCGGTGGCTTCATCTACTTCATGATGCGCCAGGCGCAGGGCACAAATAACCAGGCCATGAGCTTCGGCAAGAGCCGCGCGCGCATGTTCCTTGGCAACAAGACGGTCGTCACCTTCAACGACGTCGCCGGTGTCGACGAGGCGAAGCAGGAGCTGACCGAGGTGGTCGAGTTCCTGAAGTACCCCGAGAAGTTCAACTCGCTCGGCGCGCGCATCCCGCGCGGCGTCCTGCTGGTCGGCCCGCCCGGAACCGGCAAGACGCTCCTCGCACGCGCCGTGGCCGGTGAGGCCGGCGTGCCGTTCTTCAGCATCTCCGGCTCGGAGTTCGTGGAGATGTTCGTGGGCGTCGGCGCGTCGCGCGTGCGCGATCTCTTCGAGCAGGCCAAGCGCAACTCGCCGTGCATCGTGTTCGTGGACGAGATCGACGCGGTCGGCCGTCAGCGCGGTGCCGGCCTCGGTGGCTCGCACGACGAGCGTGAGCAGACCCTGAACCAGATCCTGGTGGAGATGGACGGTTTCGACACGAACACGAACGTGATCGTGGTCGCCGCCACGAACCGGCCCGATGTCCTGGACCCGGCGCTCCTGCGCCCCGGCCGCTTCGACCGGCAGGTCGTGCTCGACCGCCCCGACATCAGAGGACGGCGCGAGATCCTCAACGTGCACATCAAGGGCAAGCCGCTCGACAAGACGGTCGACCTCGATGCGCTGGCACGGCGCTCGCCGGGCTTCAGTGGCGCCGACCTCGCCAATCTCGTCAACGAGGCGGCGATCCTCGCCGCGCGACGCAACAAGAAGAGCGTCGGCATGTCGGAGTTCAACGAGGCGATCGACCGCGTCATCGCCGGACCGGAGCGACGCAGCCGGCTCATCTCCGAGGAGGAGAAGCAGATCATCGCCTACCACGAGGGCGGTCACGCCGTCGTGCAGCGGGTGCTGCCCAAGTGCGATCCGGTCTCGAAGGTGACGATCATCTCGCGCGGCATGGCGCTCGGCTACACGATGAGCCTGCCCGCCGAGGACCGCTACCTGCACAGCAAGACGGAGTTCGAGGACAAGATCGCCGGCATGCTGGGTGGCAACGTGTCGGAGCAGCTCGTCTTCGGTGACACGACGACCGGCTCGTCGAACGACATCGAGAAGGCGACGAGCCTGGCGCGCGCCATGGTGACCCAGTACGGCATGAGCAAGAATCTGGGTCCGCTCGCCTTCGGCAAGAAGGAGGAGATGGTCTTCCTGGGTCGCGAGATCAGTGAGCAGCGCAACTACAGCGACGAGGTCGCGGCGAAGATTGACGCCGAGGTGCGTGAGATCATCGACAACGCCTACAGCCGCGCGAAGGAGGCGCTGACCACCCAGCGCGCCGTCCTCGATCGGCTCGCCGCGCTGCTCATCGAGAAGGAGACGGTCGAGGCCGAAGAGTTCGAGTCGCTGTTCGAGGGAATCCTGCCCCCGCGCGCCGGTGGCAGTACGACGCCTCGACGCATCGTCGACGAGCCCGCGGAGGCACCTGAGCCAGACGCGGAGGGCGCCGAAGGGACCGATGCCGACCGGCGTCGTCGCCCGGGTCCGGCACCGCAGCCGGCCTAGTCCGCCCTTGTACCGATGGAGCCCGGCCGTCTCGGCCGGGCTCTCATCATGTGTTACCGTGCCGCGCCTACGTCACCTACAAGAAATTCACGTGGGAGGGTTGTGAATGTCGACACGCAAGGCGACCATCGGGTCCCTGCTTTCCATCGCGGCGCTGCTCGCCGCATGTAGCGCTGGCGGCTCGGCCACGCCCGCGGCATCGACCGGCGGAGGCGGAGATGGCGACGGGGGAGAGACGCCCGAATCGCTGACCGTGCTGTGTACCCCGCAAGAGGACTGGTGCCAGGCCATGGTCCAGGCCTTCCAGACCGAGACGGGCATTGAGACCACCTACGTCCGTCTCTCATCGGGCGAGGCCTTCGCCCGGCTGCAGGCCGCAGCCGACGCGCCCGAGTTCAGCGTCTGGTGGGGCGGCCCGGCAGACGGCTTCGTGGCCGCCAACGCCGAGGGGCTGATCGAGCCGTACGTGTCGCCGAACGCGGAAGCGGTCTCCGCTGACCAGAAGGACGCCGACGGCGTGTGGACCGGCGTCTACGTCGGTGCGCTCGGTTTCTGCTCCAACACCGCGGTCCTCGACGAGCTCGGGGTTGATGTGCCCACCTCGTGGGACGACCTGCTCGATCCGGCCCTGGCGGGCCAGGTCGCCATCGCCCATCCCGCCAGCTCGGGGACGGCGTACACGGCCCTCTACACCCAGGTGCTGCGCCTCGGTGGCGAGGATGAGGCGATCGAGTACATGACCGAGCTGCACCCGAACATCCTGCAGTACACCAGCTCGGGAGCTGCGCCGGCCGAGATGGCCGGACGCGGCGAGATCGCCGTCTCGGTCGTGTTCAGCCATGACTGCGTCCGCAACATCGACGCGGGCTTCACCGACCTCGAGGTCTCGTTCCCCGAGGAGGGCACCGGCTATGAGATCGGCGGCGTTGCGCTCATCGCCAACGCCCCGGAGCCGGAGGCGGCCAAGATGTGGATCGACTGGTCGCTGACCGCCGAGGCGCAGGAGATCGGCGCAACGACCGCGTCGTTCCAGCTCCCGACCAATCCCGATGCCGCGGTCAGTGAGCGCTCCGTCAATCTCGACGACGTGAACCTGGTCGACTACGACTTCCAGGCCGCCGGCGAGGCGCGTGCCGATCTGACCGCTCGGTTCGAGGACGAGGTGGCAGCCAAGCCAGCCGAGTAGAGGACCCATCGCGGCGAGGTCCGCCACCAGGCGGACCTCGCAGCTGCCATGAACGAGCCTGCCACCGCGCCGGCCGCGGCTCGCGGCCGGCGTCGGGCCATCGACCCGGCGATGGCGATCGCCCTGGCGGTCGCCATTGCCTTCGTGCTCATCGCGATCATCTGGCCCGTCGGGTCGATGATCGGCACGAGTCTGAGCACCGACGCGTTCCCGATCTTTCAGCGCTATCTGACCCCGCCGCAGGGGCAGATCCTGATCAACACCGTCGTGCTGGGCCTGGTGGTGGCGACGGCGGGCACGTTGATCGGCTTCCTCTTCGCCTATGTCCAGGTGCGCGTGCCGCTGCCGCGTGCGCTGAAACGCTTCGTGCACGTCATGGCGCTGGTCCCCATCGTCAGCCCGCCGTTTGCGCTGGCCCTGGCTGCCATCATCCTATTCGGCCGTTCCGGGCTCATCACCAGCGACCTGCTGGGCATCCAGTTCGACCTGTACGGCCTGCCCGGGCTCGCCCTGGTCATGACGCTGAGCTTCTTCCCGGTCGCCTATATCACCCTGGTCGGCCTGCTGCGCGCACTGGACCCTGCGCTCGACGAGGCGGCCACGAACCTCGGGGCCTCGCGCTGGCGAATCTTTCGCACCGTGACGCTGCCGCTCCTGCTGCCCGGCCTGGCGTCGGGGTTCCTGCTCGTCTTCGTGGAGACCCTCGCCGACTTGGGCAATCCGATCGCGCTCGGCGGCAACTACGAGGTCCTGACCCGCCGCCTCTACTTCGCGATCATCGGGCAGTACGACCTGCTGGCCGGTGCCGTCCTGGGCATCCTGCTGCTGGTCCCGAGCCTGATCGTGTACTTCGTGCATCGCTACTACGCCGAGCGCGCATCGGTCATCTCGGTCACCGGCAAGCCATCGGGCCGTGCCGCCGAGCTCACGCATCGCCCGACGGCGTTGGTCCTGACCGCTGCCGTGCTCCTCGTCTGCCTCCTGGTGGTGCTGATGTACGGCACCATCCTGCTCGGCGCGCTGACGAAGCTCGTCGGCGTGGATCACACGCTGACGCTGAAGAATTTCGAATTTGTCCTCTTCGGCTACGGACTCGAAGCGGTATCTGACACCGTGCTGCTGTCCGCGGTGGCCACCCCGATCGCCGGGCTGCTGGGCGTGCTCGTCGCGTTCCTCATCATCCGGGGCCGCTTTCGTGGCAGAGGAGCACTCGATTTCGGCACGATGCTCGGCGTCGCCGTGCCGGGGACCGTGTTTGGCATCGGCTACCTGATCGCCTTCAACACGCCCGCCGAGGTCGGTGGCATCGCCATCTTTCCCAAGCTCACCGGCAACGCCGGTCTGCTGGGCGGGGCGGTCGCCATCATCCTGGTCTTCGTGGTGCGCGCGACGCCCGGCGGTCTGCGCTCGGGGGCGGCGGCGCTGCAACAGATCGATCCGACCATCGAGGAGGCATCGGTCAGCCTGGGTGCCGACCAGGCGACGACGTTCCGGCGCGTCGTCATCCCGCTCATCCGGCCGGCGCTGCTGACCGGCCTCATCTACTCGTTCGCGCGATCCATGACCGCCATCAGCGCGGTGATCTTCCTGACCACGCCCTCGACGCGGATCATGACCCAGCAGATCCTCAACGAGACGAACGCGGCACGCTTCGGGAATGCCTTCGCCTACAGCGTGATCCTGATCGTGATCGTAGGCGTCGCCATCGGGGTCCTCTACGCCATCATCGGTTCCTCAACCAGGCCCGATACCTCCCTCGACCCGATGACCATGGGTTCCACGTGACCGTCCCGGCAACCGTCACCCTCGAGCGCCTCACCAAGCGATTCCGCAGCCCGGAGTCGCGCGACGTGGTGGCCGTCGACGATATCTCGCTGGCGCTGGATGGCGGCTCGTTCGTCACCCTGCTCGGGCCCTCGGGCTGTGGCAAGACGACGACGCTGCGCATGATCGCCGGGTTCGAGACGCCGACCTCGGGACGCATCCTGGTCGACGGCACCGATGTCTCGCGACGCACGCCCGACAAGCGCGAGATGGGCATGGTCTTCCAGTCGTACGCGCTCTTCCCGCACCTGTCGGTCTTCGAGAACGTGGCCTACGGCCTGCGCCTGCGGCGCCAGTCGGGACGTGCGCTGAGCGAAGCGGTGCAGCGCACCCTGGCCCTCGTCAACCTCACCGGGCTGGGCCAGCGGCGGCCCTCGGAGCTCTCCGGCGGCCAGCAGCAGCGCGTGGCGCTGGCCCGCGCCATGGCCATCGAGCCGCGCGTCCTGCTCTTCGATGAGCCGCTCTCGAACCTGGACGCCAAGCTGCGCGTCTCGCTGCGTGGGGAGATCCGCCGCATCCAGCAGCAGCTGGGCATCACCTCGGTCTACGTCACGCACGATCAGTCCGAGGCGATGGCGCTCTCGGACGTCGTCGTCGTCATGAACGCCGGACGGATCGAGCAGGCCGGGCCACCCGACGAGGTGTACCGGCGCCCGGCGACCCGCTTCGTCGCCGATTTCATCGGCCGTGCCAATTTCCTCGCCGGCAACGTCAGGGGCATCGACAATGGGATCGTCGAGGTGGAGTCGCTGGGCCAGCGGCTGCGGCTCGCGGCGGCACCGGGGCAGACCGTCGGTGCCGATGCCACGATCGTCGTGCGCCCCGAGGCGCTGCGCATCGGCAGTGGTGAGCTCACCGCGCGAATCGGCCACCGGACGTTCCTTGGTCCGCTCGTCGAGTATGAGCTGCTGGTCGGCGAGCAGGTCCTGCTGGCCGTGGACCCCGACTGGTTGACGAGCGGCCTGCATGAGCCCGGCGAGGAGATCGCGTGGTCGGTGCGCGCCGAGCAGGCGTACGTGCTGCCGCCGGAAGGCGAGACTTCGGCGCACGACGCAATGCCGGACTAGCCCATTCGGGCCATTGGTCCCGTGCGAGAGTGGGCCGTATACTCGCTGCCGTGTTGCGTTTGGGCACCTGCCTGACGTCACACGCCCATCGCACCTGTGAGCAACGGAGCGCACCACACTGATGATCGACGAGCCGGTCGCTGAATCGCAGCCTTTCGAGACAGATTGGAAGCTGGAAGTCGCCGAGGGGACGCTGGCGCCACGCTCCGCCCTCGATGTGCTGACCAGCCTCAATGAGCGCGTCGCACGCGGGAGCATCGACGACCTCGTGCCGATCGCAACGGGTTTTGTGCCGCTCGACAAGACGATCGGCGGCGGTCTGCGACCCGGTGAGCTGATGCTGATCGGTGGCGCGCAGGGCCAGGGCAAGACGACCATGGCGCTGCAGATGGCGCGCAACATGGCGGCATCGGGCCAGGCAACCGCGCTCTACGTGTGCTTCGAGCACGACGAGGAGTACCTGATCCAGCGCATGGTGGCCATGGAGTCGGCGCTCAGCCACCTGCCGCAGAAGTCGGGCGCGGTGAAGATCCAGGACGTCAAGAAAGAGGTCGTCAGCTCCTACACCGCCTCTGCGGAGAGCGGCACCCGCGCCAAGCTTGGCGCGAACCCGCGGCTGCGCCCCAGCCTCGAGCGCATCGCCCGCTACGGATCGAACCTGTTCCTCATGCGCGGCACCGCCACGCACTCCACGATCGACAACATGCGCGCCCTCGTGCAGGAGCATCGCGGCGTGGAGGACGAGCGTCGCCTCGTGCTGTTCGTGGATTACCTGCAGAAGGTGCCGGTCATCCCCGAGCCGTCGGACGAGGCGGAGAAGGTGACGCGCATCGTGTCAGGCCTCAAGGACATCGCCCTCGCCGAATCGGTCCCGGTCGTGGCGATCGTGGCCGCCGATCGCGAAGGGCTCAAGGCCAAGCGACTGCGGAACCACCACCTGCGTGGCTCATCGGCCATCAACTATGAGTCCGACATCATCCTGATCCTCAACGACAAGTACAACATCGTGGCCAAGGTCAATATCGAGTTCAATCCGTACCAGGCGCAGCGCTATCGCGACTGGGTCGTGGCGAGCATCGAGAAGAATCGTGGCGGCCAGGATAACGTGGACCTCGAGTACGAGAAGCTCTTCGAGTACAGCTGCTTCGATCCGACGGGGCGGATCACGGCCGAAAAGCTGATCGAGGAACGGCTCTACAACGATTAGGCCGGCCGAGTGTCATCACCCGACTGGTATTCGATTCTGCAGGTGACCTCCGGCGCCGAGCCGGAGGTCATTCGTGCCGCGTATCGGGCGCTCGCGCAGAAATATCACCCTGACCACGCCGGCTCGACGCACGTCGCGCGACGCATGGCCGAGCTCAATCGTGCGTGGGCGGTCCTGGGCGACGACGCCGCGCGCCGGGCGTACGACCGATCACGTCGCGCCGTGATCGCCGGTGTCGCGGTCCCGACCTCGATGACGCAGCGCGTACCGGCTCCGGCGAGCCAGTCCGGCGGCTCACAGTTGACCTTCGGTCGCTACACCGGCTGGACGCTGCGCGACCTGGCGCGTCGCGATCCCGACTACCTCAGCTGGCTCAGCCGTCACTCCTCGGGACTGCGCTACCGCACCGAGATCTACGGGATCCTGCGAACGATGGGCATGCCGGCCGCCTGACGCATTGCCTTCGGTCCCGGTACCCTGTATGGACCGATGTCGCCCACCTCTTCGATCCATGTCGCACCGCCGGTGCGCGCCGTCTTCCTCGATATCGGGCACACCGTCATCAGGCCCGAACCCTCGTGGGAATCTATCTACGTCGCGGCCTTTGCCGAGTTCGGGGTCGACATCGAGATCAGCCGCCTCGCCGAGGCGCTGCACCGCGCGTATCACCATGGTGGCTACGGCTTCGACGCCGGATGGGAACCGACCGAGCAGGCGAGCTACGACCGAGCCGTCGCCGTGGATCGGGTCGCAATCGAGGAGCTCGGCCTGGATCCGTTGCCCGACGACTTCTTTCGCTACCTCTCGGGACTCTTCCTCCAGGCCGAGCGCTGGCACGTCTATCCCGATGCGCTCCCGGCGCTGGATGCGCTGCGTGCCCGCGGCCTCACGCTTGGCGCCGTCTCGAACTGGGTGTGGGGGTTGCCCGAACTACTGCATGACCTGGATCTAGTGACACGCTTCGATTTCATCGTGGCCAGTGCTCGCGTCGGCTATGAGAAGCCACATCGCGGGATCTTCGAGCACGCGCTCGCGCAGGCCGATGTGCCGGCGGCATCGGTCATCCACGTCGGCGATCACATGGATGCGGACGTGCGTGGAGCGCAGGCGGTTGGGATCGAAGGTGTCCTGATCGATCGCGAGGGACGTCAGCCGGACGCCGACGGGGCGCGGCGCATCACGTCGCTCGACGAGCTGCTCCCGATCATCGACGCGCGCAACGGCCGCCACGCCTGAGCTTCCATGCCCGAGCCGTGGCGCCTCTTCGTCGCGGTCCCGCTGCCATCTGCCTTGCGACGCGACATTGCATCACGCGTCGCAGAATGGCAGGCCGAGGCGGCGACCGCGAGCACGACCGAACTCCGCTGGGGCGAGCCGGTTAGCTGGCATGTCACGCTCGCCTTTCTCGGCCTGACGCTCCCGGACGACGTCGGGTCGATCTCCGAGGCGGTGCGGAACGCCGTCACTGGCCATTCGGCCTTTTCACTGTTGACGGGCGGCCTTGGCGCTTTCCCGAAGCCGGAATACGCACGGGTGATCTGGTATGGCGTCTACGACGACGGGCACTTGGCCGCCCTCGCGCGCTCGGTTCGGGCGGGCCTGCGGCTGGCGGACGAGGGCGCGCTTCGGCCGCATATCACGCTCGCGCGCGCGCCGAACGCGACGTCAGTAGTTGATTGGTTGATCAGCCACCACGCGCCGGCCGGCGAACTACCCGTCCAGACGATCGAGCTGATGCGAAGCCATGTCGGCGTCGGACCGGCTCGGTACGAGAAGCTCACCCGCGTCGAGCTGAGACGACGGTTGTAGTCGGCCGCCCACCGCTTGGCAGGTGCTTCCGCGTTAGTCGACCAAGCCGCGTTGGTCGAGCTGGTAGAGCTCCGCGGGATCGTACGGCATCTCGATGAGGCCGCCGCCCGTGATGCTCCATGTGTAGCTGATGATCTGAATCGCCAAGCATCCAGCAGTCGGTCCAGTCGTGCACCCAGTGGTGCTGGTGCCACCGGCGATCTGAACGTCGGCTTTTGGCGCGTAAATCGTTCCCGCAAGGACTGTGCTTGCTTGACCACCAAGCTTGATCGTCCCGTTTGCCTTACTGGCAGTCCCGTCATGCCAGAGCAGGATGCCCTTCCACGGGCACGCCTGTGGCGACACCATGCCGCATGTCGCTGAGTTCAACGCCTTCGCCCGAAATGCCTGTTGCGCCGTGAATGTGATGTCGCCTTGGCATTGAGCCCCGATCGATGGGCATCCCGGGCCATCAGTATTGAAGATCATCACGCGCGCATCGACGCCCGACGGATTTGACACGGCTTCAATGGATGCATCGGTCCCTGTCAGCTTGATCCCACCGCCGGCAAGGATGTACATGCCTGGCTTGAGTTGCAGGTGCACCTTCTTCTTGACATCCCAGCCGCCGTAGAAGACGCCCGGCCCCAGCGTACAGACAGCGACCGAGGGGGCCGACGGGTCAGCCGGGCACACCTTGTCGCTGAGCTCACATGGCGTCGTGGAACTTGGCGTGGACGGGCTGCCATTGGGGCACATTCCATTTGGGAAGTCCGAGAGGACCGGTTCAGGCAGTCCGACCAGTGGATCACCAAGCGGTATCGCATCCTCGTCGAGACATCCGGTGGCAGAGGCGGGCTCGCACTGCAGCCCGCTTGGCCCGCTCCCGTTGTACGTGCATGTTCCTGTCACGTACGCGAATGGCGCCTTAAGGACTCCGCTGATCGAGAGGGCCGCGGATCCGGCGCCGTTGGCGCAAACATCATCCGTTGACGTCCCACACGGGGAGTTCACATGCACGTAGCCGCCCTCGTCGCCGGGGTTGACGGGAAAGATGCGGACCACCCCTCCGCCGTCGACATCGGCGGCAGATCCACCCGAGCAGACCGGCTGCAGCGCCACGAGCGAGCTCGAGTTGGCATTCCCCGCCGTGTTTGCGGCGACAGCGGACGTCGTAATCGTCGCTTCCGACGAGCCGAAGATTCTCCCGAAGAACGCCGGATGGCGGTCTCGGATGATGACCTGGACGTAGCCCTGCCTAGCAGAGAAGTTTCCCGAGATTGGCGGGGCGTGTACCTGAAGGTCGTCCGCGTCTAGCGCTGCCTTACACGTCACGTTGTCGGTCAGGAAGAAGCCGTTTTGCTTGGCATAGAAGCAGGCATCGGCTTCGGCGCCCACCTGATCCCATGCAGGGTCGCCCACGTCGTTCTTCAGATGCCGGGCGGCGGCGATCGCGGCGGGGTCCGCGGCGTTCTGTTCCTGGCGACGGAGCATCCATGACATTCCAACGTCGACGACCAAGGCGGCGATGCCGATCAGGACGAACATCGCCACGCCGGTGATCAACAAGATTTGTCCGCGGTCAGAGCGGTGAGTGCTCTTCATTGCTGGCGTTGGATCGCCTCCGTTACCACCGCCCGCAGCACGAGCGTCTTCTGGATGATTTCCATCGAGCACCAACCGGTGCTGCACGGGATCGGAATCCCGATTCCGCCTAGCGGTGGGTTCCACACGTAACACGCATATGCCGTCACGGTGTTGCCGGTGTGGTTCTCCTTGGATTCCGACATGGCGCTGGCCTCGTCGGTCGTCGCGAGGCCGGTGGTACAGCCGATCTGGTCCACTTGGCCGTCGTCAGTGGGATCCTGAGCATCGATATCGCACTGCGTGAAGACGCTGTCGGCCGGACTCACCACGACTGCCGTACCGCCGACGTCGTACGTGCCGGGCACCCAAGCGTCCCAATTGGTCGCTTGGCGATAACCCGACCAGCAGGCAGCAACCCGCACCTCGGTTTTGTTGAGCCCGAACAGCCGTTCTCGTGCCGCTGCCGTCATGTTCGGCCAGCCCATGTCAGGTCGGTCGCACCGCACATAGGTCAGGGGCGCACTCATCGGATCGAGAGTTGGAACGGTAGGACACTGCGCGGTCGCGCTATGGATTGCGGCATAGCGAGCCCCCTCGCGCGCGGCGTTCGTCACCTGCTGATGCAGGAAGATGGTGATGCCGAACACGATCACCCCGAACAGGACGACGATGAAGAGCGGCAGGGCGAGAGCCAGCTCCACCATTGTCTGGCCGCGCTTCGAGCGGTCCCTGCAGAGCATCAGTACGCACCGACCACGAACGACCGATCCCGTTGCAGCCACACGTCCCCGACGTTGAAGCCCGTACCGAGTGGAAGGGCCACAGTGATCGTGGTCTGGAAGTGATAGCAGGTGCGTACTTCCACCCATGGCAGCTCGACTGGCGGCGTTCCCGTCTCAATCGGAACCGTCAGCGGCCACGCCGCGTGCATGTTCTGGCATTCGATTGGAGCGGCCGCGGATCCTGCACCGCAACGGCCTCCGTAATTGGCCAGTTCCGATGCGTTGTCGTGGATGCACGTTGCGACGGGCGGACAGCCGCCACCTGATGTGAGGAGCACTGACTCGCTACACACACTGTCGGCCGCGGTCGCCTGGACAGCATCGAGTTCCGCCGCGGTCGGAGGCGTGGGTTCGCGCCTCAGCTGGAGGTATTCCTGGGCAGCCCGCTCCGCGGCGTTGCGCGTTGAGGCTTCGAGCGTAATGCCCGTACTGAAGACACGGCCGAAATCGGCAACGCCGATGAATAGCATCAGGAGCATCGGGAGGACCAGCGCGAACTCGACCAGCGATTGGCCGCGGGACGGGCGACGCCGAAGGAGAAGCGGAAGTTGTCGTCGTGGGCTCGACGAGCGTGATTTGGGCAACGGATCCACCTGGAATTCCAACGATCCGGGATCCGGCAGGGCAGCGATGGGACCGCGGTTACGAGAGTGAATGTTCGATTCCGACCGGTACCGTAGTACGGGTCCCTCCCCATGACCATCGGTGCAACCGGCGATCGGTGCGGGGCTGCACCGACATCGGTGAGCGGTGCGGTGGGGAGCGCCGCGGTCACGTGGAGAGAAGGTCGGAACTGGGACATTACGCGCGCCGCCTTGCAGGCGACCTTGCAGCCCTCGGCTAGGCTGGAACCATGACCGAGCAGGTGCTCGTCCTGCCGCGCGATCGCGTGCCGGGCGGATGCGACTTCAGCGGGATCCGACAGGCGACCGATGCGGATCTGGTCGAACTGCAGGTCGCCATTGCGGAACACGGCCGGTACGTGGATCGGCCGGCCGCCGAGGACGACCCGGGCCTCAAGCAGCTGATTCCGTACGTCGTGGTGCGCGACGGAGATCGCGTCTTCCTCATGCAGCGTACGACTGGGGGCGGCGACTGGCGGCTGCATGGCAAGGCCAGCATCGGCGTAGGCGGGCATCTCAACCCGGTCGATGCCGGCAAGGACCCGCTGCTCGCCGGTCTGCGGCGCGAGTGGGCGGAAGAGCTCGATGCCGGTTGGGAACCTGACTTCGAGCCTCGCGGGCTGCTGAATGACGATTCGAATGCGGTCGGCGCAGTGCACCTGGGCGTGGTGTTCGAGGTCCAGGCCGCCGGACGGCCGGTCGCGGTGCGCGAGCATGACAAGCTGGTCGGCGCCTTTGCCGCATCGGGCGAGCTGATGGCGGCGTGGGACCGGCTCGAGACCTGGTCGCAGCTCGTCGCCGATGCGCTCGGACTGCGCGCCCTGGTCCCCGGGGCTGACTGAGGCACGATCGCGGCGGATCAGCCGCCGCGGATATACTCCCCACATGTTCCCGTCACGCTCCGCCCTGCGCGAGGCGGGCCCGATTGTCGGTGGTCGGCGTCGCGTCATCCGCCGGGCGCTGGCCGCGATCTGCCTGCAGCTGGGCATCCTGGCGCTGGTCGCGCCAACGGCCGCCGCCGGCGACCACGTCGCGCGGCTGCATCTCACGGGTGTCGTGGACCAGATGAATGCTGCCTTCGTCGACGAGGGGCTGCGTTACGCAGGCGAGTCCGGCGCAGCGGCGGCGATCATCGAGATCGACTCGCCGGGCGGAGACCTGGCGAGCATGGACGCGATCATCAAGGCCATCCTGGCCTCGCCGGTGCCGGTCATCACCTACGTCACCCCGGCGGGCGCGCGAGCTGGCTCGGCGGCAACCTTCATCACGCTCGCCGGCGATGTGGCGGCCATGACGCCGTCGACGAACATCGGGGCGGCATCGGTCATCAGCAGCACCGGCGAGGACCTGCCGACCACCCTCGAGCAGAAGGTCACCAACGACGCAGTGGCACGCATCCGGGATCTGGCCGATCGCCAGGCGCGCAACGCCGACTGGGCCGAGTCCGCAGTACGCCGGGCGGCGAGCATCAGCGCGACGGACGCGGTGGCGATGGAGCCTCCGGTCGTGGACCTGCTCGCGGACGACGAGACGGCGCTGCTCGCGGCCATCGACGCGGGAGAGCGGTCCGACGGGCACCCGTACCGCTTCCGTGGCGAGTCATTACCGCCGCTCGGCGATCTTCCGATCCGCGACGTGACCATGAATATCGGGCAGCAGTTCCTCCACGCCCTCAGCGACCCGAACATCGCGTTCATCCTGTTCACCATCGGCTTCTACGGCATCGTGGCCGAGCTGTTCCACCCCAACTTCTTCAGCGGCATCGCCGGCGGCATCGCGATCGTTCTGGCGTTCATCGGCTCGAGCAGCCTGCCGCTGAACCTCGGCGGCCTGCTGCTCATCCTGGGCGGGCTGGGGCTGCTGGCGCTGGAGCTGACCGTGGCGAGCTACGGGCTGCTGACCATCGGCGGCATCGTGTGCCTGGTGCTCGGCGCCTTCGCGCTGTACACCTCGCCGGCCCCCGGCGATTCGATCCAGGTATCGGTCAGCCCCTGGATCATCGCGGCCATCGTGGCGCTGACCCTGGTCTTCTTCCTGTTCGTGGCACGGGAGGCGGTCGCCACGTACCGGCGTCGATCGACGGGTGAGCCGATCATGGCGCTGGTGGGGATGCACGGCACAGCGCAGACACTCATCGCCCCGACGGGGATCGCCTATGCTGGCGGCGAGTCCTGGTCGGCGCGCAGCACGCACGACATCACGCCGGGCAGCGCGGTGCGCGTGACGGGCATCGACGGACTCGAGCTCATCGTCGAGCCACTTGCCGCGGATTCGGCGGTCGCACCGGAGGAAGCCCCCAGCCATGAATGACCTCGTCCCGCTCATCGCCATCGTCATCGGTGTCGCGATCGTGCTCTGGCTGATCAGCATGACCGTGCACATCGTGCTCGAGTACGAGCGCCTGGTCGTCTTCTTCTTCGGGCGATTGCAGGGCGCACGGGGTCCGGGCATCGTGCTGCTCATCCCGTTCGTGCAGCAGGCGGTCAAGGTCGACCTGCGCGAGCGCTTCCTCGAGGTGCCGCAGCAGACCTGCATCACCAAGGACAACGCGCCGATCAGTATCGACTTCCTGGTCTACAGCAAGGTCTTCCAGCCCGATGTCACCGTCACCGCGGTGACCGATTTCACCGGCGCCTCCCAGGCCCTGGCGGCGACGACCCTGCGCGCGGTGATCGGCGACATCCCGCTCGACGACGTGCTGGCCAAGCGCGAGGAGATCAACCACATCCTGCGCGCCAAGCTCGACGAGGTCACCGAGCGCTGGGGCGTGAAGATCACGAGTGTCGAGATCCGCGAGATCGTTCCGCCGCGCGACATCCAGGAGGCGATGAACCGCCAGATGAGCGCAGAGCGCAACCGCCGCGCCAACATCACCGAGTCGGAGGGCACGCGGCAGGCGACGATCAACGTGGCCGAGGGCGACAAGCAGAGCAACATCCTGCGCGCCGAGGGCGAGCGCCAGAGCCAGATCCTGCGCGCCGAGGGCTATGCCAATGCGCTGCACACGATCTTCGGGGCCGCGAGTGGGATCGACGACAAGACGATGGCGCTGCAGTACCTCGAGACCCTCAAGGCGCTCGCCGCGGGCGAGAGCACGAAGTGGATCGTGCCGATGGAGCTTTCCGAGCTTACGCGGCCGATCGGCAACCTGATGCGCGATCAGCGACTCGCCGGCGCGATGGGCACCACGCCACCCGCGGGCGGCACGACGGGCGGCTGACCCGGCCCTCGCAACCCATGACCGCGCGACGCATCCGCCGCCGAAGCATCGCGACCTGGATCGGCCGCGTGCTCGGCATGCTCGCCGCGGTCTACGTGGCCTTCGTATCGGTGGAGGGATCGCGTCGCCTGGTGCGCCCCGGCCGGCGGGCACTCGAAGCGATCGACGACGGCCCATCGACGCCGGCCGACCTGGGCCTGGCCTACGAAGCGGTCGCCTTCGAGACCGAGGACGGCATCACGATCGCGGGCTGGCTCATCGCGGCGGGACGCGACACCCGGGCCGCCGTGGTGCTGCTGCACGGCTTCAGCTGGAACCGGATGCCGGACCTGACCGAATTCGTGCCATGGCTCCAGCCGCGGTATCACGTGCTGCAGTTCGACTTCCGCGGCCACGGTGAGAGCGGCGATGCGCCGATCACCCTGGGAACCGCCGAGCGGCGCGACGTGGCGGCCGCGGTCCGATTCATGATCTCGCGCGGCTACGGCCCGATCGCGCTGATGGGCCTGTCGATGGGCGCATCGGCCGGAATTATGGCCGCGGGCGATCTGCCGGTGGCCGCGGTCGTGGCCGATGCACCCTTCGCGGAGCTGCACAACCCGGTCGAGAACCGGATGCGTGAGCTGGGATATCCGCTTGCCGGCATCGGGTCACGCCTGGTCGTGGCGGCCGCGGCGCTCCGCGCGCGCATCAAGCTCACCCAGCCGGTGGACCGCGTCGCCGCCATCAGCCCTCGCGGGCTGCTGCTCATCGCGCCCCGCGAGGATCGGCTCACCAGCTGGACGCAGTCGCGCCGGCTGTATGACGCGGCCAGGGAGCCCAAGGAGCTGTACGTCGTCCAGGGCGCCGAGCACGGCGACGCGCGGCGCCAGGGCGGAGCGGCCTACGTGGGGCGCGTCCTGGCATTCCTCGACCGGTTCATGGCGGAACGATGACCATCGGTCTCTGGAAGGAGGGGGCCCGACTGGTAGAATCGCGACCTCTTCATTCATTCGCCAGGGGACGTTGATGGCTGCCACGAAGGTCCTGGTCGTCGACGACGATCTGAATATCCAACGCGTGCTCGTGTTCACCCTCAAGCAGGAGGGCTACGAGGTGCTCGTCGCCTCGGACGGGGCCGCCGGGGTCGAGATGGCCAAGAGCGCGGAGCCCGACCTGATCCTGATGGACGTCGCGATGCCGCGACTCGACGGCTACGCCGCCACCCAGCAGATCCGTTCAGCCGAGACGCGCGGGAAGCGCGTGCCGATCATCATGCTGACCTCCGAGGCCGACGTCGAGCAGCGCGTGCGTGGCCTGCGCGCGGGCGCCGACGACGACATCGTCAAACCGTTCCACCCGCTCGAGCTGATGGCCCGCATCAAGTCGCTCCTGGCGCGCAGCGGCGGCACGCTCACGGTGCGGACCGGACAAAGCGCGGCCACGCTGGGACAGCTGTGCGTCTTCTACGGCGCCAAGGGAGGCGTGGGCACCACCACGATCGCGATCAACAGCGCCATCTCGCTCGTGCGCGAGATGAAGCGCCGGGTCTGCCTCTTCGACGCGAACCTGCAGTTCGGCGATCTGCGCGTCTTCCTGGACCTGGGCCTCGACAAGCCATCGGTCGTGAACGCGATCACGGAGCCCGATCTCGACGCGGAGCTGCTGCACAAGATGGTCGTGGCGCACCACACCGGGCTCGATCTGCTCCTCGCGCCGCCCTCACCGGAGACCGCCGACCTGGTCGCCGAGCGGCAGCGCAACGATCCCGCGTCGCTCACCAACCTGCTGAACCTGGCGCGCAAGGCGTACGACTACACGTTCGTGGACATGTCGTCCGCGATCGACGACTTCAACCTGCAGCTGTTCGACGAGGCCGATTCGATCTTCGTGGTCATGACCGCGGACCTGTCGTGCCTCAAGAACGTGCGCCTGGTGCTCGAGACCATGGATTCGCTGGGCTACCCGCGCGACAAGATGCAGCTGGTCCTCAATCGCTCGAACGCTTACACCGGCATCAACGTTGCGAACGCCGAATCCGCGCTGGGGCGCCAGATTGACTACCAGATCATCAACGAGTACCGCGGCGCGATCGGCGCTCTCAACTCGGGCGAGCCCTTCATGTCCTCGCGGCCCGATGGGCCCCTGGGGCGCAGCGTGACCGACTTCGCGCGCGCGCTCGACAAGGCGCTCGCCGCCGAGGCTGTCGCCGTCGGCAGCTGAGGCTGCGCCCAGCTGGGAGCTCCCGGTAACTGGCCGCTAGCTGTCGTCAGCAGAGAGACGTTGTTGACAGATGGGAGGCTCCCCGCAGGGTTCGTGTTGGACCGCGAAGGTCTCGCTTGACCCGCGACCCGTTCGCCCACGCTCACTCAGCGTTACGCGGACCTACGAAGCGAACGGCCCCACAGGTCCCATCGGTCCACGACGCGCATGCCGACTCGCTCGTACAGTTCGGTGGCTCCGGCCGGGTTCGCCGCATCGACATTCAGCAACGCGCGTTGGAGCCCACGACCGGCAAGCGTTGCGAACGCCCGACCGAGAAGTGTCGTCCCGATCCCGCACCGGCGATGCTGGGGCAGGACTGCAAGCTCGTCGACCCACCCGCCGTCGGCCGCGGCGCTCGCGGTGAGAGCTCCGACCGGTTTCCGTCCACTCCGTGCCAGTAACCAGAGGGTGGGGTCGTAACGTGGATTCCTCGCCTGCTCCCCGGCCCACTGATCGAACGGCTGTGGATGGTGGCCCCAATCGTCGGCGAAGCCATCCTGCAAAACGGTGTGAACGGCCAGGAGATCGCGCGGCTCGATTCTACTGATCTCGATTCCCTTGGGCGGCGGCACCGGTTCGAACGGCGAAGTGAGATCCATCTGCATGTGCCAGAAATGGCGGACCGGCTGCAGGCCGCGGGCACGGAGCATGCCGGCCGCGGCAAGGTCTCTCGCGTCGATCGCGTGGCGGAAGCGGGAAGATGGAATGCCGGCCAGAAGCTCGGAGGCCCGCATCTCGATGCGCTCGAACAAGACGGAGCCGATGCCCCGCGCCCGGTACTCGGGGTCGACGACCCCCCAAGACTCGACAATGTCAGGCACGTCACGCGTAACTTGTCCGTAAGCGACGATATTGTCTGCGCCCTCAGTCACGACCCAGGCGTCGGTGGCAAGCTCGAAGCCGGGTTTGGTCCATACCTTACGGATGTAATCCGCGCCCAGCACTGACTGCCCGTTGGCAGCGAGTTGATCGGCGATGAGCACCTCTGACACCGCAGGAAGGTCATCTGGGATCGGTGCTCGAAGGTCGTATCCAGCAGGGACGCTCATGCCGAGACCTTACCGCAGAAACTTGCAGCCTCAACTGCCATTCCGCAAGGAGTGACCACTCGCCTTACCGCGTGCTCAACCGGCCGGCGCCGCCGCGCGGGATCCTTGGGTTGGAGTTGACCGGTCTCAGTGGACACCCTGACAGTGGGCGCGACGAGCGACCGATGGGCCTTGAGGCGCAGCGTGACCGAGTTCGCGCGCGCTCGACAAGGCGCTCGCCGCCGAGGCTGTCGCCGTCGGCAGCTGACGCTGCGCTCAGCCGGAAGCTTCGGGTAACTGGCCGCTAACGGCCCGATAAGCGCTGCTCGTTAGCCTGCGCAACGCCGGTCGCCGCTGGTAGTTGGGAGGCGAGCAGGCGGGCGGCCGGCACCTGCTCAGATCGTCAGCTGCTGCGCCTCCCACGAGGAGACGCCGTGCTGGCACGCATGCTCAGTGCCTCGATCCTGGGGATCGACGGCGTGCTGGTGCGCGTCGAGGTCGACGTGGCCTTTGGGCTGCCGGGGCTCACGATCGTGGGGCTGGCGGGGAGTGCCGTGCTCGAGGCTCGCGAGCGGGTGCGCAGCGCCCTGCGCAACGGCGGGTTCGAGCTGCCGGCGCGCCGCATGACGGTGAACCTGGCGCCGGCAGACCTCAAGAAGGAGGGGACCGCGCACGATCTCGCCATCGGCATCGGAATCCTGGCAGCCTCCGGGCAGCTGAAGGTCCAGCACGAGGACGTCCTGCTGCTTGGCGAGCTGGCGCTTGATGGACAGCTGCAACCGATCGCCGGCGTCATCGCCCTCGTCGATGCGGCGCGTGGGGCTGGCATCCGGGAGGCAATCGTGCCGCTTGCCAATGGCGGCGAGGCCGCGGTCGTGCACGGCGTGACCGTGCGTCCCGCCGCCACGCTGGGGGACGCGGTCGCGCACCTCGCCGGTGTGCGCAGCCTCGCGGCGCAGCAACCCGCACGCAGCGCGGTCTCGGCGCCCGCTGGCGAGATCCCGGATCTCGAGGAGGTGATCGGCCAGTCATCGGCGCGGCGCGCGGTTGAGCTGGCCATGGCGGGACGGCATGCGCTGGCGCTGTGCGGGCCGCCGGGGGTGGGGAAGACGCTGCTGCTGCGGGCGGCGCTTGGCCTGCTCTCGCCACTGGGTGACGACGAGGCGATCGAGGTCAGCCGGATCTACTCGGTTGCCGGTCTGCTCGACCGTCGCACGCCGGTGACCGCGGCGCGGCCGGTCCGGGCGCCGCACCATACGGTCTCGACGCAGGGCCTGGTCGGCGGTGGCGCGCAGGTCCGCCCCGGTGAGGCGAGCCTCGCGCACCGTGGAGTCCTGCTGCTCGACGAGCTCCTCCAGTTCCGCGCGGATGCGCTCGAGGCGCTCCGCCAGCCGCTCGAGCTGGGAAGCGTCACGATCGCGCGCGCCGAGGGCGCGTTGCGCCTGCCCGCGAGGTTCCAGCTGCTCGCTGCATACAACCCCTGTCCGTGTGGCTGGCGGAACGCGGACGGTGGGAACTGCAGCTGCGAGGATGGGGCGGCACGGCGCTACGCGGCCCGCCTGAGCGGCCCGCTACGGGATCGCATCGACCTGTTCGTGACGCTGGGCGAGGCGGGATTCGGCGCGCGCCGAACCGGCAGCGAGCCAACGCGATCCGTCGCGGCGCGGGTCTGTGTGGCGGTCGAGCGCCAGGCGTGGCGTGCCGGGCGCCCGAACGCCGAGCTGTCGATGAGCGAGCTGCTTGCCAGCGGCACCGAGGCCGGCGTGGCGGCGCGCCTGGAGACATTCGGGCGGCAGCTCGGCGTTTCGCGCCGGCGACTGGTGCTCGCGTTGCGCGTCGCCCGCACCGCGGCGGATCTGGAGGGTGTGGATCGGATCGCGGCGCGGCATGTCCAGGAGGCGCTCACCTATCGGCCCGCCAAGGTGGCGCCGTGATCGGTGTCAGCGACGCCGGCCCGCTCGGCGGGGATCCGCGCGATGAACGTGCTGCGAGCGAGGGGCAGCACCACGCGCGCGGCGACTGGCGAACGCTCGACCTCGCCGCGCTCGACGTCGGTGCCGAGCGCGCGTACTGGATCGCCCTGCAGACGCTGCCGGGGATGGGCCCCGTGACGTTTGCACGGTTGCTCCATGCGTTCGGCAGCGCCCGGGGCGCGTGGGAGGCGGGGGAGCGACTGCTGCCGCTGATGGCGCGCCAGGCGCCCGACACCGCGGCGGTGCTGCGTCGGCTGCTGCGGGACGGCGCCGAGACGGTCGCGCGCCGCGTCTCGCGCATGACCATGGGCGTTGGCGGCGTGATCCTGACAGCGCTCGACAACAGCTACCCGCGGGCGCTGACCGACGTCGATCCTCGTCCGGCGGTGCTCTACGCGGCAGGCGACCTGGAGGCATTCGATGCGACCTGCGTCGCGATCGTGGGCACGCGACGAGCGAGCGGCTACGGGCGGGCCGCCGCGGCGCATCTCGCCGACGAGCTCGGCCGGGCTGGCGCGGTCGTGGTCTCTGGCCTGGCGTTGGGGATCGACGGCGAGGCGCATCGCGCCGCCCTCGACGCGGGTGGGCGCAGCATCGCGGTGCTGCCGTCACCCCTGGGGCGGATTTATCCGCCTCGCCATCGCGAGCTCGCTCGGCGGCTGGTGGCGACCGGCGGCGCCCTGGTGACCGAGATCGGTCCCGGTCAGTCCATCGGCAGGCCCGATTTCGCACGCCGCAACCGGATCATTGCCGGGCTCGCGTCGGCCGTCGTCGTGGTCGAGGCGCCGAATCGATCGGGGGCGCTGCTCACAGCGCAGGCCGCCATCGACTACGGGCGCGTCCTGTACGCGGTGCCGGGACCCATGGGCGCGTCGAATTCCGAAGGACCGAATCGACTGATCGCCGATCGTCAGGCGGACCTCATCACGTCACCCGCGGCGCTCCTGCACCAGGTTGGCGTCCACCGCCCGAGCGGCCCGATCAGCGTGGCGTCGCTGTCAGAGAGCGAGGGGCTCGTGCTCCAGACGCTGCTGCGTCGCAGCGCCTCGATCGAGGAGCTGCTCGAGCCCACCAGGCTTGCTCCCGGAGCGGTCGCCAGCACGTTGACGCTGCTCGAGGCACGAGGCCTCGTGACCTCGTATGGCGGCGTGACATTCCATCCGACGGTGGTCGCGCGACGCATCGATCGAGAGGCGGTGAAGGCAGATGCACCCTCGGCGAGCGACGCGCCAGCCTGACACACCGGGACGATCGGGCTATACTTCCGCAGACCCAGAGGGGTCAATCCGCACGTGCTCGCGGATGAAAACCCCCAACAGGAGCTTGTGTCTATTGCGTTCGATCCGAAGTGCGAGCGCGGCTCTGTCCGCCCGATTCGAATCGCTGCCCACCCTGATCCGCCGACACAGCGCCGTGACCCGTACCTCGGTCGTGGCGCTCGCACTGGCCATCGTCCTTGGCCTTTCGCAGCAGGCGGTCAGCCAGGCCAGCCGGCCCATGCCGGAGGTTGCGCCTGCGTCGCTGCTTCCCGCGAACGTCGGCATGGCGATTCCCTCCAACGATGCCATCCGCATAAATTTCAACACGCCCATGAACCCCGCGTCGGTCGACGCCGGCCTGCGGGTGCTGCCCGAAACCCCGTTCGCCACGACGTGGAGCGCGGACGGCAGGAGCGTCGAGCTGACGCCCAGCCGACGCTGGTCCACCGACGAGCGCTACCTGGTGCTTGTCCCGGGGGCCGCGGCCACGGCGTCTGGACTGCCACTCGGCAAGACCACGCGCTACAGCTTCACGACGCAGACCGCGCCGATTGTCGCTGGCTTCCAGGTAACGGTGAACGCCCCGGCCGCTGATGCTTTTGACAAGCAACCCAAGGCGCTGCTCGAGGCCGGCTCTCGAGCCGATGAGGCGGCTGCCGCCCTGGCACCTCCTCCCAACACGAAGGCGGGGGTCAGCCGGCGTACCGCGGTCACGCTCGGGTTCAGCGTCCCGATGGACCAGGCCGATGTCGAGGAGCATTTCGCCATAACGCCCAGCGTCGATGGATCCTTCTCGTGGAACGGCAACCAGGTCACCTTCACGCCGGAGACCGCCTTCGAGGCCGATGCGCGCTACTCGGTCAGCGTGGCGGAGGCCCGCGATGCACTCGGCAACCGCGTCGGCGGAGACCCGGTGTTCAGCTTCACAACGCGCGTGGGCGCGCAGGTCGTGCGGAGCGTCCCGGCGGCGGACCAGGCCGACGTGAGCGGCAACGTTCTGCAGCTGTGGTTCAGCGCACCCATGAACACCGATTCGGTCGACCGTGCCTTCGCGCTCTGGGATCGATCGGCGGTTGGCCTCGTGGGCGGAAACCTGAGCTGGAACGACGAGGGCACGCAGCTCACCTTCATCGGTGATGCCGACTTCCCGCCGGGACGCCAGTTCGAGCTGGAGCTCGGCAGCGGTGCGCTCGATTCCGACGGCAACGCGGTTGAGACCTCGTACAAGTTCACCTCGGTCCCCGCCGCGCCGGTCGATGTCGCGGTCACCCAGCGCGCTGCCCCGGTGGCGCCGGCGGCACCGCGTCCGGCGGTTCCGGTGGCCGCGCCGAGCGGCGACGCGGTGCAGTACGCGCTCAACCAGGTCAACGCGGCGCGTGCTGCGTATGGATTTGGCGCTCTGGCCCTCGACGGGGCGGTCTCGGCGGTCGCGCAGGCGCATGCCGCCGACCAGGCCGCGAACGGCTACTTCAGCCATACCTCGCTGGATGGCCGGACGCGGGAGCAGCGGCTGGCAGCCGGCGGTGTGAGCTTCGGCGCATCGGGCGAGAACCAGTGCTACTACAACGGCATGAGCGTCGTCGACACGCTCAACTGGTGCCACGCGCAGTTCATGGCCGAGCCGTATCCGGGGCAGTGGAACCACATCGGCAACATTCTCAGCCCCAGCTTCTCGCGGATGGGGGTGGGAATTGCCCAGGCCGGTGCCACGGTCATCATCACCTGGGATTTCGTCGGCTGACGCGAACCGCAACCGCGACCACTCTCGACCATGCCGCCCTAGGGCGGCATGGTCGTCTCAGGAGCTAATGGCGCGATAAGGGCCGGTTGCGAGGCCGGTGCTACACTCCGTCCCCGATGTCGACACCCACCCCGAAGCGGCCTGCCAACGATCTCGTCATCGTCGAGTCACCGGCGAAAGCCCGCACCATCGAACGCTATCTCGGCCCCGGCTACCAGGTCGTTGCGTCCTTCGGTCACGTCCGTGATCTCCCGAAGCGGCGTCTCGGCGTGGACGTCGAGGGCGACTTTGCCGTGGAGTACGTGCCGCTCACCGACCGGCGCAAGGAGCTTGATCGCCTGACCGAGCTGGCTCGCAAGGCCGATCACGTCTGGCTGGCGACGGACCTCGACCGCGAGGGCGAGGCGATCGCATGGCACATCGCGCAGCACGCGGGCCTGTCCGACGAGCGGATTCGGCGCGTGACCTTCAGCGAGATCACGAAGTCGGCGATCGATGCCGCATTCGAGCATCCGCGGGCGCTCAACCTCGATCTCATCAACGCCCAGCAGGCACGCCGCGTCATCGACCGCCTGGTCGGCTACAAGCTGAGCCCGCTCGTGGCGAGCAAGATTCGGCGCGGCCTCACCGCGGGGCGCGTGCAGAGCGTCGCCGTGCGGCTCGTGGTCGACCGCGAGCGCCAGATCAGCGCGTTCGTGGCGGAGGAGTACTGGAGCATCGCCGCCACGTTGCAGCGCCAAAGCGGCGGCGCAACGTTCGTCGCGCAGCTCACCAGGATCGACGGCGAAAAGGCCGTCGTCAGCTCCCAGCAGCAGGCCGAGGAGCACGAGGCAGCGCTCCGCGCAGCCGCGTACCGCGTGGCGAGCGTCACGCGCAGCGAGCGCAAGCGCAGCGCGTCGCCACCGTTCACGACGAGCACGCTGCAGCAGGAGGCCTCGCGCAAGCTGAGCTTCAGCGCCAAGCGCACCATGAGCGTGGCGCAGCGCCTCTACGAGGGTGTCCGCCTCTCGGACGGGCAGGCGGGACTCATCACCTATATGCGAACCGATTCGGTGGCGATCGCAGCCAGCGCGGTGGCCGAGGCGCGCGAGCTCATCGGCCAGCGCTACGGCGCGGACTTCGTGCCGTCGCGCCCGAACACGTATCGGGCTCGGAGCAAGGGCGCCCAGGAGGCGCACGAGGCAATCCGGCCCAGCAGCTTCAGCCGCACGCCGGCATCGGTGCAGGGCCATCTCAAGCCGGAGGAGTACCGCCTGTACGAGCTCATCTGGCAGCGTGCCGTTGCCAGCCAGATGGCGCCGGCGCGCTTCGACCAGGTCGGCGTGGACGTCGAAGCCGGGCGCTACACGCTGCACGTGGGAGCCAGCAAGCGGATCTTCGACGGCTACCAGGCGGTCTACGTCGAGGGCCGCGACGAGGAGGAAGACGAGCGCCTCGCCATTTTGCCTGAGCTGACCGATGGCGAGCCGCTGGGCCTCAACGACCTCGAGTCGGAGCAGCACTTCACCCAGCCGCCTCCGCGCTTCACCGAGGCATCGCTCATCAAGGAGCTCGAGGAGCACGGCATCGGCCGCCCGTCGACCTACGCGCCGACCGTCTCCACCATCCGCGACCGGGGCTACGTGGAGGTCAAGGAGCGCCGCCTCTTCCCCCAGGAATCCGCCTTTCGCGTGACCGACATGCTGGTCGAGCACTTCCCCAACATCGTTGACTACGAGTTCACCGCGAAGATGGAGGGCGAGCTCGACGACGTCGCCCGCGGCGAGCACGAGTGGATCCCGATGGTGCGCGACTTCTACGGACCGTTCGCGGCCAAGGTGATCGAGGGCAAGGCCACGATCGAGAAGCAGATCGAGGTCACCGACATCCCGTGTCCGCTCACCGGCGATAAGGGCGACATGCTCATCAAGCGCTTCGGCCGCAACGGCTGGTTCCTGGGCTGCGCCGGGTATCCGGAGTGCAAGTACACGCAGCCGCTCCCGGGGGAGGAGGGCGATGAGTCGCAGCTCGAAGGCGTGGGCGAGACCTGCCCGCAATGCGGCGAGGGCAAGCTGGCCGCCAAGCGTGGCCGGTTCGGACCGTTCGTCGGTTGCGACCGGTATCCTGACTGCCGCTACATCAAGAAGGACGGGCCGCCGCCCGAGCAGTTCGGCACGTGCCCGCAGTGCAACCAGGGCACGGTCGTCTCGAAGCGGACCCGGCGAGGCCGGACCTTCTATGCCTGCGACCGATACCCCGACTGTGACTACGCGACCTCGCACAGGCCCGGGACCGAAGTTCCCGCCGACGGGGAGGCCGCCGCAGGCGCGGAGGTCGCCGCGGGCGGGGAGGCTGCGGTCGTCGCCGCGGCATCGCGTCGCCCAGCCGGCAGCGGAACGCCGCGCCGCGCCGCCGGCAAGCGTCGCGCGAGCACCCGCCGCACGCCGCGGAGTGGCTGAACCCGGCCGCTCCGAGCCGATCCGCGTGGATGCCGCCGCTGCAGCGACGCTCGAGCGCTTCCTCGCGCACCTGGCTGCGCGCAACGCGTCGCCGCGCACGATCATCGAGTACCGCCGCAACATCGCCGAGTTCCTCGGCGCCATGGAACGCCAGGGAGCCCCGTGGCAGGCGCCGTCGCGTAGCGCCCTGATGCGCTACCTCGGCGAGCTCGCCGATCGATCGCTGTCGGCTTCGACAGTCGGCGGCAAGCTCTCGGCGCTGCGCACCTTCTACCGCGACGCCGTGCGCGACGGCACGGTGCGCAGCGACCCGACGGCGGCGCTGCGCGCGCCGAAGCGCCCGGGCCGGCTGCCATCGGTCCTCGACGCCGAAGCGGCGGAGCGCCTCGTCGAGGGGCCGCAGCGCGCGACCGCCGGCAACGGCCTCGCAGCCGCGCGCGCGCAGCGCGACCATGCGCTGCTCGAGCTGCTGTACGCGACCGGCATGCGGATCTCGGAGCTCGCCGGCCTGTCGCATGCCGGCCTGGACCTGGGACGCCGCCGCCTGCGCGTCCTCGGCAAGGGCAATCGTGAGCGCGAGCTGCTCTTCGGCAAGCCCGCCGCGGCCGCGATGGCGACGTACCTGCGTGACGCGCGACCGATGCTCGCCGCACGGGCCGGCGCCGTCGCGCACGATCGCGTCTTCCTCAACGCGCGTGGCGGCCCGCTGACGGCCCGCGGGGCACGGCTCATCGTGGAGCACTGGGTGCGGGAGACCGGCGTGCCGGTGACCACATCACCACACACCCTGCGGCACTCGTTCGCGACGCACCTGCTCGAAGGAGGGGCGGACCTGCGGGTGGTGCAGGAGCTGCTCGGCCACGCGAGCCTGGCCACGACCCAGATCTACACCCATCTCTCCGACGCGGCACTGCGCAGCGCCTACCGGGACGCGCATCCTCGCGCACGCCGAGTGTCGGACGGCAGCGGCGCGACATGAGCCTTCAGTTCCGGCCGGTGGTCGCAGCCGACCAAGCGGCGTGGCAGGCGTTCCTGGGCGCCACGCACAGCGGCGACTTCCTGCACGACTGGGGCTGGGCGGTCGTGGCAGCCCACGACGGCGAGCCGCAGCGCCGCTTCGTGCTGGAGCAGGACGGCACGACGGTCGGCATCGTGGCCGCACAGGTCCGGCGCCTGCCGCTGGGGCGCTCGATGTGGTACGTGCCGCATGGACCGGTGCTCGACTATGGCCACGAAGCAGCTGGCGAGCGGCTCGGCGCGATGGTGACGGGTCTGCGCGCCGCGGCGCACGCCGACGGCGCGCTGGCCGTGAAGCTCGAGCCGCGCCTCGCGGCCCGCGCACCGGAGCTCGCAGCATTCGTGAACCGTGGCCTGCGACGCGCGGGCGCGACGATCCAGGTCGGGCAGACGCGGATCGTGCCGCTGGCCGACGACGAGACGCTGATCGCCGCGTTCGACAAGGACACGCGCTACGCGGTGCGCCGTGCCGATCGCGAGGGCGTCGAGGTGCATCGGATCGATGACGTGGGCGACCTGTCGGCCATCGATCGGCTCCACGAGCTGGTGGGCCAGACCCAGCGACGCGCGGGCTTCCCGATGCCCGGGCTGCGCCGCTACCGGCTCGCCTGGCAGGCGCTTGGCGGCGGAGGCGTGGCGTCGATCTTCGAGGCGCGCCGCGGGGAGGAGCTGCTGGCGTCGGGGATGCTCGCGATCGAGGGCGATCGGTCGTTCTACCTGTTCGCCGGCTCCACGCGCGAGCAACGCGGCGAGGCGAAGCGCTACGCGACGTATGCCCTGCAGTGGGAGATGATGCGGTACGCACGCGACCGTGGCGTTCTCCTCCACGACCTGTGGGGCGTCGCGCCATCCGGCGCCGACGCGCAGCATCCCTGGTACGGCGTCGGACTGTTCAAGAAGGGCTTCGGCGGCAGCGAGGTGCGCTGGGCGGGCACCTGGGACATCGTGATCAGCCCGCGGCTGTATCGCCTGCGTGCCGCGGTCGGGCAGGCCCGCGCCGGGCTGCGCGGCATCGTGCGCCGCCTGCACCGATGAGCCAGCCGCGCAGCATGGGCCTGGGCCAGCTCACCGATGTCATCGGTCCCGAGCGGGTGCGTGGCCTGCCCGTGGGGGAGGTCCGTGGCCTGGCCTACGATTCGCGCGACGTGCAGCCGGGCACGGTTTTCTTCGCCGTCCACGGTGTGCATGTCGACGGGCATGACTACGTGCCGCAGGCCGTCGAGCGTGGAGCGGTGGGCCTCGTCGTTGAACGCGAGATCGTCGAGGCGGCGCTGCCGCAGCTGGTCGTGGATCGCAGCCGCCGGGCGCTGGCGGATGCGGCCGACGCCTGGTTCGGTCGGCCGTCGGAGCGGCTGGCCGTCATCGGCATCACCGGCACCGATGGCAAGTCGACCACCGCGGCGCTCACCGCCGACGTGCTGCGAGCCACCGGTCGTCGTCCCGGCGAGATCGGCACGGTCTTCGTGACGGTCGGCGATGAGCGGCAACTGAACGTCGATCGCACCACGACGCCCGAGGCGCTCGAGCTGCAGGAGCTGCTGGCGGCCATGGTCGTCGCCGGCAACGACAGCGTGGTGATGGAGGCCACCAGCCACGGCCTGGCGCTGGAGCGCACGCGCAACTGTCGCTTCGACGTCGGGGTCGTGACGACCGTGACGAGCGAGCACCTCGAGTTCCACGGCACGCTCGAGGCGTACCGGGCGGCCAAGGCGAAGCTCGTCGAGGAGGCGCCGATCGCGGTGCTGAACGCGGACGATGCGAGCTTCGGCTACTTCCGCGAGCGGGCGCGCGACCGGGTGCTGACTTATGGCATCGAGACCGATGCGGACCTTCGCGCCAGCGTGTTGATCGCCGATGCCGCCGGGACGCGATTCCAGCTCGCCGCGCCGAGCTGGAGCGATGCGGTCCGCCTGCCCCTGCCGGGCCGATTCAACGTGTCGAACGCGCTGGCGGCGCTGGGCGTGGTCGAGGCGCTGGGGCTCGACGTGGCGACGGCCGCCGCGGCGCTCGAGAGGACTTCAGGCGTGCCCGGACGGATGGAGACGATCGCGGTTGGGCAACCGTTCGGCGTCATCGTCGACTACGCACATACGGCCGATTCCCTGCGCAAGGTGCTCGACGTCCTCCGCCCGCTCGCCGCTGGCCGGCTGATCGTCCTCTTCGGCTCGGCGGGGGAGCGGGATCGCGCCAAGCGCCCGGCGATGGGCCGCGTGGCGGCCGAACGCGCCGACCTCGTCATCGTCACCGACGAGGACCCGCGCCTGGAGGACCCGCGCGGCATCAACGAGGAAATCGCGGCTGGCGCGCGGGCGGCAGGCGCGCGCGACGGCGAGACGCTCTGGGTGGTGGACGATCGTGACGAGGCCATCGCGACCGCGATCGGCATGGCGCGGCCGGACGACGTGCTGCTGCTGGCCGGCAAGGGCCACGAGGCGTCGATGATCTACGGCGGCACCAAGCGCCCGTGGGACGATCGCGCCGCCGCCCGACGTGCGCTGCGCGCGGCGGGGTACGCTCCGGAGGCATGACGAACGACCTGCACGCCTGGCGCGAGACCGATCGCGACGCCTGGAACGCCTTCGTGGACACTGCTGCGTACCACGCCTTCCCGCAGCTGTGGGAGTGGGGCGAGCTGCGCGCCATGGGTGGCTGGCAGCCGGTCCGCCTGCTCGTCGGGCCGCGCCGCGGAGAGCCGCTCGCCGGGGCGCAGCTCCTCCTGCGGGCGGTGCCGCTCATCGGCTGGCGGCTGGCGTACGTGCCGCGCGGACCCATCGGTCAGCTGGACGACCCGTGGGTGCGCGCCGCGCTCGTCGCCGCGCTGCGCGGCCTGGGCAGGGCAGAGCGGATCGCGACGGTGCGCACCGATCCGGAGACGACCTCCGACGACGCGTACGGTGCCGCGCTGAACGCTGCGCCATGGCGCGCCGCGGCCAAGGTGCAGCCGCCCACGACGCGCCTCCTGGATCTGGGATCCTCCATCGACGAGCTGCGCGCGGGGATGCGGCGCAAGCATCGGCAGTACGTGAACAAGGCGGAGCGTGCCGGCGTGACGATCGAGCGCATCGACGGCACGACCGATCCGGACATGGCCAGGGCGGCGCTCGGTGACTTCAACCGCATCTACAACCTGACCGCCGATCGCGCCGGCTTCGTGGCGCGCATGCCGTACTACTACGAGCGCGTCTGGTCGATCTTCGCGCCGGCCGGCCGTTGCCGGCTCAGCTTCGCGACGATCGATGGCGAGCGCGTCGCGACGATCTTCCATTTCACCTGCGGCAAGCGCGCCGTCGAGGCGTACGGTGGCATGACCGACGTGGGCGCGGAGTCGCGCGCCAACTACCTGCTCAAGTGGGCTGCCATTGCTGACTTCAAGGCAGAAGGCTACGAGACCTACGACTTCTGGGGCATCGCGACCGGCGGCATCGCGCAGTTCAAAATGGGCTTCGGCGGCCGGGAGGTCGCGTACGTCGGGGCTCGCGACCTGGCCCTCCGTGCGCCGGTCGACCTGGCGCTGCGCGCTGCCATTCCTGTATATGGCCGCGCCCAGCGGCTGCGTCTGAAGATCCTGGGCCGCGAGGCGCCGCCATCGGACTCATCCGACGCCTGAGCGCCCGGCGGACGCGAGCGTGGCGCGTGCTACGATCGCGAGCATGAGCCAGCTGGCACGCTTGCGAGCGGCGCCGGCCGCGGTGGTCCACCGGATCACCGGCAACGGAGGAGCGTCGGGCTCGCTCACGATCGAGGACGTCGTCGCGGAGGCGCGTCGACATCGGCCGACGATCAACGTCGGTCTCATTGAACGTGCTCATGAGCTGGCCGCCGAGGCGCACGAGGGGCAGCTGCGCGGTTCGGGCGAGCCGTACCTCATCCACCCGGTGGCAGTCGCGCACTACCTCGCCGGGCTGCAGCTCGACGCCGAGACCATCGCCGCCGCCCTGCTGCACGACGTGCCCGAGGACACCGACGTCACGATCGCCGATATCGAGAAGCGATTCGGGCGCGAGGTGGCGCAGCTGGTCGACGGGGTCACCAAGCTCAGCAAGTTCGGCAGCGCGCGATCGGTCGAAGAGCAGCAGGCGGAGAACATCCGCAAGATGTTCCTCGCCATGGCCGAGGACGTGCGCGTGGTGGTCATCAAGCTCGCCGACCGGCTGCACAATATGCGCACGCTCGAGTACCTGACGCCCGAGAAGCGTGCCCGCATCGCGCGCCAGACGATGGAGATCTACGCCCCGCTGGCGCATCGGCTCGGTATGTGGCAGGTCAAGTGGGAGCTCGAGGATCTTGCCTTCAAGGAGATCGAGCCCGACAAGTACCGCCAACTCGTCGCCATGCTGGCCGATCGTCGCCGGTCGCGCGAGGGATTCATCAGCCGCAGCATCAGCATCCTGCGCAAGGAGCTCGGCAAAGTCGGCCTGAACGCCGACATCAGCGGCCGGCCCAAGCACCTGTACTCGATTCACAAGAAGATGGAGCGCAAATCCGCGGAGTTCAGCGAGATCTACGACCTGCACGCCATCCGCGTCCTGGTCGAGGACGTCAAGGACTGCTACGCCGCGCTGGGCGTGGTGCACTCGCTGTGGCGCCCGATTCCGGGCCAGTTCGACGACTACATCGCCATGCCAAAGGCGAACATGTACCAGTCGCTGCACACCGCGGTCATCGGTCCCGAAGCCAAGCCGCTGGAGGTTCAGATCCGGACGCGCCAGATGCACGAGGTGGCGGAGGCCGGCATCGCCGCCCACTGGCGCTACAAGGAGGGCAGTCGCGGCGATCGTCGCTACGACGAGAAGCTGGCCTGGGTGCGCCAGCTGATGGATTGGCAGCGCGAGGTGGCCGATGCCACCGAGTTCGTCGAGGGCCTCAAGCTCGACGTCTTCCAGGACCAGGTCTTCGTCTTCACCCCGAAGGGCGACGTGAAGGACATGCCGGCCGGCGCCACCGCCCTGGACTTCGCCTACCGCATCCATACCGATGTCGGCCATCGCTGCATCGGCACCAAGGTCAACAACCGGCTGGTGCCTCTCGACTACCGGCTGCGCAACGGCGACATCGTCGAGGTCATCACCACCAAGGCCGCGCACGGCCCGTCGCGCGACTGGATGAACATCGTCCGGACCAGTCACGCCAAGGAGAAGATCCGGCAGTGGTTCAAGCGCCAGCAGCGCGACGAGAACATTGCCCAGGGCCGTGAGCTGCTGGACCGCGAGCTGCGGCGCCTCGCTCACGAGACGCTGCAGACGGTGGACCTGGCCAAGGTGACCGATATCGCCGCTCACCTTCGGTTCCGCGAGCTCGACGATTTCTATGCCGCGATCGGCTACGGCGCGGTGAGCTCGGCGAGCGTCGTCTCCAAGCTCGAGATCCACGATGACGTCGCGATCACCCTGCCCGAGGAGGCGCCGCCGGCGGCGCCGTCGACGACCGGCGTTAAGGTGAAGGGCGTCGGCGACCTGCTGGTGCGCTTCGCGAAATGCTGCTCGCCGATTCCCGGCGACGACATCGTTGGCTATGTCACCCGCGGCAAGGGCGTGACAATCCATCGCGCGTCCTGCCCATCGGTTCTGTCAGAGCGCGACATCGAGCGCCTGATCGAGGTCGATTGGGAGATCGCCGGGCAGCAGACCTATCCGATCACCGTGCTCATCGAGGCGCTCGACCGGCCGGGGCTGCTCAACGAGGTCACGAACGTGGTGGCCGAGTACAAGGTCAACATCGTGGCCGCCTCGGTCGGCGTGCGGTCCGATGGCATGGCCGCCATCACCGTCACCCTCAAGGTCACCTCGCTGCAGCAGCTCTCCAAGGTGCTGAGCCGCATCGAGCGCCTCCATGACGTGACGAGCGTGACGCGAGAGGTCCACTGACAGTTCTCCCGCGCCGCTAGACTGGCGCCGATGGCAACCAAGGTCACCGCTCCGCGCGGCACGCGCGACGTGCTGCCCGAAGCGGCGCCCGCCTGGAACCGGGTCGAGGCGGTTGCCCGCGACCTGAGCCGGCGCTACGCCCTCGAGCGCATCGAGATTCCGCTCTTCGAGCGTGCCGAGCTCTTCTCCCGTGGCTTGGGCGAGTCGAGCGATGCCGTGGAGAAGGAGATGTTCCGCGTCAGCGGTGCGCGCGGCAGCGACGAGGAACGGGCCGAGTGGGTGCTGCGTCCGGAGCCGACCGCCGGCATCGTCCGCGCCTACATCGAGCACGGCATGCACGTGCGGCCCGGACCGCTGCGCCTCACGACGATCGGCCCGATGTTCCGCTACGACCGTCCGCAGGCGGGCCGCTACCGTCAGTTCACGCAGTGGGACGTGGAGGTCATCGGCGATGTCGGCCCGGCGGTTGATGCCGAGCTGATCGAGCTGGCGCTGCGCTTCTACGACGAGGTCGGCGTGGTCGGGGTCACGGCGCACGTCAACTCGATCGGCGATGCCGTCTGCCGTCCCGCCTACCGCGAGGCGCTCATCGACTATTTCAGCGCCCACCAGAGCCAACTGACCGATGACTCACGTCGGCGGCTGCACGTGAACCCGCTGCGCGTGCTCGACGACAAGGGGCTCGATGCCGAGCTCACGGCCGGGGCACCGCGCTCGATCGATCACCTGTGCGACCCATGCCGCGAGCACTTCAACGGCGTCCTGGCGCTGCTCGATGCATTGGCACTGCCGCACGAGATCGACCACCGGCTGGTGCGCGGGCTCGACTACTACACGCGCACCAGCTTCGAGTTCTTCGCCCCCGACCGCGAGGGGCAGCAGGACGCGCTGGGCGGTGGGGGACGCTACGACGGCCTCGTGGAGCTGCTCGGGGGGCGACTGACGCCGGGGATCGGCTTCGGCATCGGCCTCGACCGAACGATCCTGGCGATGGAGGCGCAGGGCGTTGCGCTGGCAGCGGAGCAGCCGCTGGTTGCGGTGGTCGGGGACGGACCGGCTGTCGTACGGCTGCTGGCCGCCACGCGGTTGCGCGACGCGGGCATCGCGGTGCGCGCCGACGGCAGCTCGCGCAAGCTCGGCAAGCAGCTCGAGTCGGCCGCGAAGCACCGTGCGCGCTGGGCCGTGATCCTCGACTCCGAGCCGGAACGGCTGGCGTTGAAGGACCTTGACAGCGGCGAGCAGCGCGATGGGCTTGACCTCGCCGACGTGGCGCGGATCGTCACCGAGGGCTAGCCCGGTGCGGGTGTTGATCTCGTCGACATCGGGCTACGGGCACATCTTTCCGATGGTGCCCTTGGCCCGCGCGCTGCAGGCTGCCGGCCACACGGTGCTGTGGGCGACCACCAGCGAGGCGAGCCCGCTCATCGCAGCAGCCGGCATCGAGGTCGTGCCCGCGGGACTGACGCATGCCGAGCATATCCGCGCGCGAGATGCGCTCGTCGCGGCCGCGTCGGATGTGCGGCCGGACGAGA
This sequence comes from Chloroflexota bacterium, assembly GCA_039933775.1. Classification (GTDB taxonomy): domain Bacteria; phylum Chloroflexota; class Limnocylindria; order QHBO01; family QHBO01; genus JBDTNK01. The sequence goes on along the minus strand of JBDTNK010000004.1, from coordinate 1,905 downwards.
TGGGCGAATACATGTTTCCTCGTCTCTTTGGAGGCGCCGCCACGCCACGGATGCTGGCCGATCTGCTGCCGCTGGCGACGGCTTGGGCGCCGGACCTGCTCATCCACGAACAGGGCGAGCTTGCCGCGCCACTCGTCGCTGCCGTGCTCGACAGGCCGTGCGTGACGCACTCGTTCGGGGGTGCCACGCCGCCCTCCGTGGTGCAGGAAGCCGGTGCGTACGTCGCGCCGCTGTGGGTCGACCACGGCCGCGCTCAGCCTCCGTACGCCGGCTGCTACCGGTCGGCCTACCTCGACATCTGTCCGTCTCTGATCCAGACCGTGCCGCTCGAGCACATCTCCCGGATCTTGCGGCTGCGTCCGGTGCCATGGGCTGGCCCGGATCCGGAGCGGCTGCCGGAGGGGCTGGAGGTTGAGTCGGCCGCACCGCTCGTCTACGTGACGCTCGGAACGGTCCAAAACCGTGCGGCGCGCTTCAAGGCCGCGGTTGATGCCGTTGCCTCCCTGGCGGTGCGCGTGCTCGTGACGGTCGGCCCGGACAACGATCCGGCGCTGCTCGGTCGCCAGCCGACGAACGTCACGGTCGAGCGCTACGTCGCCCAGACCGCCGTCCTGCCACGCTGCGCCGCGGTCGTGTCTCACGGCGGCTCGGGGACGGTTCTGGCTGGATTGGGTCATGGCGTGCCGCAGGTCTGCCTCCCGCAGGCAGCCGACCAGTTCCGCAACGCCGAGGGCGTCGAGCGCAGTGGATCAGGTCGCTCCCTGCGGCCCGATGCTGCTGGCGCGGAAGCCATCGCGGACGAGGTGCGAACGGTCCTACAGGAGCCAGCCTATCGCCGGAATGCCGGTCTCGTGCGTGCGGAGATCGACGCCATGCCCGCCCCCGCAGCAGTGGTCGAGCAGCTCGAGCGGATCGTCAGCACAGGCGAGCTTGCCTTTGGAGGGCTCACCTAAAGCACTGGCGCCTGACGCCGGCGCATCGGGCCGGCCTTGGGAGTCCTGTCGCGGGTAGGGGCAAAGGCCGTTGGCGGCTATATCACTACTGATATATCGCCCGACGCCTGACCAGCAGTGCCGGTGTCAAGCCCTCGGGCGGCGAGCTGCCGCAGGGCGGATGATGAAAGCGACACCGCCCACGAGCATCCCGACGCCGATCGCCAGGAAGAAGCCGGCATCGCTGCTGGTGACTGCCGGGTCGACGGCCGCGTTCCAGGCATTCCGGCCCCATACCGTCGTCCACACGAGCCCCGCGCCTGCGAGTAGCAGCCCTGTGTCGCGCAGCCGGCCGTTGCGGACGTAGTTCATCGACAGGATGCTGCCAATCGCAAACGCAGGAAGCATCAGCATCGGGAGCGCAATCGTCGCGAACCCCGCCAGCAGCCCGATGAGCAGCGCCGCGAGCGACCGCTGCAGCCCGAGCGGCAGCAAGGACGGGCCGAGCGCGATCAGGAGAGCGGCAAGGCCGGCGAACAGGAGCATGGCCGCGAGGTACAGGTTCATCGGCTTCGATACTACGTCGCCTGATCGCTCGGGTACCATGGCGAGCCCATGTCGCAAGCCTTTCGGACCTACACCTGTGGTGAGCTGCGCGCCGAGCACGTCGGCCAGCGCGTTACGCTCGCCGGCTGGGTGCACCGCCGTCGCGATCACGGCCACCTGACCTTTTTCGACCTGCGCGACCGGTACGGGATGACCCAGGTCGTCACCAGTTCCGACGACGCTCCGGACGCGCACGCCGCCGCCGAGCCAGCGCGAAACGAGTGGGTCGTGCAGGTCGAGGGGATCGTGCGGCATCGGCCTGAAGGCACGACGAACGTCGAGCTGTCGACCGGTGAAGTCGAAGTCGCTGTCGATCGGTTCGAGGTGCTCAACCCGAGCAAGGTGCCGCCGTTCTACATCAACGAGG